>JBOGZQ010000157.1:0-23138 GCA_050697375.1 Gaiellaceae bacterium | reverse complement strand
CTCCTTGCGCGCGATGCCGGCGACGACCATGCACTCCGCGAGCTCGAGCAGGTAGCCGAGCTCGAGTGCCTGCGTGAGATCATTGTTGAAGACGTCGCCCTTGTCCTCGACGACGACACGCTCGAACCGCTCGCGGAGACCGGCGATGATCTCGCCCTGTTCGACCATCTGCTCCTCGCGCCGGAAGACGCCGAAGTTCTGGTGCATCGTCTCCGCGAGCTCGTCGCGGATCTTCCACGGACGTTCGCCGTCGCGCCGGTCGAGCAGCTCCTGTAGCTCGGCTTCCGCATCGCGCACGACCGACTCGGGAATCGTGGCATCTTCCGTGCGAAACGCGACATCCGATGCGTCCGCGCCTGCGCGACGTCCGAACGTGATCGTTTCCATCAGCGCGTTGCCGCCGAGACGGTTCGCACCGTGCACCGAGATGCACGCAACTTCGCCGGCCGCGTACAGACCCGGAAGCGATGTGCGCCCCCAGACGTCCGTGTCGACACCGCCCATGTGGTAGTGGGCGCCCGGCCGGACCGGAATCGGCTCGTAGATCGGATCAACCCCGGCGAAGACCATCGACAGCTCGCGCGTACCGTGCAGCCGCTCGAGGATCTTGGCAGCGCCGAGATGGCGCAGGTCGAGCATGACGTTGCCGTCGATGCCGCGCCCCTCGTCGATCTCGGTCTGCTCGGCGCGCGAGATCACGTCACGTGAGGCGAGCTCCATCGCGTTCGGCGCGTAGCGCTTGAGGAAGCGCTCGCCGTCCTTGTTCAGCAGAAACGCTCCCTCACCGCGGCAACCCTCTGTGATCAGCACGCCGGTCGGCGCGAGCGTCGTCGGATGGAACTGCATCATCTCCATGTCCTTCAGCGCGACGCCAACGCGCAGCGCCATCGTCATCCCGTCGCCTGTGCATGCGTACGCGTTCGTGGTGCCGACGTAGAGCCGGCCTGCGCCACCGGTTGCGATGATCGTCGTCTTGGCGGCAAGTGCCTTCAGCCCGCCGTGGATGAGATCCCAGGCGAGCACGCCGACGCAGCGGTCCGCGTCGACGGCGAGCTTCCAAGCGAAGTACTCCTCGTAGACCCTGATGTTGCGCTTCACCACCTGCTCGTACAGCACCTGGATCAACACGTGACCGGTGATGTCGGCCGCATACGCCGTGCGCGGCGCGCCGGCGGCGCCGAACGGCCGCTGCGCGATCCGTCCGTCCTCCGTCCGGGAGAACACCGCGCCCCAGTTCTCGAGCTGGTAGACGTCACCCGGCGCCTCGTCGCAGAGGATCTCGATCGAGTCCTGGTCGCCGAGGTAGTCCGAGCCCTTGACGGTATCGAACGCGTGGATCTCGGGGCTGTCCTCGGATGCGTTTCCGAGCGCTGCGTTGATCCCGCCCTCGGCCGCACCGGAGTGCGACCGCGTCGGGTGGATCTTCGAGATCATCGCCACGTCGGAGCCCGCGTCGAACGCCTCGATCGCCGCGCGCATCCCTGCGCACCCGGCCCCGATCACGAGTACGTCGTGCTTGCCGATCACCGGAAGGTCAGACTACCGGCCCGGCTGCTGCGAGCTCCGGGGGGAACTTCTCGAAGTTGTCCCGGAACATCTGCGCGAGCTCGCGCGCCTTCCGGTCGTACCGCTCCGGGTCGCTCCACGTGCTCCGAGGGTCGAGCAGCTTCGAATCCACGCCGGACACCTCGAGCGGCACCCGGAAGCCGAAGACGGGGTCGACGCGGTACTCGACGTCCTCGAGCCCGCCGGTGAGCGCAGCGTGCAGGAGGCCTCGCGTCGCAGCGATCGGCATGCGCGCACCTTCGCCGAACGGACCGCCCGTCCAGCCGGTGTTCACGAGCCACACGGCGGAGCCGTGCTCGTCGAGCTTGCGCCCCAGCATGTCGGCATAGACGGACGGGGGCTGCGGCAGGAACGGCGCCGCGAAGCACGTCGAGAACGTCGGCTGCGGCTCGGTGATCCCGATCTCGGTGCCGGCGAGCTTCGACGTGAAGCCGGAGAGGAAGTAGTACAGCGCCTGGTCGCGGTCGAGCCGCGCGAGCGGCGGCAGGATGCCGAACGCGTCCGCGGTCAGCATCACGACGGCGGACGGATGTCCGGCTCGCTTGTCCGGGTGCGCGTGCGCGATCTCCTCGAGCTTGTAGGCCGCGCGGGTGTTCTCCGTCTTCGAGTCGTCGTCGAGGTCGAGCTTTCCGCGTGCGTCGATCGCGACGTTCTCGAGGATGGTCCCGAACGTGTGGGTCGTCTTGTAGATCTCCGGCTCGGCTTCCGCCGACAGGCGGATGACCTTGGCGTAACAGCCGCCCTCGAAGTTGAAGACGCCATTCGTCCCCCAGCCGTGCTCGTCGTCGCCGATGAGGGCGCGCTCGGGATCGGCCGAGAGCGTCGTCTTCCCCGTGCCCGACAGGCCGAAGAAGACGGCGGAGCGGCCGCCGTCGCCGACGTTCGCCGAGCAGTGCATCGGCAACACACCTTCGAGCGGCAGCCGGTCGTTCATGACGGTGAAGATCGACTTCTTGATCTCGCCCGCATAGAACGTCCCGCCGATCAGCAGCTCGGTGCGGGCCGGGTGCAGGAAGATGAAGGTGGCGGAACGCGTCCCATCGTCCGCGGGGACGGCCTGGAGCGCGGGCGCGTGCAGGACGAGCGCCTGCGGCTGGAAGCCGCGCAGCTCGTCCGGCGTCGGGTCGATGAACATCGTCTTTGCGAAGAGGGCGTGATACGGGTGCGTCGTGACGACGCGCACCGCGATGCGGTGCTCCGGATCCGCACCGGCGAAGGCATCGATGACGTAGAGCGTCTCCTCGTGCGACAGGTAGTCGGTGACCTTGTCGCGGAGATGCTCGAACGTCGCTTCGGACGTCTCCTGGTTGCCGTCCCACCAGATGCGGGCCTCGGAGCCGGGCTCGCGGACGACGAACTTGTCCTTCGGCGAGCGGCCGGTGTGGCTGCCGGTGTCGACGACCATCGGCCCGCCCTCTCCGATCCGAGCCTCGCCGCGCGCGACCGCGTGCTCGTAGAGCATCGGCGTGCTCGGGTTCGCCACCACGGTGCCGGTGGGCGTGATTCCGTGGATGCGGAGGTCCACGCCACCGCGAACGTCCATCGTCGTCACCCCCGTATCGTACGGACAATGGGTGAGCGGCTGCGGAGCGACGGTGTGATCGCGCTCAGGCCGTGGGAGCGGGAGGACGCAGAGGCTCTCGTCGAGTGCATCGACGGCGATCCCGAGATCGGCCGCTGGCTCGACCAGATCCCGCAGCCGTACACCGCCACGGACGCGCTCGCGTTCATCACCGGGATCGGCGAGACGGCGTTCGCGGTCATCGACGGCTCATCCGGGCACCTCCTCGGCGGGATCGGCCTTCGCTGGAACGAGGACGTGGCCGAGATCGGCTACTGGGCGCGAGCGGATGCGCGCGGCCGCGGCGTGACGACGCGCGCTCTCGTCCTCGCCGGCCAGGTCGCGTTCGAGCAGGGCGCGGCCCGCGTGCAGCTCCGCGCCGATGTCGAGAACATGCCCTCCCGGCGCGTGGCCGAGAAGGCGGGCTTCACCGCCGAGGGCGTGCTGCGCGAGGTGCACTGGAACGCGCGGCTCGGACGCCGCCAGAGCTGGGTGATGTACTCGCTGCTTCCCGGCGAGCTCTGAAGCTCCCGACATCCTCCAGCCTCTCGTCACCATTGCAGCGGCGCGCAGGGATAGGCTCGTGCCGACGGGGCGGGAGGTGGGTCTCCCGATTGCAGACGCGTCAACTATTTAACGCACGCACGCGACGGCCGCTCAGCGCGCCGCGAGTGAGTCGGCGGCGGTCTCCGCCGCTGCCGCGCCCGCTCCGACGGCCTCCGCCTCGGGCGGAACCGACTCCCTACGCACGACGACCGCGACGCACGCGAGCACGAGCAGCGCGCCGAGGGCGATCGTCCACGTCAGCTTCTCGTGCAGCACGAGGGCGCCGAGCGCAATCGCGACGATGGGGTTCACGTACGCGTACGTCGCGACCTTCCCGATGGGGGCGTTGTCGAGGAGCCAGACGTACGCGGTGTAGCCAACGAGCGATCCGAACGTGACGAGGTAGAACCAGCCGCCGATGGATCGCGACGAGAAGGCGGAGAAGTGCGGGCTCGTGGTCGCGATCCCGATCGGGAGCAGCACGGCGCCACCCGCAAGCATCTCGTACGTCGTTGCGGCGAACGAATCGCGCGGCAGCGGCAGCCGGCTCGAGAGGAACGAACCCGTCGCCCAGAGCACGGACGAGCAGAGGACGAGGAGGAGCGCCCACAGCGGTGCGCCCCCGTTCGGCCGGACGAGGATCGCGAGCCCGCCGAAGCCGACGACGACGCTGCCGAGCGCAACCGCGGGCGGCCGGTCGCCGGTCGTCGTCCGCATGACGACGATCCAGAGCGGGACCGCGCCGATGATGAGCGAGGAGAGTCCCGTCGCGACGTGCCGCTCCGCGACGAAGAGGATCGCGTTCGCGCCCGGCAGGAGGAGGCCGACGAGCGCGGCGGACGCGAGCTCGACGGGGCGCACCCGAAGCACCCGGACGCCGCGGCGACGCGCCGTGAACGCCGCCATCAGGAGCCCGGCGGCGACGAACCGCGTCCCGGCGGCGAAGAGCGGCGGGATCGTCTCCCCGGCGAGCTTGATACCGAGGTACGTCGAGCCCCAGATGACGTACACCGTCCCGAGCGCAAGCCAGACCCTTTGGTTGTGCCTCACGCGCGCCCCTGGCCGGCGTCGGCTCCCGCCTGGCGAAGCCCGGCTCCGCCGCCGCCTGACGACGCTCGCGGCAGGATGCAGCGCGAGCGGCGCTCGGTCGTACCACCTGTACTGCCCTTCGCGCCGCTCGCTTGCCTCCTTTGCGAGCGCCGCCCCAGGAACGCGCGGGTATCTCCGAAGGCCGACACATCCCTAGCCTGCCCGGTCCGCGAGAGGCTGCGCGAGCCCGGCGTCGAAATACTCACCGTGGACGCCCGCACGGCTGCCGCGCGCTTTCTCGACTCACCGACGCTCTCGGAAGGGACGCGGCGCGTCTACCGCTACGACGTCGAGGAGTTCTGCCGCTGGCTCGAACAGAGCGGCATCGCGCTCGACGACGTCGACATCCGCGTCCTCGTCGACTACGCATCCCATCTCGGCGCCGCCAGGCCCGGCCGGCGCCCGGCCAAGCTCGCAGGCTCCACGATCGCCCGCAAGCTGTCGGCCGTCCGCGCCTTCCTTCGGCACGCCCTCGGAAAAGCGCGCGTCCCGGATGCCGTCCTCGCGCCACGCCGCGTCCGCCGCCTCCCCGACGCGCCCCGCACCTCCGAGATAGACGCGGTGCTCGCGAGCCTCGAGGGCGACGACCCGGTCTCGCTTCGCAACCGGGCGCTCGTGGAGCTCGTGTACTCCGCCGGCCTTCGCAGCGCCGAGGCGGTCGGGCTCGACCTGGCCGACGTCGACTTCGAGCAGGAGCTCGTACACGTGCGGCGCGGCAAGGGCGCGAAGGACCGCGTCGTCCCGCTCGGCGAGGAGGCGGCGCACTGGCTCGCGCGCTACCTCCGCGACGCGCGGCCCGAGCTGGCGCACGGCGCCGAGGACGCCGTCTTCCTGTCGATGCGCGGCCGCCGGCTCGACACGAGCACGCTCCGCCGGCTCGTCCCGCACCCACACCGGCTGCGGCACGCGTTCGCGACGCATCTGCTCGAGGGCGGCGCCGACCTGCGAACCATCCAGGAGCTGCTCGGCCACAGCTCGCTCTCGACGACGCAGGTCTATTCGCACGTCGACGCGAAGCGGCTGCGCCGCGTCTACGACCACGCCCATCCGCGCTCATGAACGACAAAGCCGTCGACTCGTTCCTCGCGCTCTCGGCGACGCGGCTCGCGCCGAAGACGGTGGACGCGTACCGCCGCGACCTCGCCGACCTGACGTCGTTCCTCGAGGGCTCGCCCGCCGCAGCGACGCCCGGCCGCCTAGCCGAGTACGTCGCGCACATGCGCGCGCGCGGGCTCGCGGCGACGACGATCGCGCGCCGCATCGCCGCGCTGCGCTCCTTCTACAAGCACGAGATGCTCGTCGGCGCACGCGCGGACAATCCCGCGGCCGAGCTCGAGCTCCCGCGCCGCGCGCGCACCCTCCCGCGGACGCTCTCGCCCGGCGAGGCCGAGCGGCTCATCGAAGCGGCAACGGGAACGTCGCCGCGAGCGATGCGCGACCGCGCCCTCGTCGAGCTCCTCTACGGCGCCGGCCTCCGGGTCAGCGAGGCGGTCGGTCTCGACCGCGCCGCCGTCGACCTCGACGGCCGCCTCGTCCGCTGCCTCGGCAAGGGCTCGAAGGAGCGGGTCGTGCCGATCGGCCGCGAGGCCGTCGACTCCCTCCGCCGCTACCTCGCCCGGGGGAGGCCGTACCTCGACACCCGCCACCGCCCGGAGCTGTTCCTCAACGCCAAGGGCGGCCCGCTGACACGCGCAGGCGCCTTCCTCATCCTCAGGCGCCTCGCCGGCTCGGCCGGCCTGGAGCCGGAGCGCGTCCACCCCCACCTCCTCCGGCACTCCTTCGCCACCCATCTCCTCGAGGGCGGCGCCGACCTCCGATCGGTCCAGGAAATGCTCGGACATGCCGATCTATCCACCACCGAGCGGTACACCCACGTATCCGATCGGCGGCGAAAGGAGTTGTTCTTTCAGGCGCATCCACACGCCCGGAAGAAGGCTTGACATGACACTGAACCTCCACATCGCGATGCTCGCCATCCTCACCGTCGGAATCGGCTGGGTGATGATGACCGCGGGCCTGCAGAAGAGCGCCCTCGAGTGGCGTCACCGCCGGCGGATCTGCCCCTCGTGCGGGCATGAGATCCACGCCCGCGTCTGCACCAACTGCTGCGGCTAGCGGCGCGGCTGTTTCCTCTTGAGCTGCTGGGCGACGCCGCCCGCCGCCTTGCGCAACTGCGCGTCCGACTCGTCGTCTCCCGCGATGCCCTCGAGCAGGACGATCGTGTCGCGCTGCGGCGATCCGTTCTTGAGCGACATCACCGCGAGCCGGCGCACGGCCTCGTTGCCGTCGGTGCTGACGAGCGTGTGCAGCAGCGGGCGAACCCCGTTCACCGTCGACGGATGGTCGCGCGAGAGAAGCTCGAGGGACAGCAGCGCCGAGCCGCGCGCGGCCGGGCTCTCGTCGTCGAGCCCGCGGCGTAGCAGCTCCTCCTTTGCCCGCCAGCGGAACTGGCCGATCGCGCGGAACGCGACCGCGCGCTCGCGGAAATCCTGACTGCGCGCCGCCGCCTCGAGCTCGTCGCCCCACTCCGCCCGCAGCTCGGCGAGCTCGCGCTCCGACCCGGCCTGCGCGAGCGCAGCCGCCTGCGCCGCCGCTTCCTGCAACGACATGCGGAGCAACCTACATACACTTCCGCCCCGTGGCCCACCGTGTCGTACTCATTCCCGGCGACGGGACGGGGCCCGAGCTGACCGAGGCGACGCGCCGCGCGCTCGAGGCGACCGGCGTCGAGTTCGACTGGGATGTCCGGGAGGCGGGCGCCGACGTGATGGAGCGGTACGACGGCAACCCGCTCCCGCCCGACGTCCTCGACGCCATCCGCGACACCGGCGTCGCGCTCAAGGGGCCGATCACGACCCCGGTCGGCGGCGGCTTCCGCTCGGTGAACGTCGCGCTCCGCAAGGAGCTCGACATGTACGCGCAGGTTCGGCCGTGCAAGAGCTATCCCGGCGTCCGCTCGCGCTTCCAGGACGTCGACCTGATCATCATCCGCGAGAACACCGAGGACTTGTACGCGGGGATCGAGTACGAGCAGGGCACGCCGGACGCCGAAGAGCTCATCCGTTGGATCGAGGCGCACGGCGGCAAGCTGCGCCACAGCGACGCCGGCATCTCGATCAAGCCGATCTCGATCTCCGGCACGCGCCGCATCTTCGAGTTCGCGTTCGACTACGCACGCAGGAACAACCGCAAGAAGATCACGGCCGTCCACAAGGCGAACATCATGAAGTTCAGCGACGGCCTCTGGCTGCGCGTCGCGCGCGAGGTCGCCGCAGAGAACGAGGACATCCAATTCGACGACCGCATCGTCGACAACATGTGCATGCAGCTGGTGCAGCGCCCGGAGGAATACGACGTGCTCGTGCTGCCGAACCTCTACGGCGACGTCCTCTCCGACCTCTGCGCCGGGATGATCGGCGGCCTTGGCGTCGCCCCGGGCGCGAACTACGGCGACGACGTCGCCGTGTTCGAGCCGACGCACGGCTCGGCGCCGAAATACGCGGGGCAGAACAAGGTGAACCCGATTGCAGAGCTGCTGTCGGGGATGCTCATGCTCCGCCACCTCGGCGAGCAGGGCGCTTCGATGCGCCTCGAGCGCGCGATCGCCGACATCATCGCCGAGGGCGCGAGCGTGACATATGACATGAAGCCGACCCGCGACGACCCGACCGCGGTCGGGACGAGCGAAGTGGCCGACGCGATCATCGAGAAGCTGGAGGCTGCAGTCACCGTATGAGCAACAGGCGGAAGGTCACTGTCGTCGGCGCCGGGAACGTCGGCGCGACGTGTGCGCAGGTCCTCGCGACGCGCGACTACGCGGACGTCGTGCTCGTCGACATCAAGGAAGGGCTACCGCAGGGCAAGGCGCTCGACATCAACCAGATGGGCGCCGTCCTCGGATACGAGCCGAACGTCTCCGGCGTGAACGGCTACGAGGAAACCGCGGGCTCGACCGTCGTCGTCGTCACCGCCGG
Source organism: Gaiellaceae bacterium (assembly GCA_050697375.1). GTDB lineage: Bacteria > Actinomycetota > Thermoleophilia > Gaiellales > Gaiellaceae > Palsa-739. Next base: position 14,402 of record JBOGZQ010000157.1, on the reverse strand, counting down.
CCTCCCGCGCTCGCCGGGAATGTCGCGGGACGATCTCGTCTCGACGAACGAGAAGATCGTCGGCTCCGTCACCGAGCAGGTCGTCGCACAGAGCCCCGACGCGATCCTCATCGTCGTCTCCAACCCGCTCGACGCGATGTGCCATGTGGCGAAGAACGTCTCCGGCTGGCCGAAGGAGCGCGTCTTCGGGATGGCGGGCATCCTCGACACCGCGCGTTTCTCGACCTTCATCGCGTGGGAAACCGGCTCGTCGGTGAAGGACGTGCAGGCAACGGTGCTCGGGGGCCACGGCGACCAGATGGTGCCGGTCGTCTCGGCGACGACCGTCGGCGGCGTGCCGCTCCGCAAGCTCGTCTCCGACGAGCGCATCCAATCTATGGTCGAGCGGACGGCAAAGGGCGGCGGCGAGCTCGTCAACCTGCTCGGCACCTCGGCGTGGTATGCGCCGGGGGCGGCCGCCGCGCAGATGGTGGACTCGATCATGCTCGACGAGAAGCGCGTTCTCCCGTGCACGGCGTATCTCGAGGGCGAGTACGGAATCGACGGGCTGTACATGGGCGTGCCCGTGAAGCTCGGTTCCGCCGGCATCGAGCAGATCGTCGAGCTCGACCTCTCGGGCGACGAGGAAGACGCGCTGAAGGCCAGCTCCGCGGCCGTGCGCGAGGTCGTCGGCGTGCTCACGACGTAGGGAACCTTGGATCTCGGGCTCAAGGGACGGACCGCGCTCGTCTTCGGCGCGTCGTCGGGCCTGGGCCTCGCGAGCGCCGAAGCGCTCGCTGCCGAGGGCGCGAACGTCACGATCGTCGGACGCCGCCGCGATCTCGTCGAGCGCGAAGCCGAGCGCATCGGCGCGCTCGGCCTGCGTGGCGACGTCACGGTTCCGCGCGACCTCGAGCGGGCCGTGGAGCAGACGCTCAGCGCCTTCGGCGGCCTCGACGTCCTCATCTGGAACTCGGGCGGCCCGCCGCCTGGGAAGGCACTCGACGTGACGCCGGAGACGCTCGAGCATGCGGTCGAGCTGCTGCTCCAGCCGCTCGTGCGCCTCGTGCAGCTGTGCCTTCCCCATCTCGCCGCGAGCGGCGCGGGGCGGATCCTCGCGATCACGTCGATCGCGTCGAAGGAGCCCGTCGGGCACATCGCGCTGTCGAACATGCTCCGGCCCGGCGTCGCCGGCTTCCTGAAGACGCTCGCCGGCGAGCTCGGGCCGCAGGGGATCACCGTCAACTGCGTCGCACCCGGCCGCATCGCAACCGCGCGCCTCGATCAGCTCTATCCGAACGGCCCCTCCGACGCCGACCTCGCCGACATCCCGCTGCGCCGCTGGGGCGAGCCGCACGAGCTCGGCGACCTCGTGTGCTTCCTCGCGAGCGCGCGCGCGAGCTATCTCACCGGTCAGACGTTCGTCGTCGACGGCGGCCTCCAGCGGGCGCTCTTCTGATGCGGCGCACGATCGGCGCCGCGCAGATCGCCGGCGCGCTCGTCGGGCTGCTCGTCATCGCCGGGATCGTCCTCTACCTCGTCCCGTCCAACGACTACATCCTCCTGCCCGACGTCGCGCACCCGGTTGCGCCGCTCGTGCGCGTGCAGGACGCGCATCCCGCGAAAGGCCCGGGCGCGATCTACTTCGTCGACGTGTTCGAGCGGCGCGCGAGCATGCTCGAGTCGCTCTTCCCCTTCATCCGGTCGGGCGCCACGATCGTGCCCGCCGGCGCGATCGTGCCGCCAGGGTCGACCGCGCAGCAGGTGCGTCGCGCCGACTTGCGGGAGATGAGCTTCTCGCAGCAGATCGCCGCCGCAGTCGCCCTGCGGCGGCTCGGGTACCACGTCGTCGCGGTTCCGGACGGCGTCATCGTCGACGACGTCGAGATCGGCAGCCACGCGATCGGGAAGCTTCAGCCGACAGACGTGATCGTGTCGGTGAACGGCGACAGCACGCCGACGATCGCAGTGCTCGAGCACGCGCTGGCTCGCTTCCATCCGGGCACGACGGTGCGGCTCGGCGTCAACCGCGGCGGCACGACGCTGAGCTACCGCGTCCAGACGATCGCGGATCCCCTCGACAAGAAGCGGGCCATCGTCGGCTTCCAGCCCGACCAGGCGGCGAACATCAAGCTCCCGATCCGCGTGCTGATCGACGCCGGCAACGTCGGCGGCCCCTCCGCCGGGCTCGCATTCGCGCTCCAGGTGATGGAGGCGCTGGGGAAGAACGTCGACCGCGGCTATCGCGTCGCCGCGACCGGCACGATCGCCCTCGACGGCTCGGTCGGCCCGATCGGCGGCATCGAGCAGAAGACGATCGGCGTCCGGAACGCACACGCCGACGTGTTCCTCGTGCCCGTCGCTGGGGACAACGCGGCCGACGCGCGGCGGTACGCCCACGGCCTCCGGATCATCCCTGTGAAGACTTTTCCCCAGGCGTTGCGCGCACTGGCAACTCTGCCTCCAAAGCGATAGAAACAGCAGTTTTCGGCGGCTTCGAATCTGCCGGAAAATGGTCAGTTTTCGTCTACGGCAACGCTTTCACGCCGCCGCCGGGGAGCCTATGATCGCTGCTCGAAAGCGGCTGTCCACACCGAGCATCAAGCCCAGATGACCAAAAAGACCAAAGCAACCTGCAGCGACTGCTACTTCCGCTGCGCCGGCCTCTGTGCCCTTCCGGGCGAGGACGTCTGCCCGACGTTCCGCCTCCAGACCCAGGGGCGGCTCATGCCGCCGCAGCAGCCGCGGCTCGTCGCGCGGCCGCTCGCCGCCGTCTCCGCAGCGTAGGCTTCCGCACGTGAATCTCCTGCGCAGGCAGCGTGACGCAGCCGAGCGGGTCGACGAGCAGTGGCAGCCCCGGCTCTATGCCCGCTGGATCGTCCTCATCGCGCTCATTGCGTACGCGATCGCGTTCATCCTCGAGAACGGCAAGCACGTCAGCGTCCACTTCGTGTTCCACACGACGCGCGTGTCGCTCATCTGGGTCATCCTCCTCAGCCTCGCGCTCGGCGCGATCGGCGGGATCTTGCTCGCGCAGCTAGACCGCAGGCGCAGGCGCCGCGGCGCCGGCGAGTAGCGGCGCAAGGCGGGTCATGCCCTCGGCGATCTCGTCCGTCGAGACGTAGCTGAACGCGAGCCGGATCGACTCGGCGCCGCTGCCGTCGGCAAAGAAGTCCTTGCCCTCGACGAAGGTCACGCCGGCAGCCTGCGCCGCAGAAAGGCTCGGCGCGTCCTGCTCGAGGTCGAGCCAGACGAAGTAGCCGCCCTCGGGGCGCGTCCACGTCGCGCCTTCGGGTGCGTGGCGCTCGAGCGCCTCGAGCATCGCGTCACGTCGCACGCGGAGCAGCCCGTTAACGCGCTCGACGTTCGACTCGAAGTTGCCGCGGCGGAGGAACTCGTGCACGGTCGCCTGCGTCATGAACGGCGGCGTGATGTACGTCGACACCGCCAGTGCCTCGATCTGCGCTGCGAGCGGCGCGGGCATGACGTAGTAGCCGACGCGGACGCCCGGCGCGATCGTCTTCGAGAACGACGACGCATAGACGACGTTCTCGCCGCCTTCGAGCTCGAAGAGCGTCGGCAGCGCTGCGCCCTCGAAGCGAACGAGACCGTAGGGGTCGTCCTCGATGACGAGCAGCTCGTGCGCGCGCGCGATCTCGACGACGCGGCGGCGGCGCTCCTCGGTGAGGGTGCGGCCACTCGGGTTCTGGAACGTCGCGATCGTGTATAGGAACGCAGGCTTCGGGCCGGAGGTGAGCGCCTCCTCGAGCGCGTCCGGCAGCAGGCCGTCGTCGTCCATCGGGATGCCGACCATCTCGGCGCCGAGGCGGCGAAGGATCTTGATCGGGCGGTCGTACGTCGGCGCCTCGAGCAAGATGCGCGCGCCGGGCTGGACGAGCTGCTCGGCGAGGAAGACGAACGCCTGGAGCGAGCCGCTCGTGACGACGACGCGGGCCGGCTCGACGCCGTGGCGTGCGGCGATCCACTCGCGCAGCGGCCCGTAGCCGCCGCCGGGGCCGTACGAGAGAACGGTCTTGCCGTCGCGCTCGATGGCCGCCTTCGCGCAGTCGGCGAGCTCGTCGATCGCAAGGCACTCGGGCGCGGGAATGCCCCGCGCGAAGCTCACGACGTCCACGGCCCCAGCCTAGCGCGCTACGTGAGGCGCTTGGCGACGAGTTGTGCGACTTCGGTCGGCGTCGCGCCGACCTCGATGCCCTTCGCCTCGAGCGCTTCCTTCTTCGCGGTCGCAGTCCCGGAGGAGCCGGAGATGATCGCGCCGGCGTGGCCCATCGCCTTGCCGGGCGGCGCCGAGAAGCCGGCGATGTACGCGAGCACCGGCTTCGTCATGTGCTCGCCGATGTACTGCGCCGCCTTTTCCTCCTCGTCGCCGCCGATCTCGCCGACGAGGACGACGAGCTCCGTCTCGGGATCCGTCTCGAACTTCTCCAGCACGTCGATGAATGACGAGCCGACGATCGGGTCGCCGCCGATGCCGACGATGGTCGAGTTGCCGAGACCGAGCTGCGTCAGCTCGTGGCCGATCTGATAGGTGAGCGTTCCGGAGCGCGAGACGAGGCCGACCGCGCCTTCGCTGAAGATCTCCGCAGGGATGATCCCGACGTTCGCCTTGCCCGGCGAGAGGACGCCCGGGCAGTTCGGGCCGATCAGCGTGATGCCCTTGGGGCGGAAATACGTGTAGGCGCGCAGCATCTCGTGCACGGGGATGTGCTCGGTGATGCAGATGACGGTCTCGATGCCGGCGTCGACCGCCTCGTACACCGCGTCGGCGGCGAAGCGCGCAGGCACGAAGATGAGGCTCGTGTTCGCGCCCGCCTTGTCGACGGCGTCGGCGACGGTGTCGAATACCGGGACGCCCTCGACGTCCTGGCCGCCCTTCCCGGGCGTCACGCCGGCCACGAGGTTCGTCCCATACGCGCGGTTGCGCAAGCCGTGGAAACGGCCCTCGCTTCCCGTCAATCCCTGGACGACGAGGCGCGTGTCGTTGTCGACGATGATCGCCACTACTTCGTCCCCTTCAAGACGAGAGTGGGCAGCGGCATCGAGCCGTCGACGATGCGGTCGCCGAGGAGCTCGCGCACGCGCGCCGCGTCCTCGCCGGTGCAGTCGACGCGCGCGAGCCACGGCTCGATCTCGAGCGGCCGCGTGAAGTGCCGCTCCTCTGCGATCACGAGCCCGGCCAGCTCGAAGAAGCTCTCCCACTCGGAGACGCCGTAGTTCCGCACGTGGCTCGGGTCGCGGAGCCGGTCGGCCTCTTCCGAGGCCTCGCTGACGAACGTGTTGTCGCAGATCACGACGCGATGCTTCGCGACGCGAGCCATCTCCTTCACCGCCGCGAGGACGTCGGCGAAGTGATGCGCGGCGAGGCGGCAGGCGACGGCGTCGAAGCCGCCGTCCGCGAACGGCAGGCTCTCCGCCGGCGCGGTCGTGTCGGCGCCCATGCCCGGCGCGGGATCGGTGGTGACGACGGTCGCGCCGAGCTCGCGCAGCCGGCGCGCGACGTGGCCGCCGCCGGTCGCGACGTCGAGGACGCTCACGCCCGGCCCCGCCTCGCACCACTCGACGACGAGGTCGAGATCCTCGCCCGCCGCGTGGATCGGGCTCTGCCGGTACGCCTCCGCGCGATCGCTCCAGAGATCCGTCATTTCGCCAGCTCCACCGCGCGCCGCGCGCCGTCGAGCATCGTCGCCTCGGGATGGATGTTCGGGTTGCCCGCGTCGGCGAGGAGCTTCCGCCCCTCCTCCGCGTTCGTGCCGTCGAGCCGCACGACGATCGGGTACTTCGACATGTCGAGCCGGTCGAGCGCCTCGAGGATCCCGCGCGCGACTTCGTCGCCGCGCGTGATGCCCCCGAAGATGTTGAAGAAGATCGACTTCACCTGCGGGTCGCGCGTGATCACCTCGAGCGCGTCGACGACGCCCTCCGCCGAGCCGCCGCCGCCGAGGTCGCAGAAGTTCGCGGGCCGCCCGCCGACGTGCGCGACGACGTCGACCGTCGACATCGCGAGCCCTGCGCCGTTGCCGACGATGCCGACGGTGCCGTCGAGCTTCACGTACGTGACGCCCTTCTCGCGCGCGAACGACTCGATCGGATCGGCCGCCGCGGTGTCGCGCATCTCGGCCACGTCGGGATGCCGGAAGAGCGCGTTGTCGTCGACGGTGAACTTCGAGTCGAGCGCCTTCACCGTGCCGTCGGGCGTGACGATGAGCGGGTTGACCTCGCAGAGCACGGCGTCGAACTCGACGAATGCCTTGTAGAGCTTCTCGACGATGGCCGCGATCTGCTTCTGCTCGGACGGATCGGTGACGCCGCCGCCGTAGACGAGCCGGCGCGCGACCCACGGCTGGAAGCCCTCGGAGGGATCGACGTGAAGGCGGACAAGGGCCTCGGGGTTCTCCTCCACAACCTGCTCGATCTCGACGCCGCCCTGCGTCGTGAACATGAACAGCGGCTTCTTCGCGCCGCGGTCGAGCGCGATCGAGAGGTAGTACTCCTTGGCGATGTCGGACGCCTTCTCGATCCAGAGACGGCGGACGACGTGCCCGCGGATGTCGAGACCGAGGATGTCCTTCGCCTTCTGCTCCGCGTCGTCGGGGCCAGTCGCGAGCTTGACCCCGCCGGCCTTGCCGCGGCCCCCCGTGAGCACCTGTGCCTTGACGACGACCTCGCCGCCGAGCTCCTGCGCCGCCGCCCGCGCCTCCTGCGGCGAGTCGGCGCGGCGCCCGTCCGAGACGGGAATGCCGACGCGGCGGAAGAGCTCCTTGCCCTGGTACTCGTAGAGATCCAAGCCGCGGTGACTCTAACGACGGAGGCCCGGCGTGCCGATCACTTGTCTCATGATGGGACGCGGAGTCATCGGCATGTGCGCCACCTTCGGCCTGCTCGTCGGCGGCTTCGTCCCTGAGCTGTGGGGGGCAAGCGCCTGGGGTCTCCAGTCGCTCCTTTTCAGCGGGCTCGCCGGCGTCGCCGGCGTCTGGGTCGGCTTCCGAATAGCCGAGTAGTCATCCCTTCGTAGGAGAGCACGGCCAGTACCGTTTCCTGAGCGATGGTCTGGAACTGGCTCCGGCGCCACTCGACGCTCGTCGACGTCGTCCTCGCGCTCGCTCTCGGCGCCGCATTCGTCGGGCACGCTGCCCACAACCACGACTGGGACGGCGGCGTTCCGCTCGCCGTCGCGCAGATCGCTCCGCTGCTCGTTCGGCGGCGGTACCCGCGCGCCGTCCTCGGCGTCATCACGGCCGCCTGGATCGCGCAAACCGTCTTCGCCTCGACGTTGCCGCCGATCCCGACGATGGTTGCCGTCTATACGGTCGGGGCGAACCTCGCGCGCGTCGAAGGCCTGCAGGCGGCTGCGGTCGCCACGGCGGCTTCGTCGCTCGCGACGCTGGCAGTCGGCGGCTACGGCAGCACGCTCAGCGATCTCGTCCTCCTCGCCGCGGCGTGGGTCGTCGGCGACAACCTCGGGACGCGCCGCGAGTACACGCGTGCGCTCGAGGAGCGTGCGGAACGGCTCGAGCGGGAGCGCGAGGCGGAAGCGGCGCGTGCACGCGCGGAAGAGCAGGCGCGCATTGCGCGGGAGCTGCACGACGTCATCGCGCACAACGTCAGCGTCATGGTCGTGCAGGCAGCGGCCGCCAACGACGTGTTCGATTCGCGGCCGGAGCGCGCGCGCGAGGCGTTGCGCGCGATCGAGGCGAGTGGTCGCACTGCACTCGCGGAGCTTCGGCGCCTTCTCGGCGTCGTCCGCGAGGACGGCGCCGAGTTCGCACCGCGCCCGGGCCTCGACCGGCTCGACGATCTCGTCGCACACGTGCGCGCCGCGGGGCTCGCCGTCGCGATCAGCGTCGAGGGTGCGCGGCGACCGCTTCCCGCCGGCATCGACCTCTCCGCCTACCGCGTCGTGCAGGAGGCGCTGACGAACACGCTGAAGCACGCGAACGCCACGCGCGCCGACGTCGCGCTGCGCTATCGCGACGACGAGCTCGGCGTGGAGGTGCGAGACGACGGCGAGGGCGGCTCCGACGGCGACGGCGGCGGCCACGGGCTCATCGGCATGCGTGAGCGCGTCACCGCGTTCGGCGGGTCGCTCGAAGCCGGCCCGTCGAACACGGGCGGCTTCGCAGTGGCGGCAAGATTCCCGCTGTGATCAGGGTTCTGATCGCCGACGACCAGCCGCTCGTCCGGAGCGGCTTCCGGATGGTCATCGAGGAGCGGGCCGATCTCGAACTCGCCGGCGAGGCGTCCGACGGCGCGCAGGCGCTCGCGCTCGCGCACGAGCTCGACCCCGACGTGATCCTCATGGACGTCCGCATGCCGAACCTCGACGGAGTCGAGGCGACGCGGCAGCTCGTCGAGGCGGGGACACGGGCGCGCATCCTCGTGCTGACGACGTTCGACCTCGACGAGTACGTCTACGCCGCGATTCGGGCCGGTGCGAGCGGCTTCCTCCTGAAGGACGTCGAGCCGGCCGAGCTCGTGGACGCGATCCGCGTCGTCGCCGCCGGCAACTCGCTCTTCGGCCCCGCTGCAACCGAACGTCTCGTCGCGCGCTTCGGGCAGCAGCCGGCACCCGATGCAGGCCGCCTGCTCGGGGAGCTGACCGACCGCGAGCTCGAGATCCTGCGGCTGCTCGCGACCGGGCTTTCCAACGCCGAGCTCGCGGAGCAGCTCTTCCTCAGCGAGACGACGGTGAAGACGCACGTGTCGTCGATCCTGCGCAAGCTGCGCGTCCGCGACCGTGTGCAGGCGGTCATCGCCGCGTACGACGCGGGCCTCGTCAGTCCGCGATGACGCAGATCACCTGACCGGTCGCCACCGACTGGCCGGCGGCGACCGACAGATCCGCGACGGTTCCGGCCCGGTGCGCGTGCACCTCGTTCTCCATCTTCATCGCCTCGACGATGCAGATGAGCGCGCCCGCTTCCACCTCGTCGCCGTCGGCGACGGCAACCGAGAGCACTGTTCCCTGCATCGGCGACACGACGACGTCGGTGCCGCCGTGACCGCCCGCGCGTACGCGCTCGCTTCGGCGGCGCGCGAGCTCGAGCCACGGCGCCTCCGGCTCGGTGACGCGAACCTGGAAGCGGCGTCCGTCCACCTCGACCGTGCGCACGTCCTCCACCGTGCGCCCGAGCGTCCCCGTCGCGCGCGGCGGACAGCCGTCCTGGACCTGCAGCGACTCCACGATCCCTGCGCACGTCTCGCCGCGGATGAAGCACTCGTGCTGGAGCAGCGCCGTATGGAACGGGATCAGCGTCGTCGGCCCTTCGATCACGTACTCGCCGAGCGCGCGCAGCATCCGCCGCCGGGCGTGCTCTCGGTCGACGCCGCACACGATGAGCTTCGAGATCATCGGGTCGTACGCGGCCACCACCTCGCGGCCGGCGTCGACGCCCGAGTCGACGCGCACGCCGGGCCCCGCGGGCTCGCGGTACGAGGTGACGATTCCCGGCGTCGGTAGGAAGCCTTTCGACGCATCCTCGGCGTTGATGCGGCACTCGATCGCGTGCCCGCGGAGCTCGACGTCGTCCTGTGTGAACGAGAGCGGCTCGCCGAGCGCGATGAGGACCTGCTCGCGCACGAGGTCGATGCCGGTGACGAGCTCCGTCACCGTGTGCTCGACCTGGATGCGCGTGTTCATCTCCATGAAGAAGTACTCGCCGTCGGCGGTGAGGAGCCCCTCGATCGTCCCCGCCGACACATAGCCGGCCGCACGCGCGGCCTCGACGCCGATCGCGCCGATGCGCGCGCGCAGCTCGTCGTCGACGGCCGGCGACGGCGTCTCCTCGACGAGCTTCTGGTGGCGACGCTGGATCGTGCAGTCGCGCTCGCCGAGATGGACGACGTTGCCGTGCGCGTCGGCGAGCACCTGCACCTCGATGTGCCGCGGGTCGAGGATGAGCTTCTCGACGTAGACGTCCGGATTCGCGAAGTACGACTGCCCCTGCCTGCGCGCCGTCTCGAACGCGCGCTCCGCGTCGCCGGGGCCGCCGACGACCTCCATCCCTTTCCCGCCGCCGCCCGCCGCCGCCTTGATCAGCAGCGGGTAGCCGATCGACCCGCCGAGCGCGAGCAGCTCCTCGACCGACCGCACCGGCTCGGTCGTGCCGGGGATGATCGGCACGCCCGCCGCCTGCATCGCCGTGCGCGCGCGCGTCTTCTCCCCCATCAGCTCGATCGCCTCCGGCGGCGGACCGATCCAGACGAGCCCGGCGTCCTGTACGACGCGCGCAAACGACGCGTTCTCCGCCAGGAACCCGTAGCCGGGGTGCACTGCCTGGGCGCCCGCGCGCAACGCGGTCTCCACGAGCGCGTCGGCGGCGAGATAGCCCTCGACGAGGAATGCCTCGCCGGCGTAGGCGGCGTGGAGCGAGCCGCGGTCGGCCTCGGAGTAGACGGCGACCGAGCCCGCGCCGAGCTCCCGCAGCGTCCGGAAGATACGGACGGCGATCTCACCGCGGTTGGCGACCATGACCTTGTCGAACATCGGCGGGCCGTATTGTCTCCGTTGTGAGCCCCGCGGACCAGCTGACCGTCGCGCGCGCGCTCTCAGTCCCCGCGGTCGTCGTCCTCTTCGCCTGGCCCTTCCACGACCACGCCTACTGGGCGACGGCGGTGTTCTGCGTCGCGATGACGACGGATTGGTTCGACGGACGGCTCGCGCGGCGCCACGGGCGAACGTCGCCGCTCGGCTCGCTCCTCGACCCGATCGCGGACAAGGTGCTCGTCCTCGGCGCGATTGTCATGCTCGTCGGTCAGCACGTCGTTCCCGCATGGATGGTGGCCGCGATCGTCGTCCGCGAGGTGCTGATCACCGGCCTCCGGCAGGCGGCGATCGAGCGCGGGATCGTCATCGCAGCGCGCGACCTCGGCAAGTTGAAGACGTGGGCGCAGGCGGTCGCGGCGGCGCTCGGCGGCTTCGCAGCCGCAGGCGCATGGGGGACCGGCGTCGCGTGGTGGTCGATGCTCGTCGCGGTCGCCCTGACGTGGGCGTCAGGGCTCGACTATGCCCGCAGCGCGCCGGCGTTGTTCCGGCCGCGCATCACCGTGTAGCGAGACCGCGGGAGTCGCACCAGTCCTCGAACCTGGCCCAGCTGCGGAGATATTCGCGCAGCTGGTAGAAGCCCTCCTCGATCTCGGCCCGGACCGCCCAATGGCAGTGCCCGCAATACCCGAGCTCGTCAACCGCGGGCGCGGTGTTGCAGCGGATGCACTCGTCGAACATATGGAGAAAACGGCCGGCCGGGGGCTCGGGTTACGGATTCGGGGCGGTTTCCTCCTGCCAGGGCGGCGCGGGGGCAGGCTTTTCCGTTTCCGTGGCCAATGCAGCGAGAATGGCCGCTCGCTCCTCCTCGCTCGGCTCCGGGCTGATCTCGATTTCCATGAAATCCAGGGTAAAGTGTTTGTGAGGACGGGGTTGGGCATGGGTCGCCGCATAGGGGTGTTCGCCGCCGCGCTTGCGCTGGTCCCGGCCGCGAGCGCGCTCGGCGCGACGCGCCGCTCGACGTGGTGGGCGCTGCCGCAGATCCGCGTCGTCATCGGCGCGGGGCTGATGGGGACGAAGACCCCGGCGACGTTCCGGCCGAGCGCGACGCTCACCGACCAGGCGCTCGCGAATCTCGTGTTCGAGCTGCGGCAGCTGCTCGCACCGCCGCCTTCGCCCCCGCCCGTCGCGCCTCCGCCGCCGCCGCAGACCGATACGACGCAGACGACGACCGACCCGACTTCGACCGATCCCACCACGACGACCGATCCGACGACAACGACGACGACGACGACGACGACGACGACGGACACGACCACAACGGTGGCGACGACCACCACCGTCGCGACGCCGCCGCCGCCTCCGCCGCCCGCGCAGCCGCCGAAGGTTCCGCACGGCGGCGCCGCCGCGGCGACGATGACGATGCTCGACGCGCAGCTCGTCGACGGCGTCGGCCTCGACGCAGCCGCGGCCGAGTTCGCGCAGGGCGCGCGCGCCGCGGGGCTCGCCATTCCCGACCGGTTCGGCACCGAGGTCGCAGCGCGGCTGCTCGGCCTGCGCATCGACCATCCCGCGAGCGAGGATTACCTCGAGCTGCTCCCGAACGACCCGGCGACACGCGCCGAAGCGGCGTACTCGGCGGCGCAGATCATCCACTCGTCCGGCTGGCTCGTCCCGGTCGTGCAGAACCTCGCCGACACGTTCTCGCTACCGCACTATTCGACCTGGCAGCGCCGCATTCTCGACACGGCGGTCGCGCGGATCGGCATGCCGTACGTCTGGGGCGGCACGAGCGACGGCCCCGAGATCGACTTCGGCGTCGCGGCGCGCGGCGGCTACGACTGCTCCGGTTTCGTGTGGCGCGTCTACAAGCTGACGAGCTATCCGGGGGAGGGCGACCTCGCATCGACCCTGCGCGGACGGACGACGTACGTCATGAGCGGCGAGGTGCCGCACTCGGAGCTGATCGACTACGCCAATCTTCAGCCGGCCGACGTCATCTTCTTCGGTGCGCACGGCCCGCGATCGAGCCCGTCCGAGGTCGACCACATGGGGATCTACATCGGCAACGGGTGGTTCATCCACTCGTCCGAGTACGGCGTCGCGCTCGCGCAGCTGACCGGCTATTACCGGCACGAGTTCGCGTGGGCCCGGCGGCCGCTGCGCGAAGCCGGCCTCTCAGGCTAAAGCGGAATGTTCCCGTGCTTGCGCACGGGGCGCGGCTCCGACTTCGTCAGCGCCGTCTCGAGCGCGTCGATGAGCACCGGCCGTGTACGGCGCGGCTCGATGACGTCGTCGACGTAGCCGCGCTCGGCCGCCGAGTACGGGTTCGCGAACCGCTCCTTGTAGTCGGCGATGAGCTCCGCGCGCCGCGCCTCCGGGTCGGCCGCCTCGTCGATCTCCTTGCGGAAGACGATGTTGACCGCGCCCTCCGGCCCCATCACAGCCACCTCGGCCGTCGGCCACGCGAAGTTGAAGTCCGCGCGCACGTGCTTCGAGCTCATGACGTCGTACGCGCCGCCGTACGCCTTGCGCGTGATCACCGTCAGCTTCGGCACGGTCGCCTCGCTGTACGCGTACAGGAGCTTCGCGCCGTGGCGGATGATCCCGCCCCATTCCTGCGCCGTCCCCGGCAGGAAACCGGGAACGTCGACGAACGTCACGAGGGGAACGTTGAACGCGTCGCACGTGCGGACGAAGCGCGCCGCCTTCTCCGACGAGTCGATGTCGAGGACGCCGGCGAGCGTGCGCGGCTGATTGCCGACGATGCCGACCGCGTGGCCACCGAGCCGTGCGAAGCCGCAGACGATGTTCTCGGCCCACCGCTCGTTCACCTCGAGGAACTCGCCGCCGTCGATGACGCGCCGGATGACCTCGTGCATGTCGTACGGCTTGTTCGGGTTGTCGGGGACGAGCGTGTCGAGCTCCGCGTCCTCGCGGCCGCTCGGATCGGTCGGCGTCGTGAACGGCGGCCGCTCGCGATTCGACTGCGGCAGGAACGAGAGGAGATACCGCGCGTCCTCGAGGCACGCTTCCTCGTCCGGCGACGTGAAGTGCGCGACCCCGGACTTCGTCGCGTGCGTCGTCGCGCCGCCGAGCTCTTCGAAGGTGACCTCCTCGCCGGTCACCGTCTTCACCACGTCGGGGCCGGTGATGAACATGTGACTGGTGCCCTCGACCATGAAGATGAAGTCGGTCATGGCCGGGCTGTACACCGCGCCGCCGGCACAGGGGCCGAGGATCACGCTGATCTGGTGGATCACGCCGGAAGCCTGGGCGTTGCGGTGGAAGATCCCCCCGTAGGAGTGCAGGGAGACGACGCCCTCTTGGATCCGTGCTCCTGCGCCGTCGTTCAGCCCGATCATGGGCACGCCGATCGATGAGGCCAGATCCATCACCTTGTGGATCTTCTCGGCGAACACCTCGCCCAGCGCCCCGCCGAAGACGGTGAAGTCCTGACTGAACACGCAGACCCGGCGGCCGTCGATCGTGCCGAACCCGGTGATGACGCCGTCAGTGAAGGGCCGATTGTCGTCCAGCCCCATGCCGTGGGCCCGGTGGCGAGCCAGCATGTCGAGCTCCTGGAAGGAGCCGTCATCGAGCAGGTAGTCGAGGCGCTCCCGGGCCGTCATCTTGCCTTTGGCGTGATGTTTCTCGATCGATCTCGGAGAGCCGGCGGTCCTCGCCTGCTCGCGTCGCTCACCGAGCTCCTCCAGCCGTTGGGTCATCGGGTGATCCATGAGGCCTGAGGCTACCGGACCGGCTCACCTGGTCTCATACGACCTGCTCCAGGGATCGGGACGCCTGCTCCGAGGATTCACTATGCCGGGTCGGGACGCCTGCTCCAGGGAGCGGGACGCCTGCTCCAGGGAGCGGGACGCCTGCTCCGGGGAGCGGGACGGCGGGGTGGGCGAGGCAGGGC
>JBOGZQ010000156.1:0-3097 GCA_050697375.1 Gaiellaceae bacterium | reverse complement strand
GCGAGACCGTGCGCGAGCTTGGCGAGCGTGTTCGCGGTGCACGGCGCGACGACGAGCAGGTCGGCACGCGTCAGGTGGAGATAGACGTCGTCGCCGGGCGGCCGCCGAGCCAGCGCGCGGAAGGTCTCCTCCGTGACGAAACGCTCGGCGCCGGGGGTGACGAGCGGCACGACGTCGTGCCCGTCCTTGACCAGCAGACGACAGAGCTCGCACGCCTTGTAGGCGGCGATCCCACCCGTCACTCCCAGAAGGACACGGGCCATGACCAAATGATGCCTACCCACCAGCGACGCTGGCGAGACGCGCTACTTCTGGTACGCGTACTTGAGCATGCCCTGCGAGGTCTCCTCGAAGGCCATGGTCAGGTAGTTCTTCGAGCGGCTCTCGACGAGAGGCGGCAGGTTGTCGCCGAAGGTGCCTTCGCCGAGCTGGTGGTGGTAGTTGTTGATCTGCCGGGCGCGCTTCGCCGCCACGATCACGAGGGCGTAACGCGAATCCACGTTCTCCAGCAGCTCGTCGACGCGGGGATTGATCATCGCGGCGGCATGGTAGCTGCCGGCGCCAGACGGCTGCGCACGATGCGGGCGAGCTCGGCCATCGCTTCGTCGAGGTCGCGGTTCTCGACCACGTGGTCGAAGCTGCCGGCGACCCGGAGCTGCTGCGCCGCCACCTCGAGCCGCTCGTCGATCTCGCCCGCGCTCTCTGTCGCCCGCTCCCGCAGCCGCCGCTCCAGCTCGGGGAGCGGCGCCGTGACGAAGACCGTCACCGCCTCCGGGACGTGGTCCGCGACGGCGAGCGCTCCCTCGGTCTCGAGCTCGAGGACGCAGACGCGGCCCGCAGCCGCTATCCGCTCGATCTCCGAGAAGAGCGTCCCCGAGCGCTGGCCCCAGGTGAAGACGTGGTACTCGAGGAAGGCGCCGTCGGCGAGCCGCCGCTCGAACTCCTCGTCCGAGATGAAGTAGTAGTGGACGCCGTCGACCTCGCCCGGCCGCTGCGCCCGCGTCGTCGCGGAGACGGCGAGCTCGAGCTCGGGGAACTGCTGGAGCAGGCGCTTGATCAGCGTCCCCTTGCCGGCGCCGGACTGGCCGGTGATGACGAAGACCGGCAGGGCGCGGCTACCGGTTGAAGAGCCCAATCAGCTCCGTCCGCTGGCGGTCGGAGAGCCCACCCACCGTCTTCGACTGGCTGATCCGGCAGGTGTTGAGGAAGCGCGCCGCCTTGACGCGGCCGAACTTCGGCACCGCCATGAGGATGTCGATCACCTTCGCCGTCGACACGTACTCGGGTGGATTGCCGAGGATCTGTTCGATGCGGACCCTGCCGTCCTTCAAGTCCTTCTTCAACTTCGCGCGACGCACGCGCACGTCGTTCGCTCGCTTCAGTGCGTCCATCCGTTGATCGAGCGACCGCAGCGGTGCGTGAGCTTGCGTCTTCGTCGCGGCCGGCATGAGCGCCCGATACTACCAACGTGCAGGCGCGGATCAAGCGTGCACGTGACTCGATGTGTAAGCGCTCGCGAACGCCTCCTCGAGATCGGCGTTGCCGATCTCGGAGCGGACCCGTGCGGGCGCGTCCGGGTCCGAAAAGAGGACGGTCCCCAGCGCGACGTCGCGCGCGCCGCACGCGACGAGGTCGATGACGTCCTGACCGGTGACGACGCCGCCCATCCCGACGATCGGAAGCTTCGTCGCCGCGTAACAGGTGAAAACGGCCGCGAGTGCGACCGGTTTCAGCGACGGACCCGACAGCCCACCCTGGACGCGATGAAGAATCGGCTCGTGTGTGCGCGAATGGAGCGCCATGCCGCGGAGCGTGTTCACGAGTGACAATCCATCCGCGCCGGCGGCCGCGACGGCACGCGCCACCTCCCCCAGATCGGGGTGCGCGGCGGAGAGCTTCGCGTACAACGGCAGCGCGGTGACGCGCCGGCAAGAGGCAACGATCTCCGCCGCCGAGTCGGCCGCCTCGTCGACGTTCGGGCAGGAGAGGTTCAGCTCGACCGCCTCCACGTCCTCGAGGGCGGCGCACATCTCGGCGTAGTCGGCGGCGTAGAAGCCGCCGACCGAGATCCAGAGCGGCCGTTCGAGCTCGCGAAGCCGTGGGAGCATCTCGGCGAGGAAGCGGTCGCGACCGGGGTTGGCGAGACCGATCGCGTTCAGCATCCCGTGCGCCGTCTCCGCGATGCGCGGTGGCGCGTTGCCCTCGCGCGGGAGCGGCGTGATCGTCTTGGTGACGAAGCCGTCGAGCGCGCACGCGACCTCGGGCGCCGTCAACGCGTCGAGGCACCCCGATGCATTAAGCAGCCGCAAGGACCGGTCCTTCCACGCATAAGCGCTTCAGCTCTCCAGCGATCTCGACCGCGCAGCCGTAACACGCCCCATAGCCGCAAGCCATTGCCGCTTCCCAGGCGAGCTGCGCGCCCGGGCAGAGATCGCCGACCGCGCGCAGCATCGGCTCCGGGCCACAGGCGAGCACGTCGTACCCCGGCTCGATCAGCTCGGTCACGAACGTCGGCTCGACGACGACCTCGGCGCCCGGCATGAGCACCGCCGCCTCCGCGTGCCGGTCGGAGCAGAAGCCGAGGACCGCCGGTGCGCGGCCGAGACGCATTGCGAGGTATGGGAACGGCGCCATGCCGATGCCGCCGCCGACGAGCAGCGGCCGCTCGACGTCGAGCCGGAAGCCGTTGCCGAGCGGGCCGTAGACGTGGATGCGGTCGCCGGGCTCGAGCGCGCACAGCGCCTCGGTCCCCGGGCCGACGGCATCGAGCAGGAACGCGAGCTCGCCGGCCGGGGCCATGCACAGCGAGAGCGCGCGCGGGAGCAGCCGGCCGGGCGCCTCGAGCATGAAGAATTGTCCGGGAACGCCGGGGTCGAGCTCGCCGCGGTCGAGTCGAAGAAGCGTGTATGCGCCGACCGCCTCGACGCCGGTGACGCTACGCAGTTCGCGTCTCGGCATCGATCCGCTCCTGGAGCGAGACGGCCTGCTCGGCGCGCGCGTTCGCGATCGCGTGCACCGCGGCGGCCGCGCCGGAGATGGTCGTGATGCACGGGACGCGCCGCGAGAGCGCGGCCTCTCGGATCGCGTAGCCGTCCGA
>JBOGZQ010000155.1:0-5319 GCA_050697375.1 Gaiellaceae bacterium | reverse complement strand
GTCAGGGCGCGCAACGACAGCCGAGCCGAGCCGTCCTAGCCTGCCGGGACAGCAGTAGACACCGGCTCTCCCTCCCAGAAAGGGGACTCAGATGAAGGCTCGGACACTCATCCTCATCACCGCCCTCGCAGCGTCCGTCGCCCCGGCGGCCCTCGCCTCGACCGGCACGCAGCGCATTCATCAGACCCCGACGAAGCACACGCGCGTGACGCGGATCGAGCGGAGCACCGCCTACGTGAACCTCACCGACCAGGGTCTCTACCAGGTCGCCGTCCACACCCTCCTCGCCGGCTGAGCCGAGCGGGGCGGTCGTCACTGCCGCGGCTGCGCCTCGAGCTCCCTCGGGGCGTGCGGCGGAGCGGTGAAGAGGAGGTGCAGCCGGCGCGCGAGGCCGGCTCGCACCGCGGCATACGCGGGCTTGTCGACGACGTTGTCGAGCTCCCAGGGGTCGCGGCGCAGGTCGTAGAGCTCCCGCCAGTGGTGGAACCGGTACTGGACGTAGAGGTACCGCTGGGTGTGGATCGCGATGTACGGCGGCGGGCCGCCGTCGTTGACCTTGTTCTTGCCGAGGTACTCGATCAGGTAGTCCTGCCGCCACGGGATCTTGTGGCCCTCGAGCAGCGGGACGAAGCTGTCGCCGTCCTGCGGTGCACCCGGAGTGACGCCGGCGAGCTCGCTGATCGTGGAGGCGAAGTCGATGTTGAGGACGGGGTCGTGATTGACGGTGCCGGCGTGCGCCCACGGGGTGCGGACCACGAGCGGCACGCGTGTCGATTCCTCGTACGGCCAGATCTTCCCGCCGAGGCGGTGCTCGCCCCACAGGAAGCCGTTGTCGCTCGTGTAGAAGATCACCGTCCGGTTGAGGAGATGCCGATGCGCGAGCGTCGCGACGACCCTGCCGACGGCGCGGTCGACCGCCTGCAGCGACTCGAGCTGGTGCCGCCGCACGGTGTTGATGTACGACAGTCCCGCGGGCGTGAGCGCCTTCGCGTGCCACGCGGCCCACGGCTTGTCGTTCACGCTCTCGTTCACCGCCGGTGACGCGAACGGCGCGAGCTTGTCGAAGCGGCCGACGTCCTCGGGCGCAGGCACGGCGGGGAGATGCGGCGCGACCGGAGCGAAGTAGAGGAAGAACGGCTTCTTCGCGCTGCGCAGGAAGTCGATCGCCTTCTGCGTGAGGACGGTCGTCGAGTAGTCCCGCGGCTTCGTCCCGTAGTGCACGAGCCGCCCGTTCTCGTCGACGGTGTAGTTGTAGTACGCCTCGAGCGGCACGCTGTCCATCGCCTGCCAGTCGTCCCAGCCCGGCGGGGTCAGGTTGTTCCCGTCGAGGCTGTAGTCGTTGAGGTACTTGCCGACGAGCGCCGTCTCGTAGCCCGCGTCGTGGAGCCAGACCGGCAGGTCGGTCTCCGCGTCGAACGCCGGGTAGCCGTGCGGCCCGAAGTTGTCGGTGACGCCGGTGTGGTGCGAGTACTGGCCAGTGAGGATGCTCGCGCGCGACGGCCCGCACTCCGAGGTCGTCACGCGGAAGTTGTCGAACGTGACCCCGTGGCGGGCGATCAGCCGCTGCACGTTCTTCATCACCGCGTTGCCGGAGACGTTCTCGTCGTCGCTGACGATGAAGACGACGTTCATCCGGCTCGAGGCCGGGCGCGCCTGGACGCGGGCGGCGAGCCCTGCCGCGGCGAACGCCGCTACGAGAAAGACGAGGGCCGCCCGCCGCACGCTTCGACGCTACGACCCGATTGTTGAGCTGACGTTGAGCCGGGGTTACTGGAGCGTAGTGACGTACACCTTGCGCTCCCGCGGCCCGTCGTACTCGCAGAAGTAGATCCCCTGGTATGTGCCGAGCGCGAGCCGTCCGCCACGGAGCGGGATGAGCACCTGAGACCCCGTCAGCGTCGCGCGGACGTGCGACGGCGCGTTCGGGCCGTCCGGGTCCTCCGTGTGCTTCCACTGCCAGTCCTCTTCGACGACCCGCTGGAGCGCGCTCTCGATGTCCTCGCCCACGAGCGGGTCGGCGCCCTCGTTGATCGTGACCCCGGCGGTCGTGTGCGGGACGTAGACGAGCGCCGCGGTCGCCCCGTTCGAGTCGGCAATCGCCTCCTGGACCTGCCGCGTGATGTCGACGAGCTGGGTCTTCCGGTCGGTCTGGAGGCTGATCTCGTTCATCCCACGACTATCCTAGAACGCGTGGCGGGACCGCTGAGCCAGCATCAGCTCGACGACCTCAGCGAGGATGCCGACCGCTTCATCGCCGAGCTCGACGAGGAGACCTATCTCCACTTCTCCGGCCGGAAGGACACATACGAGCTGACGCCGATCTACGAGCGCCACACCGAGCTGACGAAGCTCGAGACGGCGCTCGCAGTCGGCGCCTCGGTGGACGGCGACCGCGACGTGCGCGAGCTCTGGCAGTTTGCGTGCGAGGGGTACCTCGGCAACTTCGTCCGCGAGGAGGAGGAGCGCGTCGCCGAGCTCGAAGCGACGCTGAAGGCGACCGTGGACGGCGAGGAGATCCCCTACCGGAACCTGCGCTCGGCGATCATGAACGAGCCCGACCGCGGCCGGCGCGAACGGCTCGAGCGCGTCCGCAACGAGCTGACGGAGGAGCACCTCAACCCGCTCCAGCTCCAGGCGATGGAGGTGATCCATCGCGAGACGGCGCGGCTCGGCGCGACGACCTACGCGGATCTCTACCGCGGCTTCGGCTTCCGGCTCGACGAGCTCGCGGCGCAGTGCCGCACGTTCCTCGACTCGACGGAGCGCCTCTGGGAGGACGCGGGCGACCGCTTCTTCCGCGGCAGGATCGGCCTCGGCCTCGGCGAGGCCGAGCGCTATGACGTCGCCCGCGTGTGGCGCGGCGCCGACTGGGACGCGGCGTTCCCGATCGCGCGCATGGTGCCCGCTCTGGAAGCGAGCCTTGCCGATCTCGGCGTCGACCTGCGCGCGCAGCGAAATGTCGAGCTCGACCTCGAGGACCGGCCGAACAAGTCGCCGCGCGCGTTCTGCGCGCCGATCGAGATCCCCGGCCGCGTCGTCCTCGTCATCAAGCCGGCCGGCGGCCCGGAGGACTGGGGCGCGCTGTTCCACGAGGCCGGTCACATGGAGCACTACGCGCACACGTCGCCGTCGCTGACGGTCGCGCAGAAGCGGCTCGGCGACAACGCGGTCACCGAGGGCTGGGCGATGCTGCTCGAGCACCTGACGATCGACGCCGTGTGGCTCGAGCGTCGCCTCGACTTCCCGCGTCCGCGCGAGTACGCGGGCGAAGGCGCAGTGCAGCTGCTGTGGATGCTGCGGCGCTACTGCGCGAAGCTCCTGTACGAGCTCGAGCTACAGTCGGCGGACGACGTCGCGGAGCTGCGGCCGCGCTACGTCGAGCTCTTGAGCGACGCACTGAAGGTGACGCCGAGCGACACCGACTATCTCGCCGACGTCGACCAGGGCTTCTACTGCTCCGAATACCTGCGCGCGTGGGCGTTCGAGGCGCAGCTTCGCAGCCACCTCCGCGAGCGCTACGGCAACGCGTGGTTCACGCGCCGCGACGCGGGCTCACTGCTGCGCGAGCTCTGGAACGAGGGGCAGAAGCCGACGGCGGACGAGATCCTCGCCGAGACGAGCGGCGACAGCCTCGAGCTCGAGGCGGTGGCCGACCGCGTGCGCGAAGCGCTGTAGACGTGATCCCGCTCCGGGACAACGTCCCTACGAGGACGACCCCGTTCGTCACGATCGGACTGATCGCCGCGTGCTTCCTCGTCTGGTTCTGGGAGCTGAAGCAGCCCGGCGTCGACGTCCACGTCTTCCGTGACGGCTTCTATCCCTGCGCCGTCCAGGGGCCGTGCCATCTGCCGCCCGGATTCCACGCATTGCCGTGGTACGAGGGCGCCTTCACCGGCATGTTCATGCATGCAAGCTGGGAGCACATCCTCGGGAACATGCTCTTCCTCTGGATCTTCGGCAACAACGTCGAGGAGGCGATCGGCTCGATCGGCTTCCTCTTCTGGTACCTCGGCGCCGGCATCGTCGCGATGGCCGTGCAGACGATCGTGACGCTGAAGTTCGCGTCGGCGGCCGGGGCGAGCATCCCGAACATCGGCTCGAGCGGCGCGATCGCCGGCGTCCTCGGCGCGTACTTCGTCCTCCTCCCCCGCGCCCGCGTGCTGACGCTCATCTTCTTCGGGATCATCCTCATCCGCGAGATCCCGGCCTTCTGGTTCCTGCTCGTGTGGATCGGCCTGCAGGTCTGGGACGGCGGCCTCTCGTTCCTCCAGCCGCAATCGGGCGGCGGCGTCGCATTCTTCGCGCACATCGGCGGCTTCGCGTTCGGGATCGCGACCATCCTCCTCGTCGCGCGCCGGCGGCCGAGCGCGCCCGTCTCGAAGTACCCGGTCTATTGAGATTCGAGGATCACGTGGCGCGGGCAGTCGAATCGCTCCCCCCGGGGCTGCGAGCGGCGATCCGGAACGTCGAGATCTCGGTCGAGGACGAGCACCCCGACGATCCCGATCTCTTCGGCCTCTACGAGGGCGTCCCGCTCCCGGAGCGGGGCGACTGGGCCGGCGGGCTGCCCGACCGGATCCGGATCTTCCGGCTGCCGCTCGTCGAGTCGTTCCCCGACCCGGGCGAGCTGGAGGCGGAGATCCGCGTGACCGTCCTCCACGAGCTGGCGCACTACTTCGGGATCGACGAGGACCGGCTGGACGAGCTCGGGTACGGCTGAGCGTTTGCTGAGGAATGTCCGGGGGATGCCCTGCGTTCTTAAGGGCCATGAGGACTTTCCAGGAGATCCACCAGGAGATCGACGTCTTGAGCGACGAGCGGGCCGAGCTGTACAAGCGCCTCTCCGTCGAGTACGACGCGGCCGTCGTGGCCGACATCCACCGCCTGGACGCAGAGCTCGACCGCCTGTGGGACGAGCATCGCGCCCTGCGCGCACGGGTGCGGTTCGGCGACCGCAACAAGATCGTGGCCCGGGCGCGGGTCGAAGAGCGCCTCGAGCGGGCCGCGTAGGAACGAGTTTCCCTCCGAACGGCGCGTCCCTGCGCCACCCTTCTCGGGGTTGACAGGGACGCGCCCGCGTCGGATGCTGTTTTCCGGTCTGCGGCACAGATCGAAAGCTCAGGAGCTCGCCGCGTTGACCATTTCCAGACTGCCCGAGGAGATCCCGTCCGAGACGGAGCTGGCGCAGCGCCTGCGCGCGGTCGAGCGCCGTGAGCGGCAGCTCGATCAGGCGCTCGCGGCGGTGGCGGCGCAGCGGGAGCAGCTGGCGGCGATCCAGGCCGAGTACGAGCGGCGCCGCGACGGGCTCATCCAGCGGAC
>JBOGZQ010000154.1:0-13231 GCA_050697375.1 Gaiellaceae bacterium | reverse complement strand
CTCGAGTACTTCCTGGCTCGACCGCTCCCCGAGTGGGGCGGGAACGTCGCCGAGATCGACTTCGACAACATCTTCTATTACATCCGCCCGACCGAGAACCAGGCCTCTTCCTGGGAAGACCTGCCGCCTGACATCAAGGACACCTGGGACAAGCTCGGGATCCCCGAGGCCGAGAAGAAGTACCTAGCCGGTGTCGGCGCCCAGTACGAGTCCGAGGTCGTCTACCACAATCTGCAGAAGGAGCTGGCTGACCAGGGTGTGATCTTCCTGGACATGGACTCCGGCCTACGCGAGCACGAGGAGTTGGTGCGCCAGTACTTCGGCACCATCATCCCCTACAACGACAACAAGTTCGCCGCGCTCAACTCGGCCGTGTGGTCGGGCGGCTCGTTCATCTATGTGCCGCCGGGCGTGCGGGTGGAGCTGCCGCTGCAGGCCTACTTCCGGATCAACGCCGAGAACATGGGCCAGTTCGAGCGCACGCTGATCATCGTCGACGAAGGCGCCTACGTGCACTACGTCGAGGGCTGCACCGCGCCGATCTATTCGACCGATTCGCTGCACAGCGCGGTCGTCGAGATCATCGTCAAGGACGGCGGCCGGTGCCGGTACACGACGATCCAGAACTGGTCAGGGAACGTCTACAACCTCGTCACGAAGCGCGCCGTCGCGTACAAGGACGCAACGATGGAGTGGGTCGACGGCAACCTCGGCTCGAAGCTGACGATGAAGTATCCGGCGATCTGGCTCATGGGCGAGCGCGCGCACGGCGAAGTGCTCTCGATCGCATTCGCCGGTAAGGGCCAGCACCAGGACGCGGGCGGCAAGGCCGTGCATGTTGCGCCGAACACGTCGTCGGTGATCACCTCGAAGTCGATCTCGAAGAACGGCGGCCGTGCGGGTTACCGCGGGCTGCTCGAGGTGGCCAAGGGCGCGACCGGGTCGAAGTCGAAGGTCGTCTGCGACGCGCTGATCCTCGACGAGGAGTCGCGCTCCGACACGTATCCGTACATCAAGATCGAGGAGAACGAGGTCGACATCGGCCACGAGGCGACGGTGTCGAAGATCGGAGACGAGCAGCTCTTCTACCTCATGTCCCGCGGCCTCTCCGAGTCGGAGGCGTCGGCGATGATCGTCAGCGGCTTCGTCGAGCCGATTACGAAGGAGCTCCCGCTCGAGTACGCGGTCGAGATGAACCGGCTCATCCAGCTTCAGATGGAGGGCTCGGTCGGTTGATCGTCGAGAGGACGGATTTCGTTTCCGTCCCCGTTACTGACATGGAACGGGCGACGCGGTTCTACGAGGAGACCCTCGGCTTGCCGAAGATCTCGACGCGCGGCTTCCCCGAGTTCCAGCTCGGCGAGAACGTCAGCGTCTATCTGATCCGCATGGAGGACGTCGGCTCGTCGTGGTCGGCACCGCACTCGGCGCACATCGCGCTGCGCGTGCCTGACGTCGCCGAGACCCGCAAGGAGCTGGAGGCGAAAGGCGTCGAGTTCGACGGCGACATCCTCGACACGAGCGTCTGCCACATGGCGTTCTTCAAGGACCCCGACGGCAACCAGTTCATGTTGCACCGCAGGTACGCGCCGTGATCGAGGTCACGCGCGTCGACTACATCCGCGTCCCCGTCGACGACATCGAGCAGGCGCAGCACTTCTACGGCGAGGTGCTCGGCCTGCCGCTGAACCCGAACTCGCCGTCGGAGGACTGGCTCGAGTACGAGGCAGGCAACCTGACGCTCGCGGTTATGACTCCGCACACCCACGAATACGAGTTCGCGGCGCTGCCGCCGAGCACGATCGCCCTCGGCGTTCCCGACGTCGCGCAGGCGAAGGCGAGCATCGAAGCGTCCGGCGTCGAGGTCGGCGACGTGTGGGACTCCGGTGTCTGCAACGGCGCCGGCGTGAGCGATCCGGCGGGCAACCGCATCCTTCTCCACCACAGGTACGCGCCCTATGGCCCACGCTGACGCCCTCGCCGCCTACGAGGCGCTGCCGGTCCCGGACACCTCCGAGGAGCACTGGCGCTTCACCGACCTGGCCGGCTTCGACCCTCAGACGTTCGCCGGCGCCGCTTCCGCGGACGTCGAGACGATGCTCGATCTCGACGTCGCCGGCTACGCGACCGTCACCGCCGACGGGATCGAGATCGACCGCGCGCCGGACGGGGTCACGTTCGCGCCGCTGCCCGAGGATCACGAGAAGCTGTACTCGCTCGTCGGGTGGGACGAGAAGTTCGCCGCGCACAACGCAGCGATGTGGAAGCACGGGCTCCTCGTCGTCATCCCGAAGGGCGTCGTCCTCGAGAAGCCGTTGTACGTCCGTATCGCCGTCACGGGCCAGACGTTCTGGCGGCTCGTCGTCATCGCCGAGGAAAGCGCGCGCGCGTCGCTCATCGAGGAGTACGCATCGCCGGCCGCAGACACGGTCGCATACTCGAACGCCGTCACCGAGCTCTTCGTCGAGCCGAACGCGAAGCTCGAGTACGTGTCGCTCCAGAATCTCTCCACCGAGACGTGGCACTTCGCGTCGCATCACGCGCGGGTCGAGCGCGATGCGGAGCTCGACTGGGTCGCCGGCGGCTTCGGCTCGAAGAAGGGCAAGACGCGGATCCAGAACGACCTCAACGGCCGCGGCGCCACCTCGCGCGTGACCGGCGCGTACTTCGCCGACGGCGAGCAGCATCTCGACTACGACACCTTCCAGGAGCACATCGCTCCCGACTGCACGTCCGACTTCGCGTTCAAGGGCGCGCTGCGCGACAACGCGACCGCGGTGTGGCGCGGGATGATCCGCGTCGAGAAGGACGCGCAGAAGACGAACGCGTACCAGGAGTGCCGCAACCTCATGCTCAGCCCGACGACGCACGCGGTGCCGATCCCGGGCCTCGAGATCCTCGCGAACGACGTCCGCTGCACGCACGGCGCGACCGTCGGCCGCGTCGACCGCGAGCAGCTCTTCTATCTCATGGCCCGCGGTCTGCCGCGCGCAGAGGCGGAGCGCCTCATCGTCCGCGGCTTCTTCCAGGACGTGCTCGACCGGATCGAGCTCGAGCCGGTGCGCGAGGCAGTGACCTCGGCGCTCGAAGCGCGCATCCCTCAGCTCTAATCGCATTACATCGGCCGTACCGGGCGCTGGTAGCGTCTTCACGGCATCACGATGCGTCGTCCAGGGCTCATGCTGATGCTCGCGCTCGCTGCACTCTGCGGCGGCTTCGCCGTGTCCGCGCGCGCCGGCGCGGGCAAGTCGCCCGGACAATGGTGCGGCGGCGCGCGCTGGCGCCTGATGACGCTGAGCGACCTCGACCGCAAGCGCGTCCACCTCGACCGCATTCCGACGTCGATCGCGAACCTCGACGCGCTCAAACCGCCGAAGACGATCGGCATGCGACGCACGACCGGCTTCCAGCTCGTCTCCTGGCGCATGCAGGTCCTCATCGACCGCTACCGCATCGCGTCGAACGGCGAGATCGTGCTCGTGCTCTTCGACATTCCGAGCGGCAAGTACATGGACGCGTACCTGCCGAACCCGCACTGCCTCGGCAGTCGCGCACGCGACCGCACCGGCATGATCGCGGCGCGCAACGAGCTCACCGGCCACTGCCCGAAGCCGACGGCGCAGTGGCAGCTACTCGGCGCGACCGTCGACGTCTCCGGCGTCGGCTTCTGGAATCCCGTGCACACGACCCGCGGCGCGCTCCCGAACGGCGCGGAGCTCCGTCCACTGACGAATCTGTCGATCGTCGCCGGCTGCGGCGTCGGGACCGGCTGACCGTGCGCTGGCGCATCGGCGGGCAGCTCGAAGGCGCAGTGGCGGCCAAGCGCCGCGTGCAGCTCGCGCTCGCCGTCCTCATCGTCCTCCTCGGCGCGCTGCTCGCGACCGGCGTCTACAGCGCGTACGCGCTGTACCACTCTGCGGAGGACCGGTACATCCACACTCTCTTCCCACTGCGCACGCGCTCGCAGGACCTGACGCTGCAGATGGTCAACGAGGAGACCGGCGTACGCGGCTACATGATCTCGGCCGACCGGAAGACGCTGCAGCCGTACTTCACCGGGCGCAAGAACGTCCAAGTCGATCTCGCGAAGATCTCCGCGCTCATCGCAAGCCGTCCCGAGCTGCGCGCGCTGCTCGGACCGATCCGCACCGAGATCCGCGCGCTCGACGGCTACTTCGACCGGCAGATCACGTTCGTCGCCGACGGCGAGCTCGGCACCGAGCGCGCACGCGCGGACGTGCTCGGCGGGCAGAGGCTCTTCAACCGGTTCCGAGGCGACGCCGCCGCGTTCGAGGCGTCGATCACCGACTTCGTCGACCAGACGCGCAGCGACGAGCGGCGGACGTTCACGCGCGCGATCGGGCTCCTCGCCGCCGGTGGACTGTTCGCCCTCGCGATCGCGATCTTCCTCATCCGCCGCGTACCGGAGCGGTTGCGACGCCTCTACGCGGACGAGGAGCGAGCGCGCATCAACGCCGAGCAGGGCGCGAACTCGGCGCGCGCGCTCGCGCACGTCTCCGACGCCGTGGTCATGCTCGATGACGGCTCGCGCATCCTCTCCTGGAACACGGCCGCGGCCGAGCTCTTCGGCGTCTCCGCGGAGTCGGCGCTCGGCCGCACTGCCGGCAGTGTCTTCCCCGAGTTCGGCGTGCTGATCGAACGCTCCGGCGGCGAGCTCACCCCTGTTCGCATCGGCGGCGAGGAGCGCTGGGTCGCGATCTCGCTCAGCACGTTCGAGGGCGGCCGCGTCGTCACGCTGCGCGACGCGACCGCGGAGCACACGCTCGAGCGGGCCCGCGCGGACTTCGTCACGACCGCGTCGCACGAGCTGCGCACGCCGCTCACCGCCGTCTATGGCAGCGTCCGCACGCTCATCGAGCGAGAGCGCGAGCTGGACGAGAGCACCAGGCGCCGGCTCCTGCGCATGATCGAGCAGGAGTCCGAGCACCTGGCGCAGATCGTCGACCAGCTGCTCGTCACGGCGCAGATCGACCGCGGCGGCCTCCGCCTCGAGGAGCGCGAGTGCGACGTGCGCACCATCTGCGCGTCCGTCGTGGAAGGCGCGGAGGCCCGAAAACCCGACACGATCCAGATCGAGCTCGTAGCGCCGACGAAGCCGATCCCGATCCGGTGCGACCCGCCGCGCCTGCGTCAGGTGCTCGTGAACCTCGTCGAGAACGCGATCAAGTACTCACCCGAGGGCGGCCGCGTGGAGGTGCGGATCGCCGACACGCCCGACCGGCTCCGCATCGAGGTGCGCGACGAGGGGCTCGGCATCCCGCCGTCGGAGCAGAGCCGGATCTTCGAGAAGTTCTATCGCCTCGACGCGGAGATGACGCGCGGAGTCGGCGGCTCCGGGCTCGGCCTCTACATCTCCCGCGAGATCGTCGATCAGATGGGGGGCCTGCTCTCCGTCCGGTCGCAGCGCGGCGCCGGGTCGACGTTCACGGTGACGCTGCCGCGCGCGGTCAGCCCCGCTCGGCCGCGAGCCGAGCGCCAAACGCAACCAGCGTGATTCCCGTGACCGCGTCGATGGCGCGTCGGACACGCGATCGCTCGAGCACGCGACGGATGCGAAAGACGAGGACCGTGTACACCGACAGCCAAGCGAGTGTCATCGCCCCGAAGAGGAGCCCGAGCGCCGCGAGGGACGCGAACCCCGAAGCGAACTGCGGCAGCAGGCTCGTGAAGAAGACGACCATCTTCGGGTTCCCGAGGTTGCTCAAGAGCCCCTGCCGGTAGCCGCCACCGGTGCGCGCAGCGGTATCGCGGCTTCGGTGCCCGCGCAGCGTGGTCACGCCGAGCCAGATGAGATACGCCGCGCCCGCAACACGAAGCGCGGTGAAGAGCGGCTGGGAGGCGGTAACGACAGCCGCAACGCCCGCGCTCGCCGCGAGCGTCCACACCGTCTGGCCGGAGGAGACGCCCAGCGCCGTCGCTAGGCCCCGCGGGCGACCGCCCAGAATGGTGTTCCGAACGACGAGCGCCGTATCCGGCCCTGGCATGACGATGACCAGCGCGGCGACGGCGAGGAGCGCGGTCACGAGCGAACGAGCGGTTTGTACTTGATCCGGTGCGGCTCGAGCGCTTCCGCGCCCCGAGTTTGGCGCACCCAGTCGGCGTACTCGCCCCACGTGCCCTCGAACCACGTCGTCTGACTGTCGCCCTCGAAGGCGAGGATGTGGGTCGCGACGCGGTCGAGGAACCAGCGGTCGTGCGTGATGACGACGGCGCAGCCGGCGAAGTCGAGCAGCGCATCCTCGAGTGCGCGCAACGTGTCGACGTCGAGGTCGTTCGTCGGCTCGTCGAGGAGCAGGACGTTGCCGCCGCTGCGCAGGAGCTTCGCGAGGTGCACGCGGTTGCGCTCGCCGCCCGAGAGGTCGCCGACGCGCTTCTGCTGGTCCCCGCCTTTGAAGTTGAACCACGAGACGTACTGCCGCGAGTTAACCTCGCGCTTGCCGAGCTCGATCGTGTCGGCGCCGCCGCTGATCTCCTTCCACACGTTGCTCGCCGGGTCGAAGTCGGCGCGCGCCTGGTCGACGTATGCGAGCTGCACCGTGTCGCCGATCCGGAGCGTGCCCGCGTCGGTCGATTCCTCCCCCGCGATCATCCGGAAGAGCGTCGTCTTGCCGGCGCCGTTCGGACCGATCACTCCGACGATGCCGGCGAGCGGCAGCGAGAACGTCAGGTCCTCGACGAGCAGCCGGTCGCCGAACCCCTTTTGCACGGCGTCGGCGTCGATCACGAGATCGCCGAGGCGCGGACCGGGTGGAATGTGGATCTCGACCTTGTCGAGTTTGACGTTCTGCTCCTCCGCATAGAGCCGCTCGTACGCGGCGAGGCGCGCCTTCGACTTGTCGTGGCGCGCACGCGGGCTCATCCGAACCCACTCGAGCTCGCGCGCGAGCGTGCGCCTGCGTGCAGACTCGGTCTTCTCCTCGACGGCGAGCCGCTCCTGCTTCTGCTCGAGCCACGACGAATAGTTGCCCTGGAACGGGATGCCGCGGCCGCGGTCGAGCTCGAGGATCCAGCCGGCCACGTTGTCGAGGAAGTAGCGATCGTGCGTGACCGCGACGACGGTGCCCTTGTACTCGGCGAGGAAGCGCTCGAGCCACGCGACCGACTCGGCGTCGAGGTGGTTCGTCGGCTCGTCCAGCAGCAGCAAGTCGGGCGACGACAGGAGCAGCCGGCAGAGCGCCACGCGCCTGCGCTCGCCGCCCGACAGCGTCGTCACATCGCGGTC
Organism: Gaiellaceae bacterium; assembly: GCA_050697375.1. Lineage (GTDB taxonomy): Bacteria > Actinomycetota > Thermoleophilia > Gaiellales > Gaiellaceae > Palsa-739. The sequence goes on along the minus strand of JBOGZQ010000154.1, from coordinate 5,988 downwards.
GCCCTCGGGCACGCGCAGCGCGTCCATCGCGTGGTCGAGATGCTGGTCGAGCTGCCACGCGTCGGCCCGGTCGATCGCATCCTGGACGGTCGCCTGCTCGGCGAGCAGCGCCTCGTAGTCGGCGTCCGGCTCAGCGAACTTCGCCGAGATCTCGTTGAACCGGTCGAGCAGGTCGCGCAGCGCGCGGACGCCGTCCTCGACGTTCTCGCGAACCGTCTTCGCAGGGTCGAGCTCGGGCTCCTGCTCGAGCAGGCCGACGGTGGCGTTCGGCGCGAGCTCGGCGATTCCGGACGACGGCTCCTCCTTCAGCGCCATGATGCGGAGGAGCGTCGACTTGCCGGCGCCGTTCGGGCCGAGCACGCCGATCTTCGCTCCCGGCAGGAACGACAGCGAGATGTTCGCCAGCACCTGGCGGTCGGGGCCGTAGAACTTGTCGGCCCGGTACATCGTGAATACGTATGCGCTGCTCACGGACGACAACGGTAACAGCGCGCTGACGGACTGCTTACGAACGACTGCAACGCTGGCCGCGTGAAGAAGCAGCTCGGCGCGCTCCTCCTCGCCTTCCTCACCGCGATGCTCGTCGTGGGGCAGCTCGCGCGCGCCGCGCATCTGCCGATCATCGTGCCCCAGGACTGGTGGCCGGTCTTCTCGCCGAACGGCCGGGAGGTCGCCTTCACGCGCGTCGAGCAGCGGACGATGACGCTCGAGGTCGTCGACCTGGCGAAGACTCGGACCTATCGCATCGCCTCGAACCAAGGGCAGCTCAACCCGAGCTGGTCGTCCGACGGCAAGCTCGCCTTCTCGCTCGGCGGGAGGATCTACACGTCCAACGCAGATGGCAGCGGCCGCCTGCAGGTGACCTCGCAGGGACGTGCATATGCACCTGCCTGGCGGCCGCACTCGACCGATATCGCCTACCTGACGACGGTCGGCGCGCGGAACACCGACCTCTGGGTGGCGGGAACGCTCTGGGCGCGCGATGCCTACGGCAAGCCGGCATGGTCGCCGGACGGGTCGGCGCTCGCCTTCCAACGCGACAACGGGATCTACGTCGCGACCGGCCCCGGTGCGGTGAAGAAGATCGCGTCGGACGTCAACCCGCAAGGCCCCGCGTGGTCGCCGGACGGCACGCAGATCGCCTACGTCGCCTCGAAGCGAATCTGGATCGCCACGGCGGACGGATCGGCGCCGCCGCGCGCGCTCGTCTCCGTCGGCGGCGGCGCGAGCGACCCGAGCTGGACGCCGGACGGTGTCGCCGTCGTGTACACGAGCCCCAACGCGCTCTGGTACATGACCATCCACGAAGGCAGCCGCCCGCAGCGCCTGCATGCGGCATTCGGCGCGGGCGCATCGGAGTCGTCGGAGAACGGCGCCATCGCCTTCACGGGGTCGCATCCGGGCTGCCCCGCCCACTGGACGATCCTCGTCGACGCCGCCGGGCGCCTCACCGCGCCAACGGGTTCCTGCGTGATCGCCGGCACGGCGGGGAACGACGTCATCGAGGGCACGTTCGCCGGCGGCGACGTCATCGTCGCAGGCGCAGGGAACGACACCATCCGCGCGCACAACGGCCATCGCGACACGATCTTCTGCGGTCCCGGCCGCGACACCGTGTACGCGGATCGGAGCGACGTGCTGCACAGATGTGAGATCGTTCACCGTTCGTGACCGGCTGCTGCGCGCGCGACTACGAGAAGATGTTCGGCCGCAAGACCGCCGAGCGCGACGCGCGCAGGTTCCGACGGCGCGGTCTGCGCGGGTCGGCGAAGACGTTGACGGAGCTCACCGGCGACGTGCGCGGCGCGAGCGTCCTCGAGGTCGGAGGCGGCGCCGGCGGGATCGAGATCGAGCTGCTCGAGGCGGGCGCCGAGCGCGCGACGAACGTCGAGCTCGCGGCGACCTACGAGGACGCCGCGCGCGGGCTTCTCGCCGAGCGCGGGCTCGCAGGGCGCGTCGATCGGCGCATCGGCGACTTCGTCGCGGAGGCGGGCACGCTCCCTCCGTGCGACGTCGTGGTCATGCACCGCGTCGTGTGCTGCTATCCCGACGTCGATGCGCTCGTCGGTGCGGGCGCGGAGCATGCGCTGAAGCGGATGGTGCTGACGTATCCGCAGGAGCGCCTGTTGCTGCGCTTGGCGTTTTCCGCCGTCAACGCTGTGATGCGCGTAACCGGATCGAGCTTCCAGGTGTTCATTCACCCGTTCGATCGCATCGCATCGGCCGCGACCGGCATGCAGCTCGTCGAGCGACGCCGCACCCGCTTCGTGTGGGAGACGGCGGCGTTTGTTACTTCAACGAGCTGAGCGCCTGGTCGAGCTTCGCCTTCGACGCGCCCGTGAAGCCGGAGGCGACGACGATGACGTTGCCGAACTGCTCGCGCACGATGTGCTGCGGTCCTTGTCCCCACTTCGCGAGCGGGACCGTCTTCAGCGCCTGCTGTGCATGCGCGTCGGTGTCGAACACCCAGACGACCTCGCCGGTATGGGCGCTGAGATCCGATCCATTGAGCTCCGCGTCCACGTCGAAGCGCAGGTCGCTCTTGTTCAGGGCGAACGGCAAGAATGGGACTTGGCCGGTGACGTACTCGTTGCCGGTGACGATGCTCGTGAACGGGAGGCCGGCGTCGTAGAACACCTTCGACACCTCGAGGACGCTGTGGCTTTGCTTGGCGCTGCCGCCGCTGCCGCCGCAGCCCGCGAGGACCAGCCCGAGCACAGAAAGAACGGTCAGCTTCCGCATCTGCGTGCAACAGGGTAGCTGCCGTAGCAGCGATGTAACGCGGGATTAACGCGGCCGCTCGGTAGTCTGCCACGTGCGGTTTCTGCTGACGGCTCTTGCAATTGCCGCTGGTGCCGTCTCGAACATCTCGCAGCACCGGCTCGCCGAGCGGCCGCTGGGGACGCTCGCGGCCCCGGTACAAGACGCGTCTCCCGTCCACCTCGGCCCGGGGCGCGTGATGCTCCTCGGAGGCCTCACCTCGAGCGACACGTCGAGCGACGCGGTCGCCGTCGCGAGGGCGGCACGGTCGCGAATGCTGGGCCACCTCCCGACCGGTTTGCACGATACGGCGGCCGCGTTGCTTGGCGGGGACGCATATCTGTTCGGCGGCGGAACGTCCGCGAACACGCAGAGCGCCTCGATTCTCCGTGTGTCCCCGTCGGGGGTCGTGACGGTGGCTGGGACGTTGCCGAACCCGAGCTCCGACCAGTCCGCGGCGGCGATCGGAGGCATCGCATACATCGTCGGCGGCTACACGGGGAGCCGATGGCTGGACACGATCGTTGCGTTTCGCCCGGGCGCTCAGGCGCGCGTCGTGGCGCACCTTCCAACGCCGGTCCGGTACGCCGCGGTCGCGGCCATCGGTGGGAGGCTCGTCATCGCCGGCGGCTCGCTCGAGAATGGCACCGCTAGCACCGCCATCTACAGATTCAGCCCCGGACACCGTGGCATCGCACGCATAGGCCGGCTACCGGATCCAACGACGCATGCCGCCGCCGCCGCGCTCGGCGGCCTCGTCTATGTCATCGGCGGGCGCGGCAGCTCATTGACGAGTCAAACCGCGCGAATCGTCGCGGTCAACGCTGACACGGGTCGCGTCGAGAGTGGCGGTTCGCTCACGTCGCCGCGCTCCGACCTCGCAGCCGTGACCGACGGCCGACGGATTCTCCTCTTCGGCGGCCGTGGGCCGAGCGGCACGACGGCAAGCATCAGCGAGCTCGTCGCGGCTCCGATGCGCATCGTTCTTGCGCAGAGGAATTTCGCGACGGTCCCCGGCAACGTCTATGCCTACGACCGCGCGAACATGCTCCGTGGCGCCGCGCGCCATGCTCGCTCGCTCGTCTACGTGCCGAACAGCCAGAGCGCGACCGTCGATGTCATCGACCCACGGACGTATCGGATCGTCGAGCACTTCCGAACAGGGCTTCTTCCTCAGCACGTCGTGCCCAGCTACGACCTGACGGCGCTGTACGTGACCAATGACCTCGGCAACAGCCTGACCGCGATCGATCCTCGAACGGGGAAGCCCGACGGGACCATCCCCGTCGCCGACCCCTACAACATGTACTTCACGCCCGACGGCCGGTTCGCCATCGTCGTCGCCGAACGGCTTCACCGACTCGACTTTCGAGATCCGCACACGTTCGTCCTCAGGCACTCCTTGACCGTTCCGTGTGTGGGGGTCGATCACATGGACTTCTCCGCCGACGGCCGCTATCTGATCGCGAGCTGCGAGTTCTCGGGACAGCTGATCAAGGTCGACGTCCGCCGCCAACGCGTCGTCGGCGTGCTCGATCTTCCCGATGGCCGAGCCGGACAGCCGCAGGACGTCCGCATCTCGCCGAACGGTCGCATCTTCTACGTCGCCGATCTCGCCGCCGGAGGGGTCTGGGAGATCGACGGCAGCCGATTTCGCGTGCGCGGCTTCATCCGGACGGGCGCCGGCGCACATGGCCTCTATCCGAGCCGCAACGGTGATGACCTGTACGTGTCGAACCGAGCCGCAGGCTCCGTCTCGGTGATCAGCTTCAAAACCCGAAAAGTGGTGGCAACCTGGCACATCCCGGGCGGTGGCAGCCCCGACATGGGCGGCGTTTCCGCAAATGGCAAGGTGCTCTGGCTCAGTGGCCGCTACAACAGCGATGTCTATGCGTTCTCGACCGCCAATGGGCGCCTCCTTGCCCGTATCGCCGTGGGCGCCGGCCCGCACGGCCTCTGCGTTTGGCCACAGCCGGGTCGCTACTCCCTCGGTCACACCGACAACATGCGTTAGGGCGCTCGCTCTGCTCGCAATCGTCCTCGCCATCGCCGGCTGCGGCGGCACGGCGAGCTCGAGTGCGCACGGGAAAGCGGTATTCGCAAGCGCCTGCGCCGGCTGTCACACGCTCACGGGGCGCGACACGCGCGTCCCCGGTGGCGACCTTGCCATGCAAGTGCTTAGCGTCGCCGACATCGAGAGCTTCGTGCACGTCATGCCCGTGCACCTGACGTCCGCGAACGCCGCCGCCGTGGCCGCGTACGTCCACCTCGAGGCGGCACGGGTCGGACATGGCTGACCGCGCAGGCCGTACCATGACTCCATGGCCGTGACGACCGACCGGAAGCAGCTCGACGCCCGCGCCCTGCGGGCCGACTTCCCCATCTTCGAGCAGCTCATCCACGGCAAGCCGCTCGCCTACCTCGACTCGGCCAACAGCTCCCAGAAACCGCAGCAGGTCATCGACGCGATGTCGGCGTTCTACGAGACCTCCTACGCGAACGTCCACCGTGCGGTGCACGTCCTGGGCGAGCGCGCCACCGCCGGGCTCGAGGGTGCGCGGGAGAAGGTCCGCGCCCTCGTCAACGCGCCCGAGGCTCGTGAGATCATCTTCGTCCGCAACGCGACCGAGGCGCTCAACCTCGTCGCGTACTCTTGGGGCGGCAACAACCTCGGCCCCGGCGACGCCGTCGTCGTCACCGAGCTCGAGCACCACTCGAACTTCGTCCCGTGGCAGTACATCGCGCGCCGCAACGGCGCCGAGTTCCTCATGCTGCCGCTCGACGACAACTACGAGGTCGACCTCTCCGGCCTCGACGAGATCTCCCGCGACCACAACGTCAAGGTCGTCGCGACTAACCTCGTCTCCAACTCGCTCGGAACGATCGCCGACCTCGCGCCGCTCACGCGCTGGGCGCGCGAGCAGGGCGCGATCTTCGTCTGCGACGCGGCGCAGGCCGCGCCGCACATGCGCGTCGACGTGCAGGCGCTCGACTGCGACTTCCTCGCGATCTCCGGCCACAAGATGTGCGGGCCGAGCGGCATCGGCGCGCTCTGGGGACGTGCCGAGATCCTCCAGGCGATGGAGCCGTTCCTCCTCGGCGGCCACATGATCAACTCGGTGCGCTACGAGAAGACGACATGGGGCGAGCTGCCGCACAAGTTCGAAGCAGGGACATCGCCGATCGTCGAGGCCTTCGGCATGGGCGCGGCGGTCGACTACCTCGAAG
>JBOGZQ010000153.1:0-12279 GCA_050697375.1 Gaiellaceae bacterium | reverse complement strand
CCCGGCAGCTCGTCGAGGTACCAGATCGTCCACGGGTCGAGCCGGTCGGCGCTCTGCGCGACGAGCTCGAACTCCCCGAAGAACTCCACGTCGCCCCAGGCCGCCGCGGCGCGGGGATCGGTGTCGAGCGCGTGCGCGAGCGCCGTCAACGCGCCGGGCGTGAGGACGTCGTCAGCGTCGAGCGGCTGGATGTACGGCGCGGAGCTGGCGGCGACGCCGGCCATGCGCGCGGCCGCGAGGCCGCCGTTCGCCTGACGGACGACGTTAACGCCGTCCGCCCGCAGCTCGTCGAGCAGCGCGAGCGTCGCGGGATCCGTCGATCCGTCGTCGACCACGATCGTCTCGCACGGCTCGTCGATCGACGCGAGCGCCTCCCGCAGGGTCGCGCCGTCGTTGAAGCACGGGATCACGACGGCGATGCGGCTCACCGGCGCAGGAACGGGGCAAGGAGCGCGTCGAGCCGTTCGAATCGCGGCTGGATGGTGTAGTGCTCGGCGACGCGCTGCCGCGCGCGCGCCGCGCGGTCGCCCGTTTCGCCGAGCGCGGCGCGCAACGCATCGACCGTGTCGTCGGCGGACGCGAACGGGACGTAGGTCGCGTCCGGCCCCGCGACCTCGCGCAGCGAGCCGCGGTCGGAGAGGACCGGAATGCACTCGCACGCCATCGCCTCGACGACGGCGACCCCGAACGCCTCGTGCGCGGAGAGCTGCGCGTACACCTTCGCGCGCCGGTAGAGCGCGACCAGCTCGTCGTCGGAGACGCGCCCGGTGAAGGTGACGTTCGGGGGAGCGCTCGCCGCCAGCCGCACGAGCTCGTCGTCGCGTCCCGGGCGCCCGACGACGGCGAACGTGGCCTCGGGGATCCGCTCGGCCGCGGCGAGGAACGTCGGGAGGCCCTTGAGCACGGCCGTCTCCCGCGTCACCTCGAAGCACACGGTCATGACGAGCGGCTCCTTCACCCGTCCGTTCGGCGCGAAGCGCTCGACGTCGATCCCGAGCTCGACGAGCCGCAGCTGCCGTGGACGCGCGAGCGCCTCGATCCGCCCGATGAGGAAGCGCGAGTGCGTGATCGCGAGGTCGACGGCGCGGAGGCCGATGCGCTGGCGCAACCTGTTGTGCGGCCACCGCAGCCCGCCCAGCCCGAGCTCGGGCACGTAGTCCACCTCGAGCCCGCCGACGACGAGGGCGACGCGCGCCCCGAAGAGCCGCGCGAGGGCGATCGTCTCGAGCGAGTACGCCGGCGCGAGAAACCAGAGCAGCACGAGCGGCGGCCGGTCTCTGCGCAGCCGCTTGACGAGGTCTCGCAGATAGGCGGCCTTGTTCGGGTAGTCGCGGAACGCGATGCGCTCGATGCGCCGGCCGCGCGCGGCGAGACCGGCGACGTCGGCCTCGACGAACGAGGAGCCGACGTTGGGCGCGACCACGAGGATGTCGAGCCGGCTCACGGCTGTCCCGCGTCGAGGAATCGACGGGCCCACAGCTCGAGATTCAGCGCGCGCCAGAGCTCCATCCCGGCGTTGATGTCGCCGCGGCGGTGACGCGCGAGCCGGTGCGACGCCGCCGCCGGGTCGACGAAGCCTCGTTCGCGGAACGACTGCGACGCGAAGACGTCGGCGGCGAGGTCGCCGAGGGCGCCGCGGAGGAAGCGGCCCTCCGGCGTGACGAAGCCGAGCTTGTCGCGCCTGTTCGCCACCTCGGGCGGAAGGAGGTCCGCAAGCGCGCGGCGCAGCACCGACTTGGTCTCCCCGCGCCGGATCAGCTCGTCGCCCGGCAGCGAGAACGCGAGCTCGACGAGGCGATGGTCGAGCAAGGGAACGCGCGCCTCCAGCGAGTGCGCCATCGAGTTCCGGTCCTCATAGCGCAGGAGCTCCGGGAGGCCTCGCCGGGTCAGTAGACCGTGAAGCTGCCGGCGCAGCCGGTCGGGGAAGACGGCCCCGTTCTCGTGCGCCGGCGACTGCACAGTGCGCAGCTCGGCGCCCGCGAGGGTGGACGCCCCCCGCAGCCGGAGGCGCGCCCCCAAGCGAACGCGCTCGGGAACGTGCGGCGTCGCGAGCGCGACCGCCGCCCAGCGCGGCCCGTGCACGCGGGCGAAGGCACGCAGCTCCTGGGTCGCCTCGGTGACGCGCCCCGCCCGCAGCAGGTCGGAGAGCCGGTATCCGAACGACGCGCGGTAGCCCGCGAGCACCTCGTCGCCGCCCTGGCCGTCGAGCATGACGGTGAGTCCGGCGCGGCGCGCCTCGCGCATGACGTACCAGCCGGCGCAGATCGACGTCGAGCCGAACGGCTCGCCCTGCGCCTGCACGATCGCCGGCAGGTCGGCGACGAGATCGGCGGCGTCGAACGACACCCAGTGCGCCTCTGCGTCCGTGCGTGCGACGACTGCTCGTGCGTACGGGCGCTCGTCGAAGCCCGCGTCCTCGAAGTACGCCGTCACTGTCTTCTGGTGTGCATGTCCGTGGTGCGCTACCGCGACGACGATCGAGGACGAATCGATGCCGCCCGACAGGCACGTGCCGACGGGGACGTCGCTACGTAGCTGCAAGCGGACGGCGTCGAGGAAGGTTTCCCGAACTGCCTCCACCGGGTCCGACACCGGATCCCCCGGCTCGATCGACCAGTACCGCCAGATCCGCACGCCGTTCCGGTCGAAGCTGAGCGAGTGCGCAGCCGGCAGGCGGAGCACGCCGGCGAAGAATGTGTCCTCGCCCTCGTCGAGATATCCCTGTTCGAGATACGAGCGCACCGCGCCGAGCTCCGGCCGGCGGGAGCCGAGCACCCACGGTTCGCTCGCGAACGCGAAGCGATCGCCGTCGACGCGGTAGTAGAACGGCTTCACACCCAGCCGGTCACGCGAGCAGAAGAGCGTGCGCCGGGACGCGTCCCAGATCGCGAACGCCCACATGCCGTTGAACCGCTCGACGCACCGCTCGCCCCACTCGCGGTATGCGGCGACGATCACTTCGGTGTCGGTCTCGCTGCGGAAGCGGTGGCCCTTCGCCCGCAGCTCCTCGCGTAGCTCCCGGTAGTTGTAGATCTCGCCGTTGAAGACGAGCTGCTGCGCACCGTCTTCGCTCGCGAACGGTTCCAGACCCGCGTCGGAGAGGTCGATGATCGCGAGCCTGAGATGCCCGAGGCAGACGCCGCTCGTTTCGTCGGCGAAGACGCCCCGCCCGTCGGGGCCTCGGTGGGCGAGCGAGTCGAGCATGCCGTCGACGGCCAGCCGTTCCGGTGGGCGATCGAAGTCCACGACACCGCAGAGGCCGCACATCTCAGCGACCTCCCGTTGCCACTTCGGCCCTTGGCAGGGGGAATCCGAGCAGGTCGTCGTACAGATCCTCGACCGCGCGCGCGTTACGGGCGGCGTCGAAGCGCTCCTCGGCGTGGCGGCGGGCCGCCGCGCCGATCTGCCGGGCGCGCTCGGGGTCGCGCAGGAGACCGGCAATCGCATTCGCGACCGCTTCCGCGGTGCGCCCGCTCGCGAGCAGGCCCGTCTCTTCGGGAATGACGACGCCGCCGCCGGTTCGTGAGCCGGACGCGACGACGGGAACGCCGCTCGCCGCCGCTTCGAGCAGCGAGCGCCCGAGCTCCGGCCCCTGGGACGCCGCGACCACAACGTCGGTCGCGCGGTAGAGGTCCGCGGTGTCTTCCACATATGCGAGGAAGCGAACGCTGTCGCCGAGGCCGAGCTCGTGCGCCAGGCGTCGCGCGTCCGCCTCGTGGTCGTGCACGAGGCCGGCGAGCCGCAGCAGGCGGCCTCGCGTGCTCGCGAAGAACGCTCGATCGCGGACGCCGCCGCCGACGAGGAGATAGGTCGCGTCGAGGCCGCGCGCCCGCACGGCGGCCGCCGCCTCGAGGAAGACGTGGACGCCTTTCGACGGATAGAGAAAACCGAACGTCGAGACCACGGGCCGGTCGGGGGGAAGATCGAGCTCGGTGCGGGCGCGCACAGGGTCACCGGGATGGAACCGATCGAGGTCGACCGCGTTGAGCATGACGGCGGAGTCGAGAGCGAAGCTCGCGGCGACGTCGTCGTTGATCGCGAGCGAACGGCTCGACAGCCTCGCGATCGCCGTGCGGAGCGCACGCGACCGGCGGGGCCCCTCGGTCTCGGGCAGCGCCGAGCGCAGGTGCCAGACGACGGGCAGTCCGGCGCGGCGCGCGACCCAGCCGGCCGCGACCGGCGGCGAGTCGTTGAGATGGACGAGCGCGAAGTCGGCGGCACGAAGCGTCCGCGACAGACCTCGGAGGTGTGCCGGCAGTCGCGCGAGCTCGCGTCCGAGCAGGAGCCAGCGACGGCCTCGGTAGGTCGACGCCCAGATGTGCGTGAAGCCCGCGACCGGGCCTGTGTGAACCGTCGCGCCCGCTTGACGGAAGAGGGCCGCGGCGGCCCCGGGCGGGCAGTAGACGTGTGGCTCGAAGCGATCCCGGTCGAGCTCCCGGATCAGGTACGCGAGCGACTCGGGGGCACCGCCGAGCTCCGGACGGTGGTGGACGAACAGGATGGGAACGGTGCGCTCCATCGTCATCGTCAGTCCACGGTAACGGCCGTTTGTTAGCGGGGAGAGCGACCGAATCGCCGCACTATGCTAGCTCGACCTGGGCCATGGCGACGCTTGCGATCAACGAAGGCATCAACAGCTCCGTCGTCGTGACCGACGGCGGCTCGACCGTGTTCGCGCTGCAGGAAGAGCGCGTCTGTCGCGTCAAGAACTTCATGGGCTTCCCGCACGAGGCGCTCGCGTTCACGCTCGAGCACCTCGGCCTCTCCGCGGGCGACGTCGACACGGTCTGCCTGTCCAACCTGACGAGCCCGCGCTTCACGAAGGAGTCGTTCTACCGCTGGTACGACGAGACTGCCGACCGTCCCCTGCGCGGCAGCATCGAGAACGAGCGTGCGCGCTCGGTGGGGCGGTGGGTCCGGCAACGAGCCGGCTCCCCTTTTGCAGCGGGTAAGCCGGACTGGATCGCCGAGTCCCTCGGCCGTCACGGCCTGGCGGACGTGCCCGTGCGGCGGACGCACCATCACCTCAACCATGCTGCATCGGCGTACTTCGGCCTTCGCGCCGACGCCGAGGCGCCGTATCTCGTCCTGACGCTCGACGGCGGCGGCGACGGCGACTGCAGCCACGTCTATCGCGCCGAGCAGGGCCGGCTGGAGCTGCTTGCGACGACGGCGGGCGGGCACTCGCTCGGCCAGCTGTACGCGCGCGTCACGCACCTCATGGGGATGACGCCGCACGAGCACGAGTACAAGGTGATGGGTCTTGCGCCGTACGCCGATCCCGATCACGTCGAGCCGCTGCTCGCCAAGCTCCGAACGTATCTCGACCTCGACGAGCGCAACCCGCTCGCCTTCCAGCGAGGCACGGCCGAGCCGACGCACATGCAACAGCCGAGGCTGCAGTACGACTTTCGCCGCGCCCGCTTCGACACGCTCTCCGGCGCCATCCAGGCGTTCGCCGAGGAGCTGCTCTGCCGCTGGGTGTCGGCGGCGATCCGCGAGACCGGGATCACGCGCGTTCTCGCATCGGGCGGTGTGTTCATGAACGTCAAGGCGAACAAGCTCATCGCCGAGCTGCCGGAGATGGAGTACTTCGACGTCTTTCCGTCGTGCGGCGACGAGAGCCTTCCCTTCGGCGCGGCGTGGCTCGACAACTCCGCCGCGATCGGCGGGCGGATCGGACGCGACGTGTTGCCGACGTATTCGCTCGGCCCGGAGGCGGCCTACGATCTCGACGAGGCGACCGGCCGTTACGCCGGCCGGATCGAGCTGACGAAGCTCGACGATCCGGAGGCGGTGTGTGCGGAGCTCATCGCCGAGGGGAAGATCGTCGCGCGCTGCGCGGGTCGGATGGAGTTCGGCGCCCGCGCGCTCGGCAACCGCTCGATCCTCGCCGACCCGTCGACGACCAAGGTGGTGCCGGTCATCAACCGGATGATCAAGCACCGCGACTTCTGGATGCCGTTCGCGCCGGCGATGCTCGCGGAGCGCACCGGTGAGTACGTCGTCGTCCCCCGGACGCTTCCCGTTGACGACCCGTCTCCGTTCATGATGCACACGTTCGACACGACGGCCCGCCGCGACGACCTCGCAGCCGCCGTGCATCCGCAGGACGGGACGGCGCGCGCGCAGACGGTGTCGGCGGCGGCGCCGGGATTCCACCGGGTGATCAGCGAGTTCCACCGCCGCACCGGACGCGGCGTCGTGCTCAACACGTCGTTCAACCTCCACGGCTTTCCGATCGTCATGGGCGCATGCGATGCCGTCGACGTGCTCCTCCGCTCGTCGCTCGAGAACCTGATCGTCGACGACGTGCTCGTCACCAAGCGCTAACGGCGCCGCGCGGCGCTGTCCGTATCCTTGCGTCCGCCTTGCGCTCGGCACTCCGCTTCGCGTCCTTCGCGCCTCTCGAGACGACAGTGCCCGTCGCGGTCGTGCTCACCGAGGTCGCGTTGGCGTGCGGGTCGAGCTCGATCGCGTGGGTCAGCCGGGGCGGCAGGGACGCTCGCTGGGTTCTCCTCTTCGTGCTCGTCGCCTCTGCCGCCGCGCTCTTCGCGCTGCGCGTCGCCTGGTCGCGCGCGCGCCCGTTCGCGCCGGCCGGCTGGCTTGTCCTCCTCGCCCTCGTCTCGGCGGCCTGGTCGGTCGACCCGCGCCTGAGCGTCGAGCGCGCTGTTTCGCTGGCCGTGCTCTTCGCGGCCGGCTTCTTCATCGCCACGACCGCCGCATCGCTCGCATTGATCGAACGCGTGCTCGTCGCCTTGCTCGGCGGCGCCGTCATCGTCGCCCTGCTCGGGCTCATCATCCTCGCGGTCGACCGAGGGGCGGCCCTGGAGTCGGTTGCAGGAGCGCCGACACGCTACCGCGGCCTCGGCGAGGATGCGAATACCGCGGCGCTGCTGTTCGCCGTCGTGCTGCCGCTGGCCGCATGGGGAGTGACCCGCGGAGGGAGGCCACGGCAGCGCCTCGCTGCGGGTGCGGTCTTCCTGCTTCTCGACGGCTCCATCGTCGCCGCGCTCTCCCGAGATGCCCTGGCTGGAGGCTTCGCGGGAGTCGTCCTCGTCGCTTTCGTCGCCCCGCGGACGTGGTCGGCGCGCGTGTCGTGGGCCGCAGCTGCGGTCGCGCTCGCCGGGGTGAGCTATGGGGTCACGCGCATCCCGTCCTCGGCGCCGGCCGCCGCACCGAGCGCGCTGAGAGCGCCGGCCGCCGCGCATCCCCGCTCGCGCTGGGTCGACGTCGACAACGTCTTCCCGCTCAACGACGACATCGGCAGCCCGCTGCCGCACGCGCTCAATGCCTCTCCGCCGGCGTCGACGTTCACATGGAGCGGCCGCCTCCGCGCCTGGGACGGGGCGCTCGGACAGGTCGGTCGCAGGCCGGCGGCGGGGTACGGATTCGGGACCGAGGAGCGTGTCTTCGTCGACCGGTATCTCGGATTCGGCGGCAGCTTCCCGGAGAACTCGTACATCGGGTTCCTGCTCCAGCTCGGGGCGGTCGGGCTCGCATCGTTCCTCGTGCTCGCCGCGCTTTGGCTCGGCCGCGCGTTCCGCGCGTACACCCGCCTGGGCGAGCGAGATCGGCTGGCGCTCGTCGCCTGCGCGGGCATCGTCGTCGCCGGTCTCGTGTGCGCGTTCGTCCAGTCGTATCTGACGTCGGTCGGGAACATCGCAACCGCGGCGTTCTGGATCGGCGCCTTCCTTCTCGCCGCGCTCGGGGACCCGCGCAGCGTCTGGCCCTTCCGACCGCCGATCGGCTGATGGGAATTCTGCGCGCAGCAGTGCTCGTCGCCATCGCGCTCGCGATCGTCGCCGGCGTGGGACGGTGGGAGCGGAACAGTGAGGTCGCTGCGCAGATCAAGGGAATGCGGAACGTGCGCGCGCTCGTCGGTCCGCTCGATCAGCACGCGCTGACCGGTTACCGCGTCCAGCCTGGATTCGACTGTCTTGTGTACCGGCGCGGCTCCGATCCGTTCGCGCTCGAGCTGTGCGCGCAGCGGAGCGGCCGCATGGTCGAGGCGATCGACCGGCGAAGCACGCAGCGGCGGATCTACAGCCTGCGCTCGGAGCCCTCCGCCTCGACCGTCTACATCGACGGGGCGGAGTTCAACCGGCTTCTCGACCGGATGACTCACCAGGCGGGCTAGAGCGGGGCGCCCGCTTGCCGGCGAGCGCGTAGGCGGCGTTCGCCGCGCGCCCGATGAGAGCCTGCCCGCGTTCCGAGCCGACGTACCGGCGGATCAGCAGCGGCGAGACGAGTCGGCCGCCGTGGCGGCGGCTGACCGCCAGCCGCTCCGGCCAGAAGTCCTGATAGTGGCGGATCGTCTTCGCCTCGCCGTGGATCCGCTGCACTGCCCAGACACGATCGACGTGACGCGCGCCGAACTGCCTGCCGATCCGCAGCCAGAGGTCGTAGTCCATCGCGAGGTGCAGCGACTCGTCGACACCCCCGACCGTATCGAGGGCAGAGCGGGTGAAGAAGACGGCCGGCGAGAAGACGCCGTTACCGTCGTTGAGCTCCGTCCACAGGTCCCACGTCGCGCGCGACCGGATCCGCCGCGGATCGACCCGGTCGTCGTTGACGCGCGTGACGTCGGCGTAGACGAGCCCGGCGCCGCTCTCTTGAAGTGCCGCGACCGCCTCGGCGACCGCCTCGGGCTCGTACGCGTCATCCGCGTTGAGCCAGCCGAAGATCTCGCCCGTTGACATGGCAAAGCCCTTGTTCAGCGCGTGCGACTGCCCGCGATCCGGCTCCGAGATCCACTGGAGCTCGTCGTATTCGCGGAGGATGTCGAGCGTGCCGTCGGTCGAGCTGCCGTCGACGACGACGTGCTCGACGTGCGCGTACGTCTGCGTGCGCACGCTCTCGATCGCCTCGCGCAGGTAGCGCGCCTGGTTAAACGACGGCGTGACGATGCTGACGAGCGGCTCCGTCGCCATGTCAGATCTCCTTGAACCAGCCGAGGTCGTCCCAGAGCGCGTCGATCCGCCGCAGCCGCTCCGGCCGCTCGGCGGCCATCTCGGCGCTGATCGCGTGCGGGTCGTCCGTCGCGAGTAGGTGATCGAGATGCTCCCACGAGTCGAACTGCCGGATGCGCGGCATCCACTCGGCGTCGTAGAAGTCCGCGCGGTCGAGGTACCACTCGATGACCGCGTCGTTGCTCGCGTCGTTGAGGTCGAGGCCCTCGGCACGCCGTGCCGCCGGGTGGCCGGTCACCTGCGAGAACGACAGCTCCCCGAGTACGTCGGCGGGATGCTGCGAGTGCAGCTCCCGGAGGAACTGCCTGCTCGGGACGTAGGTCGGCGCGCATGCCGTGTAGTGCTCGAACAGCGACATGACGCTGACGTTGTAAGGGATGAAGACGATCGCACGATGGTCGTAGAGGTCGGCCCACGAGTAGCGGGGGCCTAGACCGGAGCGGAGCGAAACTGCGTCGTGGCGCAGTGTGTCCGCGACCGTGCGCTCGATCGTGTTCGGGCCCGAGGAGACGACCACTGTCTGCCGACGTCCGGTGTAGGTGAGGCCGGTGTACGAGCACGCGCTCGGGATGTGCGGCGCCTCGATCCCGGTGTAGTGGCGGATGTAGTCGGCATCGGCACGGTTGTTCGCGACGACCGTGAGCCAGCCGTCGGCGACGCCCGCGCGCAGGCGCGCGTCCAGCCAGTCCCAGCTGGGTGCGTAGTTCGTGCACGGGTACTCGTAGCGCGTGGCCACCACTGTGAGCGTCGGCCGGTCCAGTCCCTCGTAGAGCAGCGAGAAGCACGGCGCGTATGTGACGACGAATCCCTTGAACGTGCGCAGGTACGGGCCGTAGGCGCGTCGAAACCGCTTCGCCATCCGCGGCCCGAACGACTTCCACGTCGTCTCGTTCACGAAGGCGACCGGGTCGCGCGGACGGTCGAAGACCCAGTTGTGTCCCGAGATCGTCCAGTCGACGAGGTCGAGCTCGTGGCGTTCGAGCTGCGTCCGGACGTCGGCGATGACGGCGACGTGCAGGTCGAGGTTGAAAAGGTCGCCGCGGTCCCGTGGGCGCGCGAGCGGCGTGTGGCGCGCGACGTGGAGCCCGCGCCGGGCGGCGTCTCGCAGCGTGGAACGCGACGGTGGCGCGAGTGGCCGGCCGGCCGCGCGCTCGAGAGCCTGGACGAGCGGCCTCACCACGGGCCGATGCTAGCCCGCTCGTACCATTCGCCGGTGGCCCGGGTCGGCTTCGACGGCTTGATGATCTCGCCGCAGGGCAAGGGCCACGCGCGCTCGGAGCGTCACGCGGTCGAGGCGCTCGCGGCGCGAGGCGAGCACGAGCTCGTCGTCTTCGTGCGCGAGCCGGTGGAGATCGAGGGCGTCGAGGTCGTCCGCGTCGAGCCTCGGCTCACGATCGGCTGGGAGCTCGCCGGCCTGCCGGCAGCCGCGAAGCGCCATCGACTCGATGCCTTCGTCACGCTCAGCGAGCGCCTGCCGCTCGTCGGCGATCTTCCGATCGTCGTCTGGCTGTTCGAGTCTCCGGTGCACCGAATTCGCTCGAACCGCCGCTCGAAGGCGCCGGTCTGGCACCGGTCGAGCGACGCGCTCACGACGGCGCTGTGGAAGCGCTCGCTCCGGCGCGCAGCGCACGTCGCCTTCGGCTCGAAAGCAACTCGTGAAGAAGTTGCTAAGCAGGTGGAGCTGAGGTCGGAGAGCGTCGTCTACCCCGGCGTCCCGTCCGGATTCTCACCGGGCCCGGCGAGCGACCGCGGGAGCTACGTTTTCCATCTGGGATCGAACGACCCTCGCGACGGGACGGCTCTCGCCGTTGACGTCTGCGCTCGGGCCGGGGTGCGACTCGTCGTCGCCGGCGGCTGGCGGGGAGACGGGGCCGAGGCGGTGGGCCGGGTATCGGACGGGGAGCTCCGCGATCTCTACCGAGGCGCAACGCTTTATCTCGACCCGACACGCTACGAGGGTTTCGGTTACGGGCTCCTCGAGGCGATGGCGTGCGGAACGCCCGTTGTCGCAAGCGCCGTCACTTCGATTCCAGAAGTCGTCGGCAGCGCGGGGCTTCTGTGCGAGCCGGGCTCGGCGGACGAGTTCACCGTCGCGGTCCGGCGTGTTCATGAGGATCCGGAGCTGCGGCGGTCTCTGCGGGCGCGCGGCCTCGAACAGGCGTCTCTGTTCAATTGGACGCAGACGGGCGCTGGTCTGAGCGCTGCGATCGAAGCCGCCGTGTCCTGAGCAGTCGTTGTAGGACGTGTGTGTAGACTGCAGGGCGGAACAGCCAGGCGTGATTGCGGCTCCACCGGCCGACGAAGACGCCGGTTCCCCAGAGAACGCCAACGGGAACGCCCAGACCGCGATACCGAACCCGTGGCAGGAAGCGATAGTCGCCCGTTCGTCGGTGATTCCAGATGACTTGCTCCAGATGATCTCGCGGGCTCCCGAAGCCACCGTACTTGTAGAGATCACCAATGTGCGGAGATGTCGTTGAGCGATAGAAGTGGACGTTGAACAGGCTTTGGTCGTATCGGAACAACGGGCAGTCGCGGACGATCACCTTCTCCGTCCGGTCGAGCCCCCAGTTGAGCCGCTCGATCTCCGGCTCCGAGAAGCCGAGGTGATGTCCGAGCATTGCGTCTTCGAACGTCGGCTCGATCACATCCGAATAGAAGCGCGACGTCCTTCGGAACGCGAGGATGCCGCTCGAGACGGAGATCCGGTCGGCAAATCCCTCCGGCAGGTCGAAGAGGTCGTAATACTCGCTCGGCGTCGAGAGGCCCGCTGGTACTCCGGTCGACACCACGAAGTACCCCCGCTCGGTCGCTTGCTCGACGAAGTCCGTTAGCGGGCGCAGGACCGTGATCCCGGCATCGAGCCAGACGATCGTTTCGGCCTCGAGATGCGTCCAGATCCATAGCTTCCACGTCCTGGCCTGCTGCCAGTGAGGCACGAACGCCGGGACATGATCCACCTCGACGCCGTGCACATGCTCGAGCAACCAGCGCTGAGCGGGCGTGAGGCCCAGGTCGTAGACGACGATTCGATCGAATAGCGGCGACCGGAGTTGGACTGATCCGATGAGGTTGATCAGCCAGCGGCCATAACGTGCATCGGCGGCGGATGCAAGGACGGTGCTCACCATCGGTGCAGCTTGCTGAAGATCAGTCGTGTCTTGATCGTCATTTTCACCTTGAGCTCGAACAACCCGCTGAGCTTCAGCCACCACCAAATCTGTCGCCACGCGCCCCATGCGCGGTTGCGCGGGCCGTAGGGAAGGCGCTTCAGGTAGCGCAGGCTCCCTTGCCGCCGGTGGTGCCA
>JBOGZQ010000152.1:0-4865 GCA_050697375.1 Gaiellaceae bacterium | reverse complement strand
GCCCATGTTCGGAACGCTGCGTTTGCGGCTGCTTTGCCTCCCAGAGGCGTAGCGGGCATTGCGCGAACCGGCTAGAGACCGAGGACGAGCATCAACGCGTCGTCGATCGCTCGGAGTTCGTGTGTTTCGAGTCGTCCGGCCGATCGGCCGAGTCGCTGTGGATCGACGACAGTTGTCTGCTCCACGAGGACACGTGTTTCCTCGCCCTCCAGGGCGATCGTCGGCCGGAAGGTTGCGGGACGGGCGCTCGCCGACGTGGGCGAGACGAGCAGCGTGCTGAGGTCTAGGAACTCGTCAGCCTGCACGACGACCGCATAGCGAGCGCCTCGTTGCTCGTGTCCTCGCGCACGCCGCGGTGCCGGCAGCCGAAAGACTTCCCCGCGGACCATGTCAGTCGGTCGAAGACGGTGCGAGCTCAGCGAGCTGCTCGCGGACGACTCGCATCTCCTCGCGGTCGGTCTTGTCCGCAGCGAGCATGCGCACCTCGTCTCGCACGGTCGAACGCAGCCGGCGGCGCGCCGCCGCCTCGCGCAGCGCCATCCGCACCGCTTCCGAGTCGCTGAACTCGCCGCCCCGCACGATCTCCAAGGCTGCCGCGGACGCGTCGTCGAGCCGAACGTGCAATGACCGAGCCATGTCGCCTACTGTAGCACAGAACGTGCTACGGAAGCGTCATGAACGAAGCACGAGAGCCGGGCGATCAACTCGATCGACCGGTTCGCGCAATACTCGGCTCGGCCCATCAGGAGCCGTACGTCGGAAGGTCCAGCGAGACGCCCGACCAGTCGATCGCCGATGGCTCGTTGTCCGGGCGGAGATACGGGGCGTCGTTCTGCGTCACTTGGAGGACGATCGTGTCGCCCGCCGGGAACACCCAGTCGTTGCCGTAGAGGTAGGTCTTCAGGACGCCCGTAGCGGGGTCACCGGCGGACGTCGAAAGCCGATAGTCGCCGCGGGTGACGAGCGTCTTCGAGCCATCGGGTTTCTCATCCCACAGCTTGAACGCGACCGTCGCGTCCTGGCCGGTGAGCGTGTAGGGCAGCCGCACGATCGGGAGGCCGAGCAGGTGCTCGCCGGTCGACGGGAACGAGTAGTACGCGGCGCCGGGGTCGGTGGTGCTCGAGCTCTCGCTGAGGCAGCCGCTGTTCGCGATCGGGTCGCTGTCGACGCCGTCGGCGGGGTTCGGATCGACGGAAGACGTCGTCTTCGCCGTCGTCGACGTGAGCGCCACGCTCGAGCTCGCCAGCGAGTCCCACTGGCCGGCGATCGGAGCGGGTCCGGTCGTCGCGCCGCACTCGGTCTGGAACGCGTACGCCTGCTGTGCCGGCGCGAGGGCCTTCTTTCCCAGGACGTTCGCCTCGAGGAATCCGTAGGCGAGCGTGTTGATCGGCTGCCACTGCCAGGCCGGGTTCTCGGCGTTCGAGTGGCCGACGTCGCCGAACACCATCTGCACCGGATAGCTCGGATCGACCGCTTTCAGCTTCCTGACCATCTGCAGCGTCTGCACCGGCGGAAACAGCGGATCGGTCCAACCCTGAATCGACAACACCGGAACGGGGTGAACAGTGCGCGCCTTCAGCGCGTCGAAGTAGTCGGTCGCGTCGTACGCCGAGCGGTACGTGTAGGAGTCGACGATCTGCTGGAGCTCCGGGTCGATGCTCGGGTCGTACGGCTCGCCCTGGTCGATGCGAGCGGTCTGTTCGTCGAGGTTCGTCCCGAAGTCGAGAGGATTCTCGTCGTAGCGGCCGTTTGCCTCGGCCCGGCCCACCGCATAGAGGCCGGCGGTGTAACTCGCCTTCGCGATCCCGAGCGGCACGTTCTGCGGCGCCGACTGGTCGATCGCCGGGGTCGCCCGCCCGTTCGGGGCGAGGGAGTCGAGGAGGTCGGTCCACCCGTACATCGGTACGGCCGCGGCGAGTTGGAGCTTCACGCCGTTCGGGCTTTGCCACGGCAGCGACGTCGCCAGCAGCCAGCTCTGCCCGCCGCCGTAGGAGTCGCCGGTCGTTGCGAGCTTCTTGGGGTCCGCGATGCCGGCGTCCACGAGCTTCCCGAGAAGGGTCTGCGAGTCACGGGTCTCGAAGCGCCGGTCGGCGAGGTGCGTGTACCCGTTCGGCGTGCAGTTCGCGTCTTGGTCCGTCATCCCGCACGACTGCTGGAAGCCACGCGCGGTGTAGTTGACGACGATCCATCCCTTCGACACGAACCACACGTTGTTCCAATGCCACGAGCCCGCGCCGTCGCCGGCCGCCGTGTCCGCTTCCCAGAAGGTCTTGTCCTGCGACCAACCGTGCAGCATCACGAGTGTCGGGCCGGCGCGCGTTGCCGCGACCGGGATTGAGATGTCGGTGTCGAGGCCGATGCCGTCGAAGCTCGCGATCTTGCCCGAGCACTTCATGTACGAGACGTTGTCCGAAGTGGTGACCTGCGAGCACACGAGGCCGAGCTTGCTCGCAGCGAGCTGCGCGAGCGTCCGCGGGCCCTTGGCCTGCGCGCCCGTGGCGAGGGCCGACGCGAGGAAGACGATCAGCAGCAGCAGTCTCGAGGCAGGTGACACGTGGCCGGGGGTTACCCGCCTGGCGCGCATCCACACCAGACGGCGATGAGTCTTGGCGTGTCTTCGGGTCTGTATCCACGACCGATCCCACGCCCCGTGCGAGTGCCGTGACCCTCTCGTCGGGACCGGCCGGTACGGTGAACCGGTGGACCCGCTCGACGGCCTGAACCCCGAGCAGCGGCGCGCCGCTGAGGCGGTGCGCGGTCCCGTCTGCATCCTTGCCGGAGCAGGCACCGGCAAGACAACGACGATCACCCGGCGCATCGCGCAGCAGGTCGTGTCCGGCACGTTCGATCCCGCCCAGATCATGGCGGTCACGTTCACCGACAAGGCGGGCGGCGAGCTGCGCACGCGTCTCGCCGCGCTCGGGGTGACGCGCGTGCGGGCGGGCACGTTCCACTCCGCCGCGCTTCGGCAGCTCCGTCATTTCGCCCCGGACAAGATTGGCCGGATCCTTCCGTCGAAGGCGCTCCTGCTCCGCCAGATCGGCAACCGATTGCGTGCGCCCTACAAGTTCCGGCCGGCGGGCGACCTCGCCGCCGAGATCGAGTGGGCGAAGAACCGCCGCATCGGCCCCGAGCGCTACCTCGACGCGGCCGAGGACCGCGAGCCGCCGATCCCTTCCGACCTCATGGCCCGCGTGTACCTCGACTACGAGCGGCGCAAGGAGGCGGAAGGGCTGCTCGACTTCGAGGATCTGCTCGCGCGCGCCGTTCACGTGTTCGAGGACGACGAGCGCGCGGCGACGACATTCCGCGCGCAGTACCGCGCGTTCACCGTCGACGAGTACCAGGACGTCAACCTGCTCCAGCAGGCGCTGCTCGACCTCTGGCTCGGTGACGGCGACGACCTCTGCGTCGTCGGCGACGACTATCAGTCGATCTACGCCTTCACCGGCGCCGGGCCCGAGCACCTGCTCGGCGTGCCGGCGCGCTTTCCGAGCACAACCGTCGTGCGGCTCGAGGAGAATTACCGCTCGACGCCGCAGGTGCTCGCGCTCGCAAACCGGCTCGTTCCGCGTCTCGGCGGTGCGGAAAAGGTGCTGCGCCCGACGCGTCCAGCCGGAGACGAGCCCGTCGTCGCCGCATTTACGTCGCCGGCCGCCGAAGCGGCGGCGATCGTCGCGGCGATCCGCGACGCGGACGTGCCGCTCGAGGAGATCGCGATCCTCTGCCGCACGAACGCACGCCTGACCGACTTCGAGGAGGCGCTGCACGAAGCTGCGATTCCGTTCCAGGGCTCGTCGCTCCTCGGTCGCGACGCCGCGCGCCGGCTCGTGCGTCGCCTCGAGCGCAGCGACCCCGGCGCCCGTGACGCGGTGCGCGCGGCAGCGCTCGAGGCCGGCTGGCTCGAGGAGCCGCCGGACAAGCTCGGCGAGCGCGAGCTCGTCCGCCAGACCGACCTCGCGCGGCTGGTCGCGCTCGCTGACGCGTTCGAAGGTGACGCCGCTGCGTTTGTCGCCGAGCTACGGCGGCGCTTCGACCCGGGCGGGGAGGGCGCACGCGGCGTCAACCTGCTGACGCTGCACAAGGCGAAGGGCCTCGAATTCGACACCGTCTTCATCCCACGCCTCGAGGAGAAGGAGCTGCCCTCGCGCCAAGCGCGCACGCCTGCCGAGCTGGACGAAGAACGGCGCCTGCTCTACGTCGGCATGACGCGCGCAAAGCGCGCGTTGTGGCTCACATGGTCGGCGAAACGTTCGCGGTTCGTCGCGGAGCTCGGCCATGCGCAGACGCCCGACGCGCCGAGGACCGCCCGTGAGTGGACGCCGGCCGCGGAACGGCTCCGCGCGTGGCGGCTTGCGCGTGCGCGTGAGGACGGCGTCCCACCGTATGTCGTCTTCCACGACACGGTCCTGCACGCGATTGCGGACGCGCGGCCGAACTCGCTCGGCGATCTCTCACAGATTGCGGGCGTCGGCCCGACGAAGCTCGAGCGCTACGGCGAAGCCGTGCTCGCGCTGCTCGCGCCGGCAGCGCATCACGTCGGCTGATCTAGACCGGACGCCCACTCGATGCGGTGCGCCTGCGCGAACCGCGTGTACGCGTCGAGTGCATCGCGCATCGCGTCGACGAACCCGTCGATGCGATGCGGGTCGAAGCCGCCCTCCCACCAGAGGCCGAGGACCTGCACGACGCCTTCGTCGCGCTCGATGCGCGGCTCGATCCTGCCGACGAGCCGGTCGCCGAACAAGATCGGCAACACGTAGTACCCCCACCGGCGCTTCTCCGGCTTGAAGAAGCCCTCCCCCACGTCCTAGAAGACGAACAGGCTCGCGAGCAACGCGGTGTCCCACAGCAGCGAGTCGAAC
>JBOGZQ010000151.1:0-7974 GCA_050697375.1 Gaiellaceae bacterium | reverse complement strand
GACGATCGCGCGCATCCCGAGCAGCCGCTGAAGTCGCGGCGCTGCCGCTGAGCCGGCGAGCGAGACCAGACCGAAGAGCGTGATCAGCAGACCGATCTCCGCGCTCGACAAGCCGTGCCTGCGCGCGATGACGATGAACGCGAGCACGATCCCCTCGAAGACGAGGTTCGTCCACGTGAAGAGGAGCGCGCACGTGCGCAGGAACGGTCGCGCCCAGAGGAAGCGGAATCCCTCCGCGAGCTGCGTGCGAAGCGGCGCACTGTCCCGCTCGCGCTCCTCCTGGAACGGCGTCCGGATCGCGAGCAGCGTTCCGAGCGAGAAGACGGGGGAGAGAGCGCCCGCGAGAAACGGGAACGCGCGGCCGACGCCGAAGAGCGACCCGCCGAGCGGCGGCGCGACGATCGTGACTGTCGAGTAGCGCGCCTGTTCCGCGGCGGCCGCCGTCGGCAGCTGCTCGCGCGAGACGACCGATCGCAGCGCGCCGATCTCGGCGATGTTGAAGAAGACGTACATCGAGCCTTCGAAGAACGCGACGAGCGCGATCTGTGCGAACGTCAGCCGCCCGATCGAGATCGCGACGACGATGCTCGTCAGCGCCAGTGCGCGCACGACGTCGGAGGTCATCATCATCCGCTTGCGCGGCAGCCGGTCGGACGCGACCCCGGCGGCAAGGCCGAAGACCGCCCACGGCGCGACGCGCGCGAATCCGACGATCCCTGCCTTCGCCGGCGAGTGCGTCAGCGCGAGCACGAGCAGCGGGTACGCGATCGCGGTCGACTCCGACCCGATCGTCGAGAGCACCTGCCCCGACTGGAGCAGGAGGAAGTCGCGGTTACGCCTGAGCGGGATCAGCGACGAAGCCCTCGGTCTCCGAGCGCGTGAGGAGATACGCAGCTGCGGCCAGCGTCACGAGAGCCATGATGACGATCTCGATGCGGTAGTCGATGAGCATGATGAGCGCGGCGCCCGTCGCGATCGAGACCGTCTGGGGCACACTGAACAACATGTTCGAGGCCGCCGACACGCGGCCCTGGAGCACCTGCGGCGTCCGGCGTTGGTAAGCCGTGGCAGCGGCGACGACGACCCACGCGATCCCAGCCCCGAAGACGACCACGGAGGGGAGGACGCCTTCGAGGCTGGGACTGAGGAAGCCGAAGCACGCGACGGCGAAGAGGACGAGCCCGAGGCCGGTCACGCGCACGTCGCCGATCCGCCGCATCAGCGCGGCAGCCGTAAGGCCGCCGGCGATCGCGCCGACACCCTGAAAGGTGTCGAGCACGCCGACGAAGGGAGCGCTGTGGTGGAGGCCGTCGATGACGATCGCGAAAATGAGCGTCTCGCAGAAGCCGATGACCGTCAGGGCGGCGCAGAGGCCGATCGACAGCTCGCGCAGCACCTTCGTGCGCGCGATGTGGGTGAGGCCGGCGGACGCCTCGCGGAGGAAGTGCTCCTCGTGGGGCGCAACCGGCGGCTCTTCGAACGGAAGCGCGACGAGCGTCGCAGCCGAGCCGAGGAACGTCGCCGCGTCGATGACGGCGACGACGTGCCCGCCGAAGGCGGCGAAGAGGCCGGCGCCGGTGATGGGCGCGACGATGCGCAGCCCCTCCCGCACGGTCTGGAGAACGCCGTTCGCCTCGCCGAGCTGCTCGTCCGGCAGCATCGCCTTCAGCATCGACGTGCGCGCGGCGCCGAAGATGTCGCCGCCGAGCCCGTAGAGCAGCGTGACCGTATAGAGCAGCCACAGCTCCGCACGCGTGTGTACGAAGAGGAGCAGGCACATGACGCCGGCGAGCGCGAGGTGCGTGCCGATCATGAGCGGGCGCTTCGGCAGACGGTCGACGACGAGCCCGCCGAGCGGCGCCATCAGGCCCGTGACGCCGAGGAAGAAGAAGACGATGCCGGCGTCCGCGTTCGAGCCGGTGAGGACGCGCGCCCAGACGCCGAGCGCGATGAACATCGCCCAGTCGCCGAACATCGACAGGAACTGCCCACCGAGGAGGAGGCGGACGTCCGGGCGGCGGAGGATCTCCTTCACGCCGCCCGGAACACCTTGAAGTCGCCGCTGACCGTCTTGCCGCGAACGACGAGCGTGGGGCCGTCGACGACGTCGCCGGCATCGCTGCCGAGCGCGACCTCCGACGTCAGGTCGCCGGAGACGGAGCCCGCGTCGACGTCGAGATTCGTTCCCGGCGCGACGCCGACCTCGATGTCGCCGGACACCGACTGCGCGGTGACGCGGCCTGCGCGCGCCGACTCGACACGGACGTCGCCGGATACCGACTTCGCCGTGACGTCGCCGCCGACCGAGCCGGCGGTGACGTCGCCGCTCACCGTCTGCATGCGCAGGTCGCCGCCGACGGAGCGGAAGCGGACGTCGCCGCTGACGGTCTTGACCTCGGCGTCGCCCTCGATCTCGCCGTCGACGACGAGATCGCCTGCCGCCGTCTTCGCCTCGAGTGCAGCAAAGCGGCCGCGCAGCTCCATGTCCGCCGCGGCGGTCGAGAGCTCCGCTCGGCTCCCATGAGGGACGCGGACGCGGATGGTGAGGCGCGAGCCGCCGAAGCTGAAGTCGCCGATCGAGATCGTGATCCCGAACGCGCCCTTGCTGCGGAAGCTGACGACGAGGCGGTTGCCGACGAGGTCGACAGTGGTCTGTTCGACGAGCTTGTCCGAGCCGTCGACGACCACCGTCGACTCGTCGCCGTCGACCGTCTCGATCTCGATGTCGCCCGCGGGGACCTTCAGCTCGAGCTCGACGGGCTGGGGGGTATGGAAGGTATGGACGGCCATGTCAGGCCGCGGCCTTGCGGACGGCGGACTTCGGGTCGCCGGCCGGGTCGACGTAGATCCAGTGGATGCGGACGGTCGGGGGCGGGCTGAGGATGATCATGTCCGGCTCCTTTCAGCTCCGGCCGTAGCCGGTCAGCCGGCGGCGGTTGCCGCCGCCGGACGGGGTGCGTGGCTCGAGGGCGCGCTGGAGCACCTGCACGAGCCACGTGTTCACGGACACGCCGTGGAGGGAGGCGGCCGCGTCGAGCCTCGTCTTCAAGGTCTCGGGCAGCCGCAGGGTGATGCGGGCGGTGAACGCCTCGTCGGCCTGGTCGACGGCCGGGGCGGACTCTTCCTCGCGGATGTAGACGAGCTCGGGGTCGCTTCCGGCGAACCGGATCTCGACCCTGCCGTCCTCGAGCTGGTTGTTCAGCTCGAGGGCGGCCTCGGAGAGCGCCTCGAGGAGGCGCCTCCCGAGCGCGGACTCGAGCGCGACCGAGAGAAGCTCGGCGGAGCGGGCGGTCGACTCGTCGCCGACCGCCGCGATCCGCGCGAGGTCTTCGCGGAGTGCCTGGACGTAGCCGTCGATCTGCATGACGGCAGTATGACATCATCATGATGTCGTTGTCAAGTCACCGCGATGTCAGAGCAGTCCGCACATCCTCGCCGTGTTGGGCCACGGCCAGAAACCCCTGCTTTTGAGGGCTTTCTCCGCCGTCCAGATCTGCTCCAGAGGCGTCCAGTGGTCGGCCGTCCCCTTGAGGCGATAGATCCAGCCCCCGTAGCGCTCCTGGAAGGTCAGGCTCATCTGGAGCCCGCCCCAGTAGGGGGCGCCGACGTCGTTCCACGCCCCTTCGTAGTGGTGGATGCACATCCACTGCGCCATGTGGGGCGGATGCCGGGCGGCCCGATGGGCTTTCAGCGCCCGCCGCTGCCAGACGCGGACGGTGCGCTCGAGATCCGGCACGGCCATCGCGGCCAATGTCCGGCCTGCCGTCTGGCTCGGATTGGCTCCGGTGAGCCGCTCCCAATACCAGGTGCGCTGCTCGTACCGCTGGAGCTGCCCTTCCAGGTACCGAAGGGCCGTCGCCCGGCCCGATTGCCTCGTGCTGCCGGCCCGTCCTTGGGCGCCGAGGGCCGCAGAGACGCACAACAGGAACAACATGGCCGAAGCCAGGAGTAATCGCCGCAACATTTCCTCCCCGAGGTCGTTGGCACGGTCGTAGGCCGAGTGGGCTGGGGATCCCCCGCCGCACGGGGGACGCACCACTTGGCGCGGCTATGCGTCAATCACCCTAGGGGCGATTTCGTAAAGACCGTGTGAATAAACCCACGCGGAAGTCGTTTTGGGGCCACGAACCCGCAGTACAGGAGAACGGCGCCGACCGCGATCCCCACGGCGGCGCCGCCTGCGCCGAGCCCGGCGAGGCCGCTGCCCGCCGCCGCGGCGGCCACGCCGAGGACGATGAGGCCGTTCCCGAGCGGGCGCCGGCGGAACGAGCGGAGCGCGACGACGACGACGGCGACCGTGCCGAGGGCGTTCGCGACGATCGCGAGCAGCCGCTCGGGGGCGAAGGCGAGGTGGTCCTGCGCGGGCGGGATCCCGTGGGCGGCGAAGGCGCCGTGGACGGGCATCGCGAGCGAGATGCCGACGGCGAGCCCGGCGTAGGCGAGCGCCGCCGCGCCCGCGCGGCGCCGGCCGGCGAGCGCGAGCGACCCGAGGCCGAGGAGCGGCGCGGTGAGCAACGCGCCCGCGGCGTAGTAGACGCGGAACGCGCGTGCGTCCCACTGCGCCGCCTCACCCCACGCGATCGCGCCCGCCGCGACCGCGTACGCGGCAAGCGACCACGCCCACACGAGCATGTGCGGTTGCGCACGCCGCGCGAAGAGCTTTCCCGCGAGACGTAAAGCGATCAACGCGGCTGCAAATGCGAGGAGCGCGTCCACGACCGGCGGTAGTGTGGCAGCAGTGAAGCGGTACCTGTTCACGCCGGGGCCGACGCCCGTTCCGCCGGAGGTGCTGGCGGCGATGGGCGCGCCGGTCGTGCACCATCGCAGCCCCGACTTCCGGCCGGTCTACGAGCGCTGCCTCGCGCGGCTGCGCGAGATCTGCCGCACGGAGTCGGACGTCCTCCTCTTCACCGCGTCGGGGACCGGCGCGTTCGAGTCGGCGGTCGTGAACCTCGTCTCGCCGGGCGAGCGGCACCTCGTCGTCTCCGCCGGGAGCTTCGGCGAGCGGTGGGCGGCAATGACGTTCGCGTACGGCGCCGACGTCGACCGCCTCGAGTACGCATGGGGCGAGACGCCCGATCCCGACGACGTGCGCGCGCGCCTCGCCGAGCGCGAGGCGAAAGCGGTGTGGGTCGTGCAGTCCGAGACGTCCACAGGCGTCATCGCCGATGTGCAGGCGATCGCCGCGGCGGCGAAGGACGCGGGCGCGCTCGTCGTCGTCGACGCGGTGTCGAGCCTCGGCGCGGTCCCGTGCGAGACCGACGCGTGGGGCCTCGACGTCGTCGTCTCCGGCTCGCAGAAGGCATTGATGACGCCGCCCGGCCTCGGCCTCGCGGCGGTGTCGGAGGCGGCGTTTGCAGCGCGCGCCTCGACGCCGCGGTTCTACTTCGACTGGGAGCGGACGCGGAAGGCGCAGCGCGCGCTCGACGCGCCGTTCACACCGCCGGTGTCGCTCGTAGCGGCACTCGACGTCGCGCTCGGGCTCCTCCTCGACGAGGGCCTCGAGGCGGTCTTCGAGCGGCACGTGCGCTTGGGGCGCGCAGCAAGAGCCGGCGTGAAGGCGATGGGCCTCGAGCTCTTCTCGCCGGACGAAGACCGGAGCGCCGTCGTCACCGCCGTCCGTTCGGCGGAGTCGGCGGAGATCATCTCCGGCGTCCGCGATCGCTTCGGCATGACGCTCGCGGGCGGCCAGGGCGACCTGAAGGGGAAGATCTTCCGCATCGGCCACATCGGCTGGTTCGACGTCTTCGACGTCACCACCGCGCTCGCCGCGATCGAGATCGTCGCCGCCGACCTGGGCGCGGATGTCGAGCGCGGCGTCGCCGTTACGGCGGCGCTCGAGGCCTACGAGCACTCCACGGTCGCGTGAGCCAGAAGGTCCTCGTACGCGAGGCGATCGCCGATGCCGGCGTCGATCTCCTGCGCGAGCGCTTCGACGT
The DNA here is from genome assembly GCA_050697375.1 of Gaiellaceae bacterium. GTDB lineage: Bacteria > Actinomycetota > Thermoleophilia > Gaiellales > Gaiellaceae > Palsa-739. The sequence continues at coordinate 2,035 of JBOGZQ010000151.1, read as the reverse complement.
CGACGTCGACCTCGAGTCGCCGCTCGAGGACATCGTCGACCGCTACGACGCGATCGTCGTCCGCTCGGCGACGAAGCTCACCGCCGACGTCATCGATCGCGCGACAAACCTCAAGGTGATCGGCCGCGCCGGCGTCGGCGTCGACAACGTCGACGTCGAGGCGGCGACCCGCCGCGGCATCGTCGTCGCGAATGCGCCCGAGTCGACCGTCGTCTCGGCGGCCGAGCACACGATCGGCCTGCTCGTTGCGCTCGCGCGCAACCTCCCGCAAGCGCACGCCGCGCTGAAACAGGGGCGGTGGGAGCGCAAGGCGTACGGCGGCATCGAGCTCGCCGGGAAGACACTCGGCGTCCTCGGCTTCGGCCGCATCGGGCAGCAGGTCGCGCGCCGCGCGCTCGGCCTCGGGATGCGCGTCGTCGCGTACGACCCCTACGTCGCAGCCGAGCGGTTCCGCGAGCTCGGCGCAGAGCGCGTGGAGAATCCGGAGGACGTCTACGGCGCCGCCGAGTTCGTGACGCTGCATCTGCCGCTGACCGACGAGACGCGCCGCTCGATCGACGCGGCTGCGTTTGCGCGCATGCGCGACGGCGTGCGGATCGTCAACGCCGCGCGCGGCCAGCTCGTGGACGAGGACGCGCTCCTCGACGCGCTTCGCTCCGGCAAGGTCGCGGGCGCCGCGCTCGACGTCTTTTCGTCGGAGCCGTACTCGGGCCCGCTGCTCGAGCTCGACAACGTCGTCGTCACGCCGCACCTCGCAGCGTCGACCGACGAGGCGCAGGATCGCGCCGGCGTCATCGTCGCCGAGCAGGTCGCGGCCGCGCTCGAGGGCGGGCTCGTCACGAACGCCGTCAACATCCCGGCGATCGGCGCGGAGGACATGGAGATGCTCGGCCCGTACGTCCCGCTGGCGGCGAAGCTCGGGCGGCTCGCGCTCGACCTCGCGGAGGGACATGCGGACGAGATCGTCATCACCGCGTTCGGCGGGCTCGCGGACTACGACACGCGGCTGCTCACGGTCGCCGCGCTGAACGGCGCGTTCCAAGGGCGCGCCGATCGTCCCGTCAACTACGTGAACGCGCCGCTCATCGCGCGGGAGCGCGGCATCGAGGTGCGGGAGGAGCGCTCGCAGTCGGCGCGCGACTACACGAACCTCCTGCGCGTCGAGGTCGTGAGCGGGGACGAGCGCACGCGTGTCGCGGGCACGACCATCGGCAGCGAGAACCGCCCGTGGCTCGTGAGCGCGCTCGGGTTCGACATCGACCTCGAGCTCGCGCCGCTGCTCGTGCTCTTCCGCTACGACGACGTGCCGGGCGTGATCGGCCGCGTCGGCACGCTCTTCGGGAGCGCGGGCGTCAACATCGCGAACATGACCGTGTCGCGCAGCCGCCGCGGCGGCAAGGCGCTGATGGTGCTCAGCGTCGACACGCGGCCGCCGGTGGAGCTCGTCCAGCGCATTCGCGCCGAAGGCTTCGACGACGCCCGCGTGATCGAGCTCTAGCTAGACCGTCCGAGGATTGAGCCGGCGCGCGATCGCGCGCGCCGTCTGCTGGACCTTCTCGACGACGTCGAAGTCCGGCCTGCGCTCGACGACGCGCTCGATGCTGCCGTCGCCGTGGCCCGGCGCGAGGATGAAGCGCGTGCCGTCGGCACGCACGTCTTCGTACTCTTCGAGCGTCGCCTCGACCCGCTCCGTGCACTGTGGGTCGTAGCACTCGCAGATGAAGTCCGTCGAGCCCGCGTCGAACCGGCGGGCGTTCTCTGCGATCCGCTCGTTCACCTCGCGGAACGCGGACTCGGTCCTGGCCTTTCGCTCTGGCGGTTCACTCATAGGACAACACTCCTTTCACTACGGTGAGGCCGTGAAACACTGGCCGGAGGCGGTCGAGCGCGTCGCGTCGTACCTGCGAATCGCGGCCGTCGACGCGCGCCTGGAGGAGTTCCCGGACGGGACGCCGACGGCGGGGGACGCCGCCCGCGCCATCGGATGCACGAAGGCCGAGATCGTGAAATCGCTCGTCTTCGTCTGCGACGAGCG
>JBOGZQ010000150.1:0-22582 GCA_050697375.1 Gaiellaceae bacterium | reverse complement strand
ATGCCCGCGCCCATGGTTCCGAGACCGACGACGCCGACCTTCATGCGCGAGACCCTAATCGCGGACCGAGCAGGACGATGACGCCACCGGCGACCGCGAGCAGGCCGAGCGCGGCGCTCAGGCCTACGCCACGGGCGACGAAGCCGATCGTCGGGCCGTTCACCAGTCCGCCCGTGTAGCCCGCGGTCGCGACCGCGGCGACGCCGGCGCTCTGCGAGATGCCGGGCATCGAGGCGCCGATGCGGAAGAGAGCCGGGACGATCGCGGCACAGCCGATGCCGACGAGCGCGAATCCGACGAGCGCGGGAGCGGTCGATCGCGTGAGGATTGCGAGCAGCGTCCCGACGCACGTGACGATCCCGCTTCGGCGCGCGAGCCCGCCGAAGCCCCAGCGTACGAGCAGCCGGTCGCCGAAGAGACGCGCCGCACCCATCGCCGCTGCGTACGCAACGACGGCGCCCGCGGCCACGGCGGCGCTCGCGCCCACCGGCCCGCTGAGAAAGACGGCGCTCCAGCTCATCGCCGCCGACTCGACGAAGAACGCACAGAACATCAACACGGCCGGAAGCGCGAGCGCGCCGCGCGGCAGTGCGAGGTGCGCCGTCTCGACGTCGGCCGCCGTCCCCGGAAGGAGCTGCGGCGCCGCGAAGAGCGTGACGAGCACGAGCGCGGCGGCGACCGCGGGCAGCTCGGCCTGGAGGCCGACGCCGGCCGCCGCCGACACGGCGGTGACGGCGGAGCCTCCGAGCAGCCCGAAGCTCCACGCCGCGTGCAGCGGCGAGAGCAGATGGCGACCGGTCCGGCGCTCGAGCTCGACGCCGTGCGCGTTCATCGCGACGTCGGCGACCCCGATCCCCGCGCCGAGCCCGCATGCGACGAGCAGCATCGGCGCGAACGACGGCACGAATGCCGCGCCGGCCAACGCGCCGGACGCGAGGACGAGGCCGGTGCCCGCCGGGGCGCGGCTTCCCCTTCTGGCACTCACCCAACCGGCGAACGGCAGCAACAGCGTCGCCGTCAGCGAGACCGCGAAGATGACGATGCCGAGGCGCCCGCTGTCGAGCGACAGCTTGTGCTTCAGCGCCGGCAGGCGCGCGACCCAGACGCCGTCCAGCGCGCCGAGGACGACGAAGCCGGCGACGAGCGCTTTGTGAGCCCGGGTTTCTACAGGCGTTCGACCACGCCGGCGATCGCCTGGCCGAAGCCGATGCACATCGCCGCGATGCCGTAGCGCGCGTTGCGCCGCTCGAGCTCGGACACGAGCGTCGCCGTGATGCGCGCGCCCGTCGCACCGAGCGGGTGGCCGAGGGAGATGCCGCCGCCGTTCGAGTTCACGTCGCCGGCCTCCCAGCGCTCGTGCAGCCCCGTGTCGGCGAGGAACTGGAGGACGACCGACGCAAACGCCTCGTTCACCTCGATCACCTCCATGTCGTCCCACCCGAGGCCCGCCTTCGCGAGCGCGCGGTCGCACGCCTGCGGGTTGCCGTGCAGCATCAGGTGCGGATCGACGCCGGCGATGCCGAAGCCGAGAAAGCGTGCGCGCGGCGCGAGCCCGAGCTTCGACGCCTTCTCCTCCGACGCGACCAGCACCGCCGCGGAGCCGTCGACGATCTGGCTCGAGTTCGCCGCCGTCACCTTGCCGTCGGCGACGAACGACGGCTGGAGCGACGCCATCTTCTCCACCGTCGTCTCGCGGCGCACCGCCTCGTCGACGGCGAATCGCGTCCGCACGAGCGTCGCACCGGAATCGGGGGACGGAAGGTCGAGCTCGATCCGGATGATCTCCTTGTCGAAGCGCCCCTCGTCGATCGCGCGCGCGGCGCGCATGTGCGACTCGTACGAGTAGTGGTCGAGATCCTCGCGCGACAGGTTCCACTTCGCCGCGATCTCCTCGGCGGAGGTCCCCTGCATGACGATGTCGAACCGGTCGTGCACGGCGTCGGACATCGAGCCGCGATTCGAGCCCATCGGGACGCGCGACATCATCTCGACTCCGCCGGAGACGACGAGGTCGAGCTGGCCCGACCAGACTGCCGCGGCGGCGTTGAAGTTCGTCTGCATCGAGGAGCCGCACTGTCGGTCGACGGTCGTCCCGCACACCGAGACGGGCCAGCCGGCGGCGAGCGCGATGTTGCGGCCGACGTTCCAGGCCTGCTCATCCACCTGGGACACGCAGCCCCACTGGAGATCCTCCACCTCGCCGGGGTCGATCCCGTTCCGCTCGACGAGCGCGTTTATCACCTGCGCGGAGACGTCGTCGCCGCGGATGTGCGAGAGCGTGCCGTTCTTCTTCCCGATCGGGCTCCGAACGGCATCGACGATGAGCGCGTCTGTCCTTTGCGCGGCCACGCCTCTACTGTATCCCGTGATGCTTCGGAAGAACGCGAAAGTCGACCTGATCGCCGCCGTCCCGCTCTTCGCGCAGTGCTCGAAGCGGGAGCTCTCGGAGATCGCCTCGCTCGCGGACGAGCTCTCGCTGCCGTCCGGCAGGAGGCTGACGGCGGAGGGCGGGCAGGGCCACGAGTTCGTCGTCATCGTCGAGGGTGCCGCGGAGGTCGAGCGCGGCGGCCGCGCCGTCAACCGCCTCGGCGCCGGCGACTTCCTCGGCGAGATCGCTCTCGTCACCGGCCGGCCCCGAACGGCGACCGTGACGACGACCGAGCCGTCCCGCCTCCTCGTGCTGAGCGCGCGCGACTTCCGGACGCTCATGCGAGACCTGCCGGGGCTCCAGCTGAAGGTGCTGGACGCGATCGGCGAGCGGCTTCCGACGGAATGAAACGACGCCCGCGGGCGTTCTCTACGGCATGAGAGAGAACCCGAAAGTCCAGCTGCTTCGGAGCACGCCGCTGTTCGCGCACTGCTCGTCCCGGCAGCTCGCGGAGATCGCCTCGACCGTCGACGAGATCGACGTCCCGGCCGGCCGCACGGTCGCCAGGGAGGGCCTGATCGGGCACGAGTTCGTCGTGCTCGCGGACGGGATCGCCGACGTCGAGCAGGACGGCCAGATCGTCAACAAGCTCGGCCCCGGCGACTTCTTCGGCGAGATCGCGCTCGTCACGGGAGAGCCTCGTACCGCCACGGTCACGACGCGCACGCCTGCGCGGCTGCTCGTCTTCAGCGCGCCTGCGTTCCGGGCGCTGCTCGCGCGCGCCCCCCGCGTCCGCCGCCGGGTCGTCGCTTCCGCGGCGCTCCGGGCAGCTTCTTAGTTCGGACGGGGAACCTTCGGCCGCTCCGCGTGCGCGAGCCACGTCGGAGCGGCAAGCGCGAGCACGCGCCGCTGCCCCTCCGTCGCACCGGTTCCGAGCTCGCGGAACGTGTACGCGACGTCGCCGCCGAGGACGACGAGCCCGTCGGGCGTGTCGACGAGGACGCTCTGGTGCCCGCGCGTGTGACCGGGCGTCGGCAACAGCCTGATCCCCCGTAGCACCTCCGCCTCGCCGTCGTGCTCGACGTAGGTCGCGCCGTCGAAGTGAACCCAAGCCTCCGGTGCGCGAGGCGCTTCGAGCTCGCAGCGCTGGACGTGAATCGGAACGCCGGGAAACAGCCTGTTCCCGCCGCAGTGGTCGAAGTCGAGATGCGTGTTGATCACGCACAGCACGTCGCGCGGAATGTTCTCCGGCATCGGCACCGGCTCCCATTCCTCGTCGAGCTCCGGCGTCGAGTCGATCATGCCGGTGTCGACGAGTACCAGCCCGTCCGCGTGCTCGATTGCGTGCACGTAGACGGGGAAGCCCTTGACGGTGGCGGCGAGGTGGGCCCGGATCACACGCGTAGACTCACACGCCGTGATCGATGTCCGCTCTCCCTACTCCGGCGAGGTCGTCGGGCGGGCCCCGAAGAGCGCCGCGGACGACGCCCGCCGAGCGATCGACGCCGCGGCCGCGGCGCTCGAGAATCCGCTCCCCGCCCACAAGCGCGCGGAGATCCTCGTCAGGGTCGCCGGCCTCATCGGCCGCAGGCACGAGGAGGTCGCGCGCACGATCTCCGAGGAAGCGGGCAAGCCGATCAAGACCGCGCGCGTCGAGGCGTCGCGGGCCATGTCGACCTACACGTTCGCGGCCGTCGAGGCGCGCAAGCTCGTCGGCGAGATGATCCCGATGGACGCGGCGCAGGCCGGCGAGGGGAAGCTCGCGTTCACGCTGCGGCGGCCCATCGGCGTCGTCGGCGCGATCTCGCCGTTCAACTTTCCGTGCAACCTCGTGGCGCACAAGATCGCTCCCGCGCTGGCCGCCGGCTGTCCTGTCGTCCTCAAGCCCGCGAGCGCGACGCCCCTCTCCGCGTTGCTCCTCGCCGAGCTCGAGCACGAGGCCGGGCTGCCGGAGGGCTGGCTCACCGTCCTCGTTGGGCCGGCGGCCGAGATTGGAGACGTCCTCGTCGAGGACGAGCGCGTGCGCCTCATCACCTTCACCGGCTCGAGCGAGGTCGGCTGGAAGCTCCAGGAGCGTGCGCCGCGGAAGCGCGTGAAGCTCGAGCTCGGCAACTCGACCCCGGTCATCGTCGCCGCTGACGCCGACGTCGAGACGGCCGCGACGAAGCTCGCCGCGAACGCGTTCTCGTTCGCCGGCCAGAGCTGCATCTCCGTCCAGCGCATCTACGTCGAGCGCCCCGTCTTCGACGCCTTCGTCGCGTCGTTCGTCCCGAGGGCGGAGGCGCTGAAGGTCGGAGATCCCGGCGACGACGACACCGACGTCGGCCCCGTCATCGACGCCAACGCCCGCGAGCGCATCCTCGCGTGGATCGCCGAGGCCGGCGGCGACGTCCTCACCGGCGGTCAGCAGGACGGATTGATCCGGCCGACGGTGATCGCGAACGTGCGCGACGACGCGAAGGTGAGCTGCCAGGAGGTGTTCGGCCCCGTCTGCATCGTCAATGGGATCGACTCCGTCGACGAGGGCGTCGAGCGCGCGAACGGGACGCGCTACGGCCTCCAGGCCGGCATCTTCACGGCGTCGCTCGACAGCGCCTTGCGCGCGGCGGAGCGGCTCGACTTCGGCGGCGTGACCGTCAACGAGGCGCCGACGTTCCGGAGCGACCAGATGCCGTACGGCGGGGTCAAGGACTCCGGCAACACTCGCGAAGGCCCCGCCTACGCGATCCGCGAGATGACGGAAGAGCATCTCGTCGTGGTTCAACGCTGACGAAGCGGGAATCGAGCAGCGGTGATCGGCGTCGGGATCATCCTCGTCGTCGTCGGGGTCGTGCTGGTGTTCCTCGTTCCGTGGGCGGGGATTCCGGTCGGGCTCGTCGGCCTCGCCCTCGTGGCGCTTTGGCTGGCGGGGTTCGGCAGGCGCGTCATCCGCGGCGGGCAGCCCCACTAGTAGAGTCGCGCCGATGCCGCATCTGCCGGGCTTTCGTCGCGCGAGCGAGGCGTCGCCGGCGCCGTCCGCCCGCGCGGTCCGTCGCAGCCTGCCGCCGGTCGGCCGGCTCCGGCGCGAGCGGCGCGAGCTCGTCCGGGTGCGGGAAGAGCGCCTGCGCGACCTCGGCGGCCTCATGCTGGAGATGTTCCGGCACGACCAGTTCCGCCGCGAGCTGCTGCTCGAGCGTTGCGGCGACCTCGTGAAGCTCGAGGACCGGATCGCCGAGCTCGACACGCTCATCGCCGCCGCCATGGCACGCGGCCGAACACGCGCGCCCGTTCACTGCGAGTGCGGCGCGGCGGTCTTCTGGGGCGCGCGCTTCTGCGCACAATGCGGCCGGCCGCTGGAGGTGCGATGACGGACCCTCAGTACTGCCCGAAGTGCGGTGTCGCGTACGAACCGCTCCAGGAATACTGCCTCGAGTGCGGGGAGCGGCTCCCGACGAACCGCGGCACGGTCGGAATGCTCGCGTCCGCGTGGCAGCGGCGGTTCGCGTCGTATCCGGGCGACTGGATCTGGCCGGCGCTGCTCTTTCTCGTCGTCGCGGTCGCCGCCACCGCCGTCGCGGCGGCGACGACGTCAGGCTCCGGAACGACGATCGTCGCGACGCAGCACATCAGCGTGACCGTCTTCACGGGCCGGCTGGCGTCGCCGACGCAGACGCTGCCCGCCGCGCCGCGGCCGACGGTGACGACGGGTCCGCTGCCAAAGGCTCCCGGGGCGCCGTCGACGAGCGTGGCGACGAACCCCTCGATCCCACGCGCGGCCGGCCTCTTCGCCTGGCCGGCGAAGGGCACGGGCTACACCGACGTGCTCGAGTCGATCCCGTTCACGTCCAGCCGCACCATCGCCCTCGTACGCGCCCGCACGGCGAAGGCGGCCGGCCTCCCCAAGGCCGGCGTCCTCGTCTCGGCCCAGTACCCGAGCCTCCGTCCCGGCTACTACGTCGTCTTCTCCGGCGTCTACCCCACCCCCGCCGCCGCCGCTTCCGCCCTGGCCGCGGCCCACGTCCGCGGCTTCCCGGACGCCTATGTGGCCCGGGTCACGCACCCATGACAGAGGTGTAAACGGCGCTCGACCGGGCAGGGAACCCCTGTCGTGGGCAACGGCCCTGTTTGCATCGTCGGCAACGAAAGCCGCCACTTTGTAACAGGGCCGGGAGTGTGTAGGATCGATTGCAGGGGAATGCAGGCAGGACGATTAACCCGCTGTTAACAAAGCATTGGCGGGGACTTCACAGGAGAAGGCGAGACTGGTGATCGAAGAGCGGACGCTCCAGTTGCAACACTGCATGTATCAGTACTCGCGAGCCATTTACCGGTCGATCAAAGACCTGATCGACCCGTATTCCGACCGCGAGTCGCAGATCGAGTCGAGGCGCGCAGTGCTCGAGGCCTGCGAGCAGACCATGGCGAGGCTTGCGAAGGATCCGTTGTATTTCGCGAAGCCCGACCGCGCCCTCTTCCAGGACATCCGCCGCTACTTCCCGATCACCGCGCAGGCGGAAGTCGCGTGGGCGGTGCAGGCCGGCGTCACCGCCGCATCGGAGTTCATCCAGGAGCAGATCGAGTCGGGCGCGCTCGACGGCGGCGTCGCACGCTGCCGCGCGACGACGCGCAAGGGCAAGCCGTGCCAGCGCACGCCGCTGCCGGATCGCGACTATTGCCCGTCGCACCAGCATCTCGAAGCTCGAGAAGCGCGCGCCGCGGCGTAAGCGCTTGAAAGTGCTACGCACTTTCGCGCGATGAACCCCTCCCGCTCGGAGAGCGAAGCTCTTCGAGCGTCTTTTCCACAGCGCGTTCCACAGTGACGGGGCAGTAAGCTCGTTTCACTGTGTCTCACGACACCGACAAGCTGATCCGCCAGCTCTCGCTCGTGGCGTTCCTCATGGCCGAGCGGCGGCCGATCACCGCGCGCGACGTCAAGTCGAACGTCGAAGGCTATTCGGAGATGTCGGACGAGGCGTTCGCGCGCCGTTTCTACTCCGACCGGGCCGAGCTGCTCGCGCTCGGCGTGCCGCTCCAGTCTCAGCGCGACGAGTTCACGGGCGAGGAGCTGTACACGCTTCGCTCCGAGCAGTACTTCCTGCCGAAGCTCGAGCTCGAGAACGACGAGCTCGCTGCGCTCAACACCGCGCTCTACCTCCTCGAGGGGCAGTTCGCATACGCCGAGCCGCTGCGGCTCGCGCTCCAGAACCTCGCGCTCGGCCGCCCCGCCGGGACGTTCGCCGAGGCGGGGACCGCGACCGCACATCGCGTCGAGGTCGTCGACCCCGACTACTCCCCGGAGATGCCGGGGCGCCTCGCGAAGCTCGAGGGCGCGATCTCGAAGCAGCGCACGGTGAAGTTCGACTACTGGTCGATCTCGCGCGACGTCGAGTCGGAGCGGACGCTCAACCCCTACGCCCTCCTCCCGGACAACGGCGTCTGGTACGTCGTCGGGCACGATCTCGACCGCGACGAGATTCGCACGTTTCGCGTATCCCGCATTCGCGGTGACATCCGGTTCGCAACGCGACGCGAGCGGGACTTCCGGATTCCGGTCGACTTCGACATCGAGCGCTTCCGCGGCCGGCCACCGTGGCAGGTCGGCGAGATCGTCGGCGAGGCGCGCATCGAAGTGCCGGGCGACACCGCCTGGTGGGTGCAGCGCACGTACGGGACGACGGGCCGGCTCGAGGACGGCGTCTGGATCACCGAGTACTCGTCGCTCGAGCAGCTCGCGAGCTGGGTGCTCCGCCAGGACGGGCGCGCGGTGCCGCTCGAGCCCGAGGAGCTCCGCCGTGAAGTGGCGTCGTCGCTTCGCCACGTGCGCGACGGCCACGAGGGCCGGCCCCCATCGCCGGCGCGGGAGGCGCCGCTGCGCGGCACGGTCGACGGGGGCCAGGAGCGCCCGGCCGGGCCGGTCGCGCCCGAGCGGTTCGCCGTCCTGCAGGCGCTGCTCGCCTACCTGCTCGCCGCCTGCGGCGAGAGCAAGGACGCCGCCATCCCCGTGGAGGAATTGCTCGAGCGCTTCCCGTCGATCCCGGCGGACGAGCTCGAGGAGCACCTGTCGCTGCTCAACCTCGTCAACTTCGGCGGCGGCTGCTACACGGTCTATGCCGAGCTTCGCGACGGCGCGGTGCACGTCGACAAGGAGCTGTGGGGCGACACGTTCCGCCTCGCGCCGCGGTTGACGCCGCTCGAGGCGCGCGCTATTCGGCTGGCGCTCGAATACGTCGGCCCGATGATCGCAGTCGATGCGCATACGCCTCTCGAGCGCGTGCGCAAGAAGCTCGAGGAGACCTTCGGGCAGTTCGAGCTGACACAGGCGCCCGAGCCGCACGCCGAGCGCGCGGAGGAAGACCTCGTGTCGACGCTCGCGCGCGGCATGCGAGAGCACCGGCTCGTCGAGATCGAGTACCAGAAGGAGTCGGACACGCAGCCGTCCACGCGCCTCATCGAGCCGTATACGTTCTCGCGCGCGCTCCCGTGGTGGTACGTGCACACGTGGGACCGCACGAGCGACGGTGAGCGGTCCTTCCGGCTCGACCGGATGCGCAGCGCGAAGATCACGAAGGAGAAGTTCACGGTGCGCGAGGACTTCGAGCCGGTGCGCCTGCGCGACGCGCGGCGCGCGCTCGTGCTCTACTCGAGCGCGATCGCGCGCTACGAGGTCGAGCGCGGCGCGCGGCGGCTCACCGACAAGTCGGCTCTGCGCGAGATCCCGGTCGGCAGCGACGAGTGGCTCGAGAGCGAGATCCTCTCGAAGCGCGGCGAGGCGATCGTGCTCGAGCCGGCCGCGCTGCGCACGCGAATCGCCGAGCGCGCACGCGCGCTCGCGAAGGAGCTCGGCGTCGAGCGTCTTCGCGCCCGGGTCTGACCGAGAGGCCCATGAATCCCGACGGGAACGAGCGGCTGACGGCGATCGTCGGAGCCCTCTCGCCGGGTTCTCGTCCTCACGACGAAGCGGCCTTCGGTGAGCGGAACGAAGGCGCGCGCGGCGGTGATTGTGATCGCCCTCGTCGCCGGCCTCGTGGTCGGTGCCGTCACGGTGTCGGCGCAGCATCGTTGGGTCAACATCCGGCACGACCACCACCACCGCGACGACGGCTAGGAAACCGGAAGCGTCAGCGTGAAAGTCGCGCCTGCGTCCGGCGTCGAGCGGACGTCGACCGTTCCGCCGTGCGCCTCCGCGATCGACCGCGCGATGAAGAGGCCGAGCCCGGTGCCGGGCTTCGACCCGCCGGCGACGTCGGCGCGGCCGAACTTCTCGAAGATGAGCCGCTGCTGGTCGACGGGGATGCCGGGGCCGCGGTCGGAGACGGAGATCCGCACCTTGCCGTTCTCCGGCTGAGCGCGCACCTCGACCGACTCCCCCTCCGGCGAGTATTTGACCGCGTTCTCGATGAGATTCCCGAGCACCTGCCGCAGCCGCTCGCGATCGCCGCGGATGGGCGGCAGTGCACTCGACACGTTCGCGGTGATGAGCACCTCGTCCTGGCCGAGAGCGGCAGTCGCGACCGCGTCCTCGACGAGCCGCCCGAGGTCGACGTCGGTGAACGTGTAGCTGAACGTCCCGGCTTCGATCTGCGACGTGTGCAGCACGTCGCCGATGAGGTTCGCAAGCCGGTTCGTCTCGTCGGCGATGAGCGCGAGGAACGCCTCGCGCTGATCGGGCGCGAGCACGCGCCATCGCTCCTGCAGCGTTCGCGCCGCGCCGATCACCGCGGCCATCGGGCTGCGCAGCTCGTGCGAGACGAGCGACACGAAGTCTGCGCGTAGCGCCGATAGGCGCCTCAGCTCCTCGACGGTCTGGTGCTCGGCCTCGTACGCGCGGATGTTCTCGACCGCCGTCGCCGCGAGCCGGCCGAGCAGCGTCACGAGCTCGACGTCCTCGGGCGAGAACGCATCCACCTCGGTGCGGGAGAGCGCGATCATCCCGATCGACCGCGAGCCGACGAGCAGCGGCGCGACGATCTCACTCCGCAGCCCGAGCTCGGCGAAGAGCTTGTCCTCCGGAAACGCGCGGTCGCCGAGGTCGCGACGGACGACGACGTCGCCGCCGCGAACGCGGTCGAGGACGGTCCCGTGCACCGGGCCGACGCTGCCGGGCGGGAAGATCTCCGTCGCCCCACGGCCCGCGGTCGCGATCGTCGTCGCGTGGTCGTCCTCGATGAGGACGATGGCCGTGCGGTCGAACGGAACGATCGCGCGCAGCTCGCGGATGAACGCGCCGAACGCGGTCTGGATCTCGAGCGACGACCCGAGCGCGCGGGCGCAGCGGTTCGCCGCCTCGAGGATGTCGCCGCGCCTGCCGAGCTCGTCGCGCAGGCGGCCGATGACGACGCCGGCGAGAAGGCCGACGAGGATGCGCGACACGACCGTTCGCCACGCGACGCCGGGGCCGAGCGCGTCGACGACGAGCGTCGCACCTACCATCGCGATGCTGCTGACCGCTCCCGCGACGAGCCCGAAGCGCAGCGCGGCCTCCGCGATCGGCACGAGATAGAGCGCGCGATACGGCTCGCCGGGCTGATACGACAAGACGGCGACGAAGCCGATCGCCACGATCGAGTCGAGGACGATCGCGAGCATACGCGCGCGGACGCGCTGCGCGTGGTCGAGCTGGGTTCGTGCGAGCACGCCCGAGAGCACGGTCGACGCGGCGAAGAATCCCGTCACAGCCCACGCCCACGGCCGGTAGGCCGACGGGAAGTCGGTGACCGAGACGTCGACGATCGCGACGACGACGAGCGCTGCGCGCAACAGCACGAGCCAGTGCCCGGGTCTCCTAGGCACCGAGGTTCTCCTGCGCGATGCGCGCATTCCGCTGGAGGAGGCGGCCGTCGTTCCGTGGGACGTACAGCCGCGCGTACCGGCGCCGCAGCTCGTCGGGATCGGCCGCGAGCCAGTCGGCGAGCGAGACGTGGGGCTCCGCGCCGGTGGGCAGCGCCGTGCCGGCGCGACGCTTCTCGACGCCGCGGTTCCAGGGGCAGACGTCCTGGCAGATGTCGCAGCCGTACACCTGCGCGCCGAGACGCGCGCGGTACGCGTCCGGCATCTCGTCGGCGGCCTGCGTCCAGTACGAGAGGCAGCGCGTCGCGTCGAGCGTGCCCGGCTCGTCGAGTGCGCCCGTCGGACAGGCGTCGATGCAGAGGCGGCACGACCCGCAGTCCGCGTCGAGCGGCGGCGTCGGCTCGAGCTCGACGTCGGTGACGAGCGTCCCGAGCACGACCCATGAGCCGTGCCGCTGCGTGATCACCATCGTGTTCTTGCCGTAGAAGCCGACGCCGCTGCGAACGGCGGCCTCGCGGTCGACATGCTGGTTGGCGTCGACGAGGACGCGATAGGCGCCGCCGATCTCGCGTCCGAGAACGTCGAGTTTCTCGCGCAGCGTCGCGTATGCGTCCCACCACGTGTAGCGCGGCAGCCGTCCGTGGCCGGCGGGCCGCTCCGGCTCGGGCGCGTAGTAGCAGAGCGCCGCCGAGACGACGGTCCGCGCGCCCGGCAGTAGCCGCTCGGGATGGCACGACTCCTCTGGCCGCGCCATCGTGAAGCGCATGTCGGCGAAGAGCCCGCGCGCTTGCCGCTCGCGGATGTGTCGCTCCGTGTCGGCGTACGCCTCGGCGCGTGCGACGCCGACCACGTCCAGTCCGAGCTCCTGCGCCAGCTCCTGCAAATCCATGCGGATAGTGTGCCCCGCGTGAAGGCGGTGAGGATCCACGAGGACGGCGGCCCCGAGGTGCTCGTCCTCGAGGACGCCCCCGACCCGTCGCCGGCCGACGGCGAAGTGTTGATCCGCCTGCATGCCTCCGCGCTCAACCATCTGGACGTCTGGATCCGGAAGGGCCTCCCCTCGGTGCCGAAGCCGCGCATCCTCGGGGCGGACGGCGCCGGCGTGCGCGTCGACACGGGCGAGCGCGTCGTGATCAATCCCGGGATCGAGGCGCCGGACGGGGAGATCCACGTCGTGGGCGAGCACGGCGACGGGACGAACGCGGAGCTCATCGCCGTACCGGCGACGAACGTCTACCCCATTCCCGACGGGCTCTCGTTCGAGGAGGCGGCTGCGTTCCCGCTCGTCTTCGAGACGGCGTACCGGATGCTCGTCACGCGCGCGCACGTGCAGGAGAGCGAGTGGGTCCTGCTGTGGGGCATCGGCAGCGGCGTCTCCACCGCGGGCCTCGCGATCGCGCGCGCACTCGGCGCGCGGACGATCGTCACGTCGTCGAGCGACGACAAGCTCGCGCGTGCGAAGGAGCTCGGCGCGGACGAGGTCGTGAACCATGCGACCGGCGACGTGAAGGCGGCGGTGCGCGAGATCACGGGCGGCCGCGGCGCGGACGTCGTCATCGACCACGTCGGCGACGCGACGTGGCGCACGTCGCTCGACGTCGCCGCGCGCGACGGGCGCATCGCCGTCTGCGGCGCCACGACAGGGCCGAATCCACCGGCGGCGCTCCATCGCATCTGGTGGAAGCAGCTGACCATCCTCGGCTCGACTATGGGGACGAAGGCCGACTTCGAAGGCGCCTACGAGCTGGTCGCGAGCGGCCGCGCGCGACCGGTCGTCGACGAGGTCGTGCCGCTGGCCGACATCCGCGGCGCGCACGCGCGGCTCGAGGCCGGCGAGCAGCTCGGCAAGATCGTCCTGTCGATTCCGTGACGCTGCAGAACCGCGTCACGCCGTTCGGCGGGCTGATTGCGACGCCGGAGCGCGGGCTCGTCTACGGCAACCGCGGCTGCCTGCACGACGCCGACCGGCGGATCCGCCGGCAGTTCCAGGTGAAGCGCTGGATCGCCTGCAGGCTCGAGTTCCGCGGACGCCGCCGCGCCGACGTCATGCCTCCCGGCCGGTACACGGGGCTCTTCTTCCTCGACGACGCAACGGCGTTCTCCGCAGGCCACCGGCCGTGCGCGGAGTGCCGGCGCGAGGACTACGACCGCTACCGCGAGATCTGGGGCGGCAAGCCGCGCGCGGACGACATGGACGGCGTCCTGCACGCGGAGCGGATGGCCGGGCCGCACGCGGAGCCGTTCGACGAGCTGCCCGACGGCGCTTTTGCATTGGAGGACGATGAGCCGTGGCTCGTGCTCGGTGACGAGCTGCTGCGCTGGACGCCCGGTGGCTACGCGGAGCGGCGTGCACGTCTGCGCGGCGACGCGGCTGTGATCACGCCGGCGGCGACGGTGCGGGTGCTGCGCGCGGGCTGGACCGGTGATGTGCCCTTTCTCCATCCCAGCGCAGGGCGGCAGGCGTAGGGTCACCCGTAACTCGACTGCGGCTAGGGAGTGCAAGTCGAGCATGAGGGGCGCGCCGTGGCGCGCCGCAGCGCCGGGCGCGCCCTTCGTTCTATGCGGCGGCTATCTGATCGTGGTGCGGCCAGTACCCCTGCCGCTCGCTGTTCTGCTCCGACCAGCTGCGGAACGCGTCGAGCGCGTCGAACCGTCCGAGCACGGCGTATGCCTCGGCGATCGCCGTGTCGGCGGAGATCGAGGCGACGTTGTGCAGCCGTCGCAGCTCGCCGAGCGCCTGCGCCGCTGCGCTCTCGGGCTCGTGGTGCATCCAGGCCGACAGGACAGCCAGATCGCGCGCGGCCGCGCGGCCCGTCGGCAAATCCCCCTGCCGCATATCGATTCCCCCTTGCCCGCCACGGCCGCAGAGCCGCGACATTCGTTGCCCCTCTGTATCGCGCTCCGGAGGAGCGCCGTCTCTCCCCCGAAATGGGGAAAAGGCGGGGCTCAGCCGAAGCCGAGGATGAACTTCGCGTCGTCGGACATCTTGTCCGGCGTCCACGGCGGGTCGAACGTCAGCTCGAGCTCGACGTCCTCCACCCCTTCGACCTCGCGCGCCGCGCGCTCGATGTCGCCCGCGATGAGCGGGCCGGCGGGGCAGCCCATCGACGTGAGGCTGTAGAGCACCTTCACCTTCGGCCCTTCGACCTCCACCTCGTACACGAGGCCGAGGTCGACGACGTCCATCCCGAGCTCGGGATCCTCCACCTGGCGCAGAACCTCGAAGACTTCTTCCTTTGTCGGCATGGGGCCAGTGTAGGCGCTAGAACCCCGTCAAGCGCACGTCCTCGCGCCGCTCGCGCGCGAAGAAGTGGATGCCGTCGACGAAGCGCACCCAGTTGCAGCGCGTGCACATCAACACCGAGTGTGTGCGCGCGCTGTCCGCCAGGAAGCGCACGCCGCGCAGGAGGTCGCCGTTCGAGACGCCGGTCGCGGCGACGATCACCTCGCCGGGCGCGAGCTCCTCGGTGTGGAAGACGCGCGCGTAGTCGTCGATCCCACGCTCGCGCAGCTCCTCGATCTCGCCGCGCGTCGTCGGCCAGAACTGCGCCTGGAGCTCGCCGCCGAGGCAGCGGAGGGCCGCCGCCGAGAGCACGGCCTGGCGCGTCCCGCCGATCCCGATGGCGAGGTGGTCGTTCGTCCCGCGGATCGCGGCCGAGATCGCCGCGGTCACGTCGCCGTCCTGGATGAGCTTGATGCGCGCGCCGGCGGCGCGGATCTCCTCGATCAGGTCGTGGTGGCGCGGACGGTCGAGCACGATCGTCGTGACGTCGTTCACGCGCCGGCCGAACGCCTCGGCGATCGCCTCGATGTTCTCGCCCACCGGACGCAGCAGGTCGATCGCGCCGCGCGCGCGCGGCCCCACCGCCATCTTCCGCATGTACATGTCCGGGAGGGACATGAGCTGGCCGGGGTCGGTCGCCGCGATCATCGACATCGCGCCGTTTCCGCCGCGTGCGACGACGCCGCGACCCTCGAGCGGATCGAGCGCGAGGTCGACCTCGGCGTGGCCCGACCCGATGACGAGGCCGGGCGCGAGCCCCGCGTCCTCGGAGCCGAGCACGACGCGGCCGCGGATCGGCAGCAGGTCGAGCGACCCGCGCATCGCGGTCGCCGCCGCCTCCTCCGCGCCCTCCTGGTCGGCGCGCCCGAGCCAGCGGGCGGACAGGAGCGCCGCCTGCTCGGTCGCGCGCAGATACGACTGGCACATGCACGGCAGGCCCGAGGCGACCTGCCCTTCCTCGGCGGACTCTTCTTCGAGCGTGTCGCTCACAGCGCCTCCACCCGCCTCGCAGCCGACATGACGATGTCGATCAGCTCTCCCGACGTCAGCTCCGGGTTCACGTTCTCGATCACGGGGACGCCTTCGCGCTCTGCGCGTTCGACGATGAACGTCTGCAGCCGCCGGATCTCGCCGAAGTGGTCGAGATAGTTCGTCAGCGGCCGCTCGCTTCCCTCGTTGCGCGAGAAGAAGTGCTGCGCGTGCTCGGTCTCAGCCTCGATCGAGATGACGAACGGGCAGACGAGCGCGCGCCCGGACAACGCGGGCAGCAGGCCCGGCACGAGGTGCACGCCCTCGAAGATGATCGACCAGCCTTCCTGGAGCGCGCGGTCGATCGACGCCTGCACGCCCACGAGGACGTTGCGCGACTGCTCGAGGAAGCCCGCGACGAGCGGGTCGTCCGAGTCTGGGAGCGCCTCGCCCGCAGAGAAGCTCGAATGGTGGATCGTCGGCATGAACTCGTGCGAGAAGAACGCGCGCAGCGTCTGCCGGATCGAGTCGGTCGACGTCAGCCGGGTGATGCCGAGCTCGTAGGCGACTTTCGTCGCGACCGTCGACTTGCCCGTGCCGGTGGCGCCGCCTATGAGGATGACGAGCGGCCGGTCGCTCACGCGCGCGCCTCCTGCGGCATCAGCTCGAGGATCGCCTCGTCGAGGCCGCCGGAGACGACCTCGTTCCGAGCGATCACGACGGCCGCGCCGCGCGCGAGCGCGTGCTCCGCGACGACGTCGATCGCCGCCGCCTTCAATTCGACGAGATACGTGTCGGCCTCGATGCGCTCGAGCTCTTCGCGCAGCAGGTCGCGGCGCGCGAGGTTGTGCGAGACGTGGACGACGTCCGCTTCAAGGTGACCCGTCGACGCCGGCGCGGCGGTGAAGACGGCGACGCGGCCTTCGAGCGGCTCTGTCGGCGTGAGCTGCAGGTCGAGCGCGTCGAGGACGACGTCGCTGATCCGCTCGCGGAACGGCTCGCGCCCCACGAGGATGCGCGCGGTCGTCGCGATCGGCGGGATGGCCGCGCCGCTGCCGTCGAAGACGACGACGTCCGGCTCGAGCGACGCCGCCAGGCGCGCTCCTTCGACGACGTTCGAGACGAACGGCGCGCCGGCGATGCCGCCGCCTGCGCGGCGGCAGCCGATCGTCGGCACACCGGTGAGCACGGCGAGCTCGAGGTAGTCCGACGCCGCATGCTGTCCGGCCCGGGAGCGTGCGATGAGCTCCTCGATCGTCGGCGGGGTCGTCACGAGCTCCGGCTCATGCGGTCCGCCGCGTCCCATCGCGACGCAGACGACGCGCCGATCCCGCGCCAATAGCCGCGCGACGTGGGTCGCAACCGCCGTCTTGCCGACGCGCTTGCCCGTGCCGATGATCGCGATCGAGGGAGGCTCGAAGGGATGAAGCGGCGGCGGATCGAAGCGGAAGTCCGCACCGACGACCGAGATCCCGGCCGCGAGAAGGTCGGCGATCAGCTCGACTCGCCGTTCGTCGGTCAGGTCGATCGCGACGTCGACGTCGGGAATGTCGTCGACGATCGGGACGCCGTAGTCGGGCGCGCCGCGCAGCTTCTCCGTCCCGCCGACGAAGCGCACCGCGACGAACTCGTACGGGAGCTCGGCGAGCGCGCCGCGCACGACCTCGGGATAGTGCTCGCCGTCGACGATGGCCAGAGCTCTCACGTCCGCGTCGTCACCTCGTCCTCGATGCGCGAGGTGTACTTCTCGTACGTCTTCGTGTCGGTCGAGAACTGGATGATCTTCTCCTGCCCATGGAACGGGTACTTGCGCCACACGTCCACGTGCGAGCCGTCGATCTCGACGACGTTGTAACAGGGCCGCCCGTTCCCGCGCAGCCGCGACGACGACACGGTGCCGGCGTTGACGATGAAGAGCCCTTCGAGCTGCCATGCATAGGGAACGTGCTTGTGCCCGCCGAGCACGAGATCGACGCCGGCGCGCTGGAGCGCCGCGAGCGCGTCGCCGGCGTCGTTGACGATGTTGCGCTCGCGCCCCGTGCCCGGGATCGGCAGCAGGTGGTGATGGAGGACGAAGACGCGCAGGTCGGCCGGCTCGGCGAACTGCTCCTCGATCCAGCGGTAGCGGCCGCGCCCGATCTGCCCGTTGTCGAGGTCGGGCTCCGTCGAGTCGACGGCGACGATGGTGACGCCGTTGCAGCGGAGGACGGAGTTCCGGTCGCCGAAGAGCTCCTCGAAATGGACGTAGCCGACGTTGCGCGAGTCGTGGTTGCCGGGGATGACGACGACGTTCTCGCACTCGATCGTGTCGAGGTAGCGCTTCGCGAGGGCGTACTCGTCCTTGAACCCGTGGGTCGTCAGATCGCCGGAGACGACGACGACATCCGGGACGAGCTCGTTCACCTCGGCGATCGCGCGCTCGAGGAGGTTCGGCAGGAAGAACTGCGTCCCGCAATGCAGGTCGGACAGCTGCGCGATGGAGAACACGGATCCGGGTTTTCCCTGCATATCTAGAAAACCCACTTAACCGGATAGAAGAGGGCGGCCGCAACCAGCCCGGCGGCCGGGAGGGTCAGGATCCACGCGAACGCGATGTTCCCGGCGACGCCCCAGCGGACAGCCGAGATCCTCCGCGTCGCGCCCGCGCCCATGACGGACCCGGTGACGACGTGCGTCGTCGAGATCGGGAAGCCGTAGTGCGTGCCGAGCCAGAGCGTCGTGCCGGCCGACACCTGCGCCGCGAAGCCGTGCTCCGGCTGAAGCTTGTAGATGCGCTGACCGAGGGTGCGGATGATGCGCCAGCCGCCCGCGTACGTCCCGGCCGCGATCGTCAGGCCGGCCGAGATCTTCACCCAGTCCGGGATGTAGAAGTGCGAGATCGAGCCGTTCGTGTAGAGCGCGAGCGCGATCACGCCCATCGTCTTCTGCGCGTCGTTCGCGCCGTGCGTGAACGCGACCCAGGTGCCGGAGACCAGCTGTCCGTATCGGAACGTCCGGTGGGCGACACCGGGTGAGAGGCCGAAGAACGTGCGGTAGATCAGCACGAGGAGGGCGAATGCGCCGACGAACCCGATCGCCGGTGACGCGACCCCGGGCAGGATGACCTTCGACCACAGCCCCCGCCACAGGACGCCGTGGGATCCGGACTGCACGAGCGCGGCGCCGACGAGCCCACCGATGAGCGCGTGCGTCGAGCTCGACGGCAGCCCCGACCACCACGTCAGCAGGTTCCAGGCGATGGCGCCGAGGAGCGCTGCGAGTATCGTCTTCTCGGTTGCGAGGCCCGTGTCGATGAGGCCCTTGCCAACCGTCTTCGCAACCGTGGTCGTGACGAACGCGCCGGCGAGGTTCGCTGCCGCCGAGACGAGCACGGCGAGCCGCGGCGACAGCGCGCGCGTGCCGACCCACGTGGCGATGTAGTTCGCAGTGTCGTGGAACCCGTTCGTGAAGTCGAAGCCGAGGCCGAACGCGATCACGGCGACGAGGAGGACGGTTTCCACTAGCGATTCTTGACGAGAATCGCCTCGAGGACGTCGGCCGCGTTCTCGCACGCGTCGGCGGCCTCTTCGAGCTGCTCGTGAATGTCCTTCCAGCGGATGACATTGAGCGCGTCTCCGCTCATCGACGTGAACAACTCCGCGATTGCCCGCCGGGCGACTTCGTCCCCGTCGTCCTCGAGCTCGCGCAGCTCGATCAGCTGGCGGCGCGAGTCCTTGAACCCCTCGAGGCGGGACACCGCCTGCGCGAGCTTCGCGGCCGCATCCTTGACGATGCGCGCCTGTTCCTTGGCCGGCTCTCGGATCTCGTCTACGCCGTAGCCGACGATCTTCCCGGCCGCCTCGTCGACGTGGTCGCAGATGTCGTCGAGCACGCCCGCCAGCCGGTACATGTCGTCGCGGTCGAAGGGGGTCACGAACGTCCGGTTGACGAGGTCGACGATCGCGTGGGTCAGGCGGTCGCCCTCGTGCTCGAGCTCCTTGACCTCCCGGGCGATCCGGTCGGCATCCTCAGGGAAACGGTCGAGGAGGTCGATGACCTTCTGGGAGATCGCGACGGCGTTCGCGGCCGCCTGGTTGTACAGGTCGAAGAACTCACGCTTCTGGGGAACGAGGCTCATGCGCGCCATTGCCCCCCGTTGTTTACCGGGTTTCGCCGTCCGACGCGCTCGGTACCTTGCCGTGAGGATGGAGCTGGAGACCCCGGCGTTCCAGGTCTTTCGAGGATCCGAGCCGCCCCGTTTCGCCAGCCAGGCGGAGCTGGAATGCGCGAAGGTGCTCGATTACTACGGCGTCCCGTGGCTGTACGAGCCGCGGATGTTCGTCCTCGAGCAGGACGAGAACGGGCGCGTCGTCGAGGCCTTCACGCCGGACTTCTACCTCCCCGACCAGGACCTCTACGTCGAGCTGACGGTCATGAAGCAATCGCTCGTGACCCGGAAGAACCGCAAGCTGCGCAAGCTGCGGGAGCGCTACCCCGACGTGAAGGTGAAGCTCTTCTACAAGCGGGATCTGGAACGGCTCGCGCAGCGCTTCCATCTCGACCTGGCGTCGTAGACGAGGCAGACCCCCGCATCGGCGAGGTGTACCTCTCCGCGGCCGACCTCGCGGCCCGCGTCCAGGAGCTCGGCGCCGAGATCGACCGCGACTACGCCGGCCGGGAGCCGCTGCTCGTCGGCTCGCTGAAGGCGAGCTTCGTCTTTCTCGCCGACCTCTCGCGGGCAGTCCCCGGGCCGCACAGCCTCGACTTCGTCGAGCTGGCCGGCTACGGAAGCGCCCAGATGGGCGGCCACGAGCAGATCCGCGTCCTCAAGGACCTCGACACCGACATCCTCGACCGCGACGTCGTCGTCGTCGAGGACGTCGTCGACACGGGACTGACGCTCAACTACCTGGTCCGCACGTTCCAGCTGCGCCAGCCGCGGTCGATCGCCGCCGTCACCCTGCTCGACCGGCCCTACCGCCGCCTCGTCGACGACCTCCCCGTCCGCTACGTCGGCTTCGTCGTCCCGGACGAGCTCTTCGTCGGCTACGGCTTCGACCTCGACGAGCGCTGGCGGCAGCTCCCCGACCTTCGCCTGCTCACAGCCGCCTAATCCGCCGGCCGGGCGTCGAGCCGGATCGTCCAGGGCTCGACCGTCTCCACGCGCAGGTGGCTCCCGGCCCACGGATCGAGGGCGAGCGTCTCCCGCACGGCCTCCTCCGACTCGGCCTCGACCGCGTGCACCACCCGGTACCCGTCGCCGAGCGGCCCGCCGAGGACGAGGAACCCCTCACCCACGAGCGCGTCCATGAAGACGGCGTGGTCGCCCCAGCCGGACTGCTCCTCCAGCGGCTTCGCGCGGTCGTACTCCGGCCCCGAGCGGGTGATCGTGACGAGGAACACGCGAGGAGTCTCGCATGGCAGCCGAGCCTCAGCTATGATTTAGGCATGCCTGAACCACTCACTCCTGCGGTCGAGGACTACGTCAAGGCCGTCTACACGCTCGAGTCCGAGGACACGACCGTGTCGACGAACGCCCTCGCCGCCCGGCTGGGCGTCCGCCCCGGCTCCGTGTCGGGGATGCTCCACAAGCTGACCGGGCTCGGGCTCGTCGAGCACGAGCCGTACCGCGGCGTCCGGCTCACCGAGCACGGCCGCAGGGTCGCCCTCGAGGTCATCCGCCACCACCGTTTGCTCGAACTCTACCTCGTCGAGAGTCTCGGAATGAGCTGGGACGAGGTCCACGCCGAGGCGGAGGTCCTCGAGCACGTCCTCTCGGAGGAGCTGGAGGAGCTGATCGCGGCGAAGCTCGGCAACCCGACGCTCGACCCGCATGGCGACCCGATCCCAAGCCGGGACCTGACGATCGCGCCCGACGCGAGCCGCAGCCTGTACGACCTAGAGCCCGGCGACCACGGCACGTTCGTGCGCGTCTCCGACGCCGACCCGGCGATGCTCCGCTTCCTCGGCGAGCGCGGGATCGCGCCGGGAGCCGAGGTCGAGGCGATCGAGCGCCAGCCGTTCGACGGGCCGCTGTACGTGCGCGTCGGCGACAGCGTGCACGTGCTCGGCGCCGTCCTCGCCCGGGCGATGCGGGTGTCCGCATGACGCCGCCGCCTGTCACCGAAAGCGTCGCGGTGCTCGACCGGCCGGGCCCGAGCCCGCTCGAGACCCTGCTCGCGAAGGGCCGGCTGCGCGCGACGCTGACGATGCTCGGGCCGGCGTTCGTGGCCGCGATCGCCTACGTCGATCCGGGGAACTTCGCCACGAACGTGCAGGGCGGGGCGCAGTTCGGTTACCTCCTGCTCTGGGTCGTGCTCGCCGCGAACCTCATGGCGATGCTCATCCAGTACCTGTCGGCGAAGCTCGGCATCGTCACGGGCAGAAACCTCCCGGAGCTCTGCCGCGAGCACTACCCGCGCTGGGTCAGCGCGGGTCTGTGGGTGCAGGCGGAGGTGATGGCGATGTCGACCGACATCGCCGAGTTCCTCGGCGCCGCCCTCGGCCTCAACCTGCTCTTCCACGTCCCGCTCGTCGTCGCCGGCCTGATGACCGGTGTGATCGCCTTCGGCATCCTCGAGCTGCAGCGGCACGGCTTCCGCCGCTTCGAGCTCGCGATCACCGGCCTGCTCGGGATCATCTTCCTCGGCTTCCTGTACGAGACGCTCAAGATCGGACCGTCGGCGCATGGCTCGCTGCACGGCACGTTCATCCCGCGTCTCGACGGCAGCCAGTCGGTCTACCTCGCGGTCGGGATCATCGGCGCGACCGTCATGCCGCACGCGATCTACCTCCACTCCGCGCTCACGCAGGGACGCATGCCGGTACGCGACGATAAGGAGCGCGGACGTGTGCTGCGCTTCGAGCGGCTCGACATCCTCATCGCGCTCGGCCTCGCGGGGATCATCAACATGTCGATGCTCGCGGTCGCCGCGAAGCTGTTCCACACGCCCGCGCTCTCCGGCCTCAGCACCATCCAGCAGGCGCATGCGGAGTTCGGCCGGCTCGTCGGCGGGACGGCGGCGCTCGCCTTCGCAGTCGCCCTGCTCGCGTCCGGCGCGTCGTCGTCCAGCGTCGGCACGTACGCCGGTCAGGTGGTCATGGCGGGCTTCGTGAACCTCCGTATCCCGCTTCTCCTCCGCCGCGTGGTGACGATGATTCCCGCCCTCGTCGTCCTCGCCGTCGGCGTCAGCCCGACGAGCGCGCTCGTCCTCAGC
>JBOGZQ010000149.1:0-5463 GCA_050697375.1 Gaiellaceae bacterium | reverse complement strand
ACCTGCAGGTGCTGTACAAGGACGTCGCCGAGTACGTGCAGACATGCATGGACCCGGCGCAGGCTCGCCACCTCGTCGACCGGGCCATCCGCATCGCGCTCGACCGCAAGTGCGTCTCCGCGCTCATCTTCCCGAACGACGTGCAGGAGGCGAAGGCGGTGGAGTCGCCGCCGCGCGCCCACGGCTCGGTGTACTCGAGCGTCGGCTACCGGCGTCCGCGCGTGCTGCCGCAGGACGGCGACATCCAGCACGCGGCCGAGATCCTCAACGACGGCGAGAAGGTCGCGATCCTCGTCGGCCAGGGCGCACGTGGCGCCGCCGACGAGATCGAGCAGGCCGCGGACCTCCTCGGCGCCGGCGTGGCGAAGGCGCTGCTCGGCAAGGACGTCCTCCCCGACGATCTGCCCTACGTCACCGGTTCCGTCGGCCTGCTGGGGACGATCCCGAGCGCCGACATGATGGCCGGCTGCGACACGCTGCTCATGATCGGCACGAGCTTCCCGTACGCGGAGTTCCTGCCCAAGGAAGGGCAGGCGAAATGTGTCGAGATCGACCTGAACGCCGCGTTCATCGGCATCCGCTACCCGAACGACGTCTCGCTCATCGGCGATGCGAAGGAGACGCTGAAGGAGCTCGTCCCGCACCTGATCCGCAAGGAGGATCGGAGCTGGCGTGACGGCATCGAGAAGAACATCGCCGAGTGGTGGAAGATCGTCGAGAAGCGCGCGCTCCAGGACGCCAACCCGATGAACCCGCAGCGTGTCGCGCACGAGCTGTCGGAGGTGCTCCCGCCCGACGCGATCATCACGGCGGACAGCGGCTCGTCCACCAACTGGTACGCGCGTCAGGTGAAGCTGCGGAAGGGGAACCTCGCATCGCTCAGCGGGAACCTCGCGACGATGGTGCCGGGCGTCCCCTATGCGATCGCCGCGAAGTTCGCGCACCCGGACCGTCCCGTCATTTGCTTCGTCGGCGACGGCGCCTTCCAGATGCTCGGCATGAACGAGATGCTGACGATCAAGCGCTACATGGACCGCTGGCAGGACAAGCGCCTCATCTTCTGCGTCTTCGACAACCATGACCTGAACCAGGTGACGTGGGAGCAGCGCGTGCTCGAGGGCGACCCGAAGTTCCCCGGCACGCAATGGCTGCCGGACTTCGAGTACGCGAAGTACGCCGAGCTCGTCGGCTTGAAGGGGATCTACTGCGACTCCGGCGACGCGATGCGCGGCGCCTGGGAGGAAGCGCTCAGAGCGGACCGGCCGGTCGTGCTCCAGGTGAAGACCGACCCGGAGGTGCCGCCGCTGCCGCCCCACATCACGTTCGAGCAGGCGAAGAAGATGGCGCAGGCGATGCTGAAGGGCGACCCCGACCGGGTCGGCGTCATGGAGAAGTCCATGCGCGGCAAGCTTGCGGAGTTCCTCACGCGTTGAAGCTCGACGTCGAGACATACACGATTCCGACCGACGAGCCGGAGTCGGACGGCACCCTCGAGTGGGACTCGACGACGGCCGTCGTCGTGCGCATCGATGAGGGCATCGGCTACACGTATTGCCACACCGCCGCTGCGGAGGTGATCCGCACGACGCTCGCCGACTGCATCGGCGACGACGTGCGCGCGTCGTGGCAGGCGATGAACGTCGCCGTGCGCAACATGGGGAGGCCGGGGATCGCGGCGTGCGCGATCTCCGCGGTTGACCAGGCTCTCTGGGACCGCGAGGCGCGGCGGCACGACGTGTCGCTCGTCGAGCTCCTCGGCGCCGCGCACGACGCCGTGCCCATCTACGGCAGCGGCGGGTTCTGCTCGTACTCGAACGACCGCCTCCAGGAGCAGCTCGGCGACTGGGCCGCCTCAGGCATCCCGCGCGTGAAGATGAAGGTCGGGCGCGAGCCAGGGCGCGACCCGTCGCGGCTCGACGCTGCGCGCGAGGCGATTGGGGATGACGTCGAGCTCTTCGTCGACGCGAACGGCGCCTTCTCGCGCAAGCAGGCCCTCGCCTGGGCCGAGCGGTACGCGGGCGAGTGGGGCGTGAAGTGGTTCGAGGAGCCCGTCTCGTCAGGGGACTTCGAAGGCTTGCAATTTCTGCGCGACCACACATCGATCGAGATTGCGGCCGGGGAGTATGCGTACACACTGGAGGACGCGCGGAACATCGTCGGCTGCGTCGACGTGCTCCAGCTCGACGTGACGCGCTGCCTGGGCATCACAGGCGTTCTCGACGTCGCGAACGCGTTCCCCATCGATGTCAGCGCGCACTGCGCCCCCGCGATCTCGGCGCACGTGTTCGCCGCGGTCGGCCGGCTTCGCCACCTCGAGTACTTCCACGACCACGTGCGCGTCGAGCGGATGCTGTTCGACGGCGTCCCCGAGCCCGACGGCAGCGTGCTCCGGCCCGACAAGACGCGTTCCGGGAACGGGCTCGAGCTCAAACGGCAGGAGGTCGCCCGGTGGGCGTCGTGAGCGCCGTCGTCCCGCGCCGCGGCCGCGTCGAAGAGGTCGACCGGCGCGCGCTTGCCGCCGACCTGCGCAAGGAGGTCGAGGGCGAGGTGCGCTTCGACACCGGCGCCCGCGCGCTGTATGCGACCGATGCCTCCAACTACCGCCAGGTTCCGATCGGCGTCGTCATCCCGCGCACGCTCGACGACGTCGTCGCCGTCCACAGAGTCGCGGCTGAGTTTGGCGCGCCGATCGTCAACCGCGGCGGCGGCACGAGCCTCGCCGGCCAGGGCTGCAACGTCGCCGTGCTCGTCGACTTTTCCAAGTACCTGCGCCAGATCGTCGAGATCGACCCGGTGCGGCGGCTGGCGCGCGTGCATCCGGGCGTCGTTCTCGACCAGCTGCGCAAGGAGGCGGTGACGAAGCATCAGCTGACGTTCGCGCCGGATCCGTCCACGCACGCGTACTGCACGCTCGGCGGCATGATCGGGAACAACTCGTGCGGCCGTCACTCGGTCATGTCCGAGTTCCGCGGGCCGGGATCGCGCGTCGCCGACCACGTCGTCGAGCTGGACGTGATCACGTATCGCGGCGACCGGCTGCGCATCGGCCGAGGCGGCGCAGGCGTACCGGAGGAGATGGCGGCCGAGCTGCGCGGGCTCGCCGACCGGTACGCAGGGCAGATTCGCGAGCGCTACCCGCAGATACCGCGCCGCGTCTCCGGCTACAACCTCGACGAGCTCCTGCCCGAGCGCGGCTTCGAGGTCGCGCGCTCGCTCGTCGGCACCGAGTCGACGTGCGTGACGATCCTCGAGGCGACGCTCGAGCTCATGCCCGCACCGAAGGAGCACTCGCTCCTCGTCGTCGCGTACCCGAGCAAGTTCGAGGCGGCCGACCACGTCCCGCTCGCGCGCGAGCACGAGCCGGACGCGATCGAGGGCGTCGACGACACGCTCATCACCGACATGACGGCGATCGGGATGCACAAGCACGACCTGTCGCTCATGCCGGACGGGCACGGCTGGCTGCTCGTCGAGTTCGGCGGTGACACGAAGCAGGAGTCGGACGACCGCGCCCGCGACCTGATGCGCGACCTCGAGCGCCAGGGGCATCCGAAGTCGGCGATGAAGCTCTATGACAATCCCGATTCGGAGCAGCACATCTGGGACGTGCGCGAGGCCGGGCTCGGCGCGACCGCCTTCATCCCCGGCAAGCCGGACACGCACGAGGGCTGGGAGGACTCGGCCGTCCCGCCCGACAGGCTCGGCGAGTACCTGCGCCGCCTGTCGGATCTCGCCGACAAGTACGACTACGAGAGCGCGCTCTATGGTCACTACGGGCAGGGCTGCGTGCACGCGCGCTGGAACTTCGATCTCGTCACGCGCGACGGCATCCGCAAGTTCCGGCGCTGGCTCGACGACGCGAGCGACCTCGTGCTCGAGCTGGGCGGCTCGCTCTCCGGCGAGCACGGCGACGGCCAGTCGCGCGCCGAGCTGCTGCCGAAGATGTTCGGCGACGACCTCGTCGAGGGCTTCGGCGAGTTCAAGCGGATCTGGGACCCCGACCTGAAGATGAACCCCGGCAAGGTCGTCGACCCGTACAAGATCGACGAGAACCTCCGCCTCGGCGCCGACTACGAGCTGTGGCGGCCGAAGGTGAAGTTCGCGTACACGGAGGACAAGGGCGACTTCGCGCACGCGACCGTGCGCTGCGTCGGCATCTCCAAGTGCCGCACGCCGGAAGGCGTCGACGTCATGTGCCCGTCGTACATGGCGACGAAGGAGGAGAAGCACTCGACCCGCGGGCGCGCGCACCTCCTCTTCGAGATGCTGCGCGGCGAGGTCATCACGGACGGCTGGCAGTCGGACGAGGTGATGGACGCGCTCGACCTGTGCCTCTCGTGCAAAGGCTGCACGAACGACTGCCCCGTCGGCGTCGACATGCCGACGCTGAAGTCGGAGTTCCTCCACCACCGCTTCGAGCGGAGGCATCGCCCGCGGCACGCCTACGCGTTCGGGCTCATCGATCGCGTCGCCGCCGTCGCGTCGCACGCGCCGGAGCTCGTCAACCTCCTCGGGCGCACTCCCATGTTCAAGCTTGCGGCGGGAATGACATTGCAGCGCGACACGCCGTCGTTCGCGCCGATGACGCTCCAGGAGTGGTTCAAGCGCCGCGGCGGGACGGCGAACCCGGGCGGCCGCAAGGTCGTCCTCTTCCCCGACACGTTCAACAACCGCTTCCACACCGACGTCGGCGTCGCCGCGGTCGAGGCGATCGAGGCAGCCGGCTGGCAGGTGGTCATGCCGGAAGGGCACGTGTGCTGCGGCCGCCCCCTGTACGACTACGGCTTCCTCGATCTCGCGGAGCGCTATCTGCGCCGCAATCTCGACCTGCTGCGCGAGTGGTATCGCGAGGGGATCCCGATCGTCGGCCTCGAGCCGAGCTGCACCGCCGTCTTCAAGGACGAGCTGGGGAAGCTTTTCCCGATGGACGAAGACGCGATCCGGCTCAGCAAGTCGATGGTGCACTTCGCCGAGTTCTTCGAGCGCTACGAGGTCGAGGCGCCGCAGCTCGCGCGCAAGGCGCTGCTCTGGGGGCACTGCCACCAGAAGGCGACGGGCGGCATGGACGCGGACCTCTCGCTGCTGAAGCGGATGGGGGTCGAGGCGGACGAGCTGAAGGCCGGCTGCTGCGGGCTCGCCGGCTCGTGGGGGTTCGAGGCCGGGCACCATGACCTGTCGATGGAGATCGGCGAGCTGGGGCTCCTGCCGAAGGTTCGGTCGCTTCCCGACGACGAGCTCGTCGTCGCGAACGGCTTCTCGTGCAAGGCGCAGATCGAGCAGGGCGCAGGAGGGGGGCGGCGCGCGCTGCACATCGCGCAGGTGATGCAGCTTGCCCGCGAGCACGGGCCGGAAGGGCCGGTTGGCCCGCGGCCGGAGCGGGAGGTCTACGGCCGGCGACCCGCGCCCTCGCGGGCGCGGCGCGCGCTTCGCGTCGGCGCCGTCGTCGCGCCGGCGACCGCTCTC
>JBOGZQ010000148.1:0-12915 GCA_050697375.1 Gaiellaceae bacterium | reverse complement strand
CTCTTCGCCCACTTCAACCGGGAGATGGCGCAACTCCTGCGCCCCGGCCGGCCGCTCGAGGACGTCTACACCGCGATCTTCATCTACGGCATCCTCGGCGAAGACGTCATCGCCAACAGCGATGTCGTCATCCGTCGCGCCAAAGGCAACGACAAGTACGCCGAGTACAACCTGCCCGGAATGCGCGTGGGACAGACCAACGTCCGCCGCGACGAAGGCCGCCACGTCCGCATCGCCGTCCTCGCCACCAGCGAGTTCCTCGACCAGCACGCGATCGCCGAAGCGAAACTCACAGCCGTCTGCAACGAGCACCTCGATCTCGCCGACGCCATGCTCCGTCGCGCGAAGCGATCACATGGACTGATCGACGCCCACCTCCGCGAGTCCTACGGCCCCGACGTCGACTCGCTCTACTACTACCTCGTCAACATGAAGCGCCTCGCCGTCCGCCTCGCCGAGCTCGGGCTCCATGCAATCGTCCGCGACATCCGCAGCCGCGTCGACCGCGCCGTCGCAGAGTTCACCGACGACGCGGGCAATCCCGTCATCGACCGGCCCGGGCTGATCGCCCGCAACCTCGCACCAACGGCAATGCGGTTCGCCGGGCTCGTAGGCTTCTGACTTCGGAAGGCGGCGTTCCCCAGTCGATATGCATCATGTGATGAACTTAACTGAATACTAACGCTGGATACATCATGTCATGAAGTAAACTCGGTGAACGTTCCAATGCCCGCGCCCAGTTCGCTGACACGCACCCCGTTTTTCTTCCTCGGTCGCCGCCCGTACCGTGAGACACAGCTTGCCGCCTATCTTCGCCGCGAGCATCGACGCGGTCGGCATCTGACCGACATCGTCACCGATCCCTATGTCGAGCGCTGCGGCGGTCAAAGCGTGCTGCGCGCCGTCCTTAGAAGCCCGCAGCTGATTCGCGCGCTGGGGGATGATGTGGACGAGGCGATCCAGGACGCGGGGCTCACGGTTGGACCCACGGCTGGCCGCTCTACCGACTTTCCGGCCCCCCCGGTCGAGGCCTAACCGAAGCGATCGAAACGCCGCGGCAGTCACTCCTCGGCGAGCGCGTGCTCCACAACGGGCGCGCGCGTCAACGCCACCGCCGCGGCGATCGCCAGCGCAAGCCCACACGCGCGCAACGCGAGCGACCCGGACCCGGCGTTACCCGTCTCGCCGAAGAGCAATGGCGATAGCCCCACCGGCACAACCGTCTCGAGTGCGAAGACGAGCGACGAGACCGCGCCCGCCGAGCGGATCTGCAGTGCATTCATCTCGCCGATCAGCGCAGCCGCGGCGGAGATGACGGTCACGGCCAGCCAGACCGCAGCAAGCACCCAGCGATGGCGGGTCGCCGCGTCGGCGAGCAGCTTCGTCGTCATGCTCGACAGCGCGAACCCGATGCCGGCTGCGGCGATCAGCAGTGACCCGCGCCTGCCCGGCAGCACGACCGTCAGGAACAGGAACGCGACAATCAGCACCGCGAGCGCCGTGAGGGCGATCACGAGCCGAGCGTCGATCGTGGTGTCGATCTTTCTCGGCGGTGCAACGGCAACGAGCAGCGACACACCCGCTATGAGCGCGGCCACGTTGAGCATATCTCGACGTCGAACGCGGTCACCGAGCATAGGAGCGCCGAAAATGAGCGGCACGACGAGACCGACCCCGAGCACCGGCTGCACGACCGTCAGCGGTGCGCGCGTCAGTGCGAACGCCTGCAGCGGCCAGCCGGAGACCCCCGTGCCGACCGGCGAGCCACCGACGCCGCACGACGAGGCGTCCGACCAGGCCGGGCGAGAACGCGGCGCCGACCGGCTCGCGCCACGCCGCGACGCGACCGCCTGCAGCAGCAGTCCCACGTTGTAGAGGCCCGACGCCAATGCAGCTGCAAGCAGGCCGAGCGGCACGGACACGCAGGCGCTACTTGTTGCGTTCCCGCCGCGCGACGGGCACGCGGTATTTTGACGAGCGGAATGAGCAGCGCGCCGATCACGGTTCCGGCGGTGGGGGTCTGGAGCCGTTGCAGCAAGCCGACGACGACAGTACGCGAAGATGCCGGCCGCCTCGATCTGGTCGCTGTAAACCTTCCACAACCTTCTGCAATCTCACGCCGACGATAGACCGTGGGACATGCACGACCGCTTGATCACTGCGACGCAGTAGTGAGGGTTGTATTCCTTGCCTTCACGTGCAAGCATCGGCGCAGCCTTCTACCGCGATTAGTTCGCACGAGGGAGGGGCGGCGGCACAGATGAAGCATTGCCGGCGGTCGCGCGGGCGACCGCGCTTTCCGGTGCCCGGGGGCTGCCGAGTCGAAATGGCATCCAACGAAAGGCGGTCGAGATGCGGCACGTGACTGACCGAAAGCAGCGACGGTTCCTTGGCTGCGGATTCGCCGGTCTATTGGCCCTCGTCGTGTTGCTCGTGCCGGCGCAGGCAGCCCGGTCGGGAACGCAAGCGCTCGCGCAGTGGTGTGTTCCTGCAGGAACGGACTTCGCCACAGGTGACTCGGTCATGGTCGGAGAGGTCGACTCGCGCTTCGACTACACCGTACCCAGCGGCGTGAGCAGCGTCTCGGGCAGTGCGACCGTGACAGGCACCCCGGGATGGGCGCTGTGGATGGCAAACCACACCGCAAGCGCGGTGAACGATCCCACGATCACGGTCTCGAGCGGACTCGATCCCTCCCTGTTCAGCGGTCTTCCGACGCCGACGTTTCCGGCCTCGTGCACCGCACCGAGCCTCGGCGGTGACGGCGACCGCTTGGCGTGGAGCGACGGTGAGCTCGCCGCGACGGGAATCCAGAGCACGTTCACCCTCGGCTACGACTCGTCGTGGACGGCGTCGCAGGTTCCGGCCGGCGGGGGCGATGTGACGCTCGCGTTCAGCATCACGTTCGTCAATCCGCAATTCGTCCAGCCGGGCATCTTCATCAATCTGAGTGGTCCGGGAACCGTCGTATCGATGGCGAGCCCGACAAACGCCGACCTGGGCGAAGACGTAAGCGCAGGTGGCGGAGTCTGGACGCTCTACAACGGACAGCTCGACAAGACGTACGTCTTCACCGCGACCGTCCATGTCGACAACCCGACCGCAGGGCCGCTGACGTACGCTCCCGGCGCGCAGCTCTACGGCGGCAACACGAGTGGCACGTGCGTCGTGTGCGGACCCAGCGGGTCGTCAGTGAGCGTTCCCGAGCCGCGGCTCGACGGAAACCAGCCGGGCTCGGGATCATTCACCTTCTCGATCGACCAAGCCGATCACATGTGGGAGGCGTTTGCGTCGACTCAGTACGACGCGTACTACTCGGGAGGGCTGTCGCCCGCTCTGCCGACCTCAGCCGACCAGTGCAAGAAGGGCGGCTGGCAGACGTTCGGCGTGTTCAAGAACCAGGGCGACTGCGTCAGTTACGTCGCGACCGGGGGCAAGAACCCGCCGAACGGCGGCTAGCTCTCACGAAGAAGGGGGCGGGCACACGCCCGCCCCCTTCCCGAAAGCGGATGATGGGACTCCGCCGGCTCCTCGCTCAGCCGCCCTTGGCGACCACCGACTCGAGCTCTTGCGGCGTGACAAAGCCACGCGTCACGTTGTTGAGGCTCGAGTCGAAACCGACCATCTGGAATCCGCTGAAAACGTTGTGGTACCGGTTGAAGTCATCGTTCCCAGAGGCGCCTTGGTAGTTGATGTCCTTGCCCTTCTTGACAAGGCGCACGCACGCCGCGTAGGTCGAGCACTGGGCGCCGGGCGGGTTCGCAACCTTCGAGACGTCCTTGACCCACAC
This sequence comes from Gaiellaceae bacterium, assembly GCA_050697375.1. GTDB lineage: Bacteria > Actinomycetota > Thermoleophilia > Gaiellales > Gaiellaceae > Palsa-739. The sequence goes on along the minus strand of JBOGZQ010000148.1, from coordinate 9,125 downwards.
CTTCGGGTTCGTCGACTTGGCGGCTGTCATCGCGAGCGACGCAATGACGACCGAGTCGTACTCGTTGAAGGTCGTCGGCAGGATCTTCTTCGTGTGCCAAACCTTCTGGTAGTCGCTGAGGAAGTGGCTGAACGCGGTGCCCGACGGCGACGCCGGCAGAGCCGCGGTCAGCTCGGTGGATGCGGTCTGACCGAACGCCTTTGCGTAGTCCCCGTTCGGAGCCGACTGGAGATCGTCACCGATCCACGGGATGTTCATGTAGCCGAGCTGCTGGCCGTCCGAGAACAGCGTGGCCGCCGACTGGGAGTCCATCGAGTCGAAGACCACCTGTGGATGGTTGGCGAACGCCTGCGCGAGCTCCGCGTTGTAGGAGGACTGCCCCGGTGTGAGAGTTATGTTGGCGTCGATCTTTCCGCCGAGTGCCTTAAAGGCCTTCTCGAGCGGCGGCACGAAGCCCTGCGAGTTCGCGGAGTTGTCGAAGATCAGCGACGCCGACTTCCACCCATGCTTGATCGCGTAGTACGCCATGGCGATCGCTTCGTTCGAGTCGGACGAGGAAGTCCGAAACACGTACGGGTTGTGCATGTTGTCGAGCTGCGTCAGGCCGCCGACCATGAAGTCTGCGACGTTGTTCGGTTGGAACTGATTGATCACCGCCTCGATCGTCGGCGAGAACGGGCCGATTACCAGCGTGGGGTGCTTCAGCAGCAGCTTGCGGAACGCCGGGAGGGCGTCGACCGAGTCAGCCGCGTCGTCGACGTACGCCGACTTCCACTTGTGGCCGAGAACGCCGCCGTTGTTGTTGACCTCGTAGATACCGACCGGCACGCCATGGGTTCCCCACTGCGACAGAAGCGACTTGGTGCCGGTGAACGGGAACATCCCGCCGACCACGAGCGTGGACGAACTTGCCTTGTGCGTCGTCGCGGCCGAATTCACGGAGCCGAAAGCTCCGCCGGCGACGCTCGCCGCGGCCGCGAGCGCAAGCGCGATCGTCGCGCTCCGCCACCATCTTGCCTTGACCATCCTCACCCTCCTTGTGTGTTTGACCGACTCAATTGGCGTGCGACCTCCCGAGGAAGATCGACGGCAGATCAAGCGCGGCGATCTCGGTCGCCGGCCCGTGAACGTGGCTGCGTCCCGCCACGAAGATGTGCACGACGTCCGAGTGCTTGAGAGCACGCTCGACGTTCTGCTCGACGACGAGGACGGCCGTGTCGAGTCGCGCAATCCGTGCGATCTGGTCCCACACGACGTCCGTGTAGGTGGGCGACAGGCCTGCGGTCGGCTCGTCCAGGATGATCACCGACGGATCAACCATGAGCGCGCGCGCGATTGCGAGCAGATTCTGCTGGCCGCCCGAGAGAAGACCGGCCTTTTTTTCGCTCGCGGTTCGGAGGTCCGTGAAGATGCCGAGGATCTCCGCCATGCGAGCAGACGTGTCACCGTTCGCGGCGAACCCGCCGACCTCCAGGTTCTCGCGCACGGTCAGTCGTTTGAACACGTTGTCGTTCTGCGGGACGTAGACGAGGCCGCGCCGGGGGATCTCGTGCCCGGGGATCGTGGTGATGTCGAAGCCGTTCACCATGATCCTTCCCGACATCGGCTTGAGCACGCCGACGAGCGTCTTCGCGAAGGTCGACTTTCCGGCGCCGTTCGGACCGATGATCGTGGTGACCGAGCCGAGATCCGCAGTCAGGGTGATGTCGTTGATGACCGGAGAACGGCCGTAGCCGGCCGTCACCTTCTCACTGCTCAGTGCCGGCATCGATCACCTCACCGAGATAGGCCTTGACGACTTCGGTGTTCTCACGCAGCTCGCTGAGGCGCCCCGTCGCGAGTGTTCGGCCCTCCGCGAGCACGATCACGTAGTCGCAGATCTTCTCGACGACGTTCAGGTTGTGCTCGATCATCAGCACGGTGACCCCGCTCTGCTTGAGGTCGACGATGTAGCCTCCGATGAGCTCGATGAGCGCGGGGTTGACGCCCGCCATCGGCTCGTCGAGCAGCAGGATCCTCGGCGACGCCATCACAGCCCGCGCGATCTCGAGCAGCTTTTTCTGACCGCCGGAGAGGTCACTCGCCCGGGTGTCTCGGTGACCGTAGAGACCGTAGATGTCGAGCAACTGAAGGGCGCGCTCGGCGTGCTCGCGTTCCTGGCGCCGGATCAACGCCGGGCGCAACAGCACGTTGACGAGAGCGTCACCGGCCTGGTTGGCGGGCGCGACGAGCAGGTTCTCGAGAACCGTCAGCCCACCGAGCTCGCGCGAGAGTTGGAATGTGCGCAGTAGGCCGAGCCGGGCGATCTTGTAGCTCGGCCGGTTGGTGACCTCCGTATCTCCGATGAACTCCCTGCCGCTGTCGCAGGTCATCGCGCCGGAGAGGATGTTGACGACCGTCGTCTTGCCGGCGCCGTTCGGGCCGATGAGCGCCGTGATCTGTCCCTCGGGGACGTCGAAGGCGGCGCCGTTCACGGCGTGCACGCCCTGGAACGCCTTCGTGATGCCCTCGCAGCGCAGCGCCGGCCTCCGGACCGCGACCTCGAGCACGCCGGTTTCGCTCATCGACCGCCCCGAAGCTGCGCAGCCGCGGCCACCGGGACGCCCGTCTCGTCCATCCCCGGCTCGCCGTGCAAGCGCTCGCGCACCCCGAAGCTCGCCGTGCGCCGGAGCCGCTCGGGCACGACGCCCTGCGGGCGGAACCAGAGCATCAGCATGAGAACGACGCCGACAAGGGCGCTGTCGAAGTACTCGATGAGGCCCGGATGGCCCGGAATCTCCGGCAGGAACGCCGGCAGGTGGATGAGCAGCGTCTCGACGAGCAGCGCGCCGACGAACATCCCGATGTTGTTGCCGGCGCCGCCGACGATCAGCACGGCGAACACGACGAACGTCTCGCCAGGCAGCCAGGCGGTCGGGTTGAACGAACCGCCGAACTGGATCAGAAGGCCGCCGCCGATGCCGGCGTAGAACGAGCCGATCATCATCGACTTCAGCTGCATCCGGAAGACGTTCTTGCCGAGAGCCGCGGCGACGACGTGGTCGTCCCGAATCGCGCGAAACGTGCGCCCCAGAGGGGCCCGTATCACGCGGCTCATCACGAACCACATGAGAAGCGACACCAGCGCAGTGACGCAGGCGAAGAACGGGATGAACGAGTTCACGGTCAGGCCGAACGCCTTCGCGAACGGTTCCGGCACGTTGTAGAGGCCGTCGGCGCCGTTGAAGAGCGAGACGTAGTTGTTGCAGAAGTCATAGAGCACGAGTGACAGCGAGATCAGAACGATCGCGAGGTAGTCGGTTCGCAGGCGTCTGAGCGTGATGAGTGCGACGATCAGGGCGAAGACCATCGCCGCCAGTCCGCCGAGCAGGAGATTGAGCGGGAACGGGAGGCCGAGCCCGAGGATGTAGTGCTGGCCGCTGTTTCCGGCGTTGTGCAGGCTGAAGATGCCGGTGAAATACGCCCCGATCGCGACGAACCCGATGTACGCGAAGTTGAGGATCCCCGTCTCGCCGTACTGGATGTTCAACCCCATAGCGAGGATGAAGTAGTCGAAGCAGAAGAAGACGAGCGTGAAGACGTAGTAGACCAAGGCGGCTCTACGTCGTCCCCGGCCGTGCGATCAATCCGCTCGGCCGGATGAGAAGGGTGAGGATCAAGATGACGAAGGCGATGTCGAGCTTGTAGGCGGGGTTGATGAACGCCGCCGAGATCTCCGTCGCCAGCCCGATGAGGAGGGCTCCGCCCATCGCGCCGTAAATGCTCCCCACGCCACCGAGGATCACCGCGGCGAAGATCACGAACAGGAAGAGCTCACCCGAGGCCGGCGTCAAGTTGCCCTCGCCGATCCCCAGGACGGTCCCCGCCACGCCGGCCAACGCACCCGACAAGAACCACGTGATCGTGGTGACGCGCTTCGTATCGATTCCACTCGTCATCGCGAGCGTCGTGTTGTCCGACATCGCCCGCATCGACTTTCCGAGGCGCGTTGCCTTCAGGATCGCGTGCACGGCGAACATCAACGCGATCGCGATCCCTATGACGATCAACTGATTTCTCGTCAGCAGCAGCGGCCCGATGTGCATGGCCGGGGTGATCGGCATCCTGAAGAAGCGGACCTGGGCACCCCAGATGGAGTACTCGGCGTTGAGCATGATCAGCGAGAGGCCGAAGGTGACGATGAGGACGTAATGGGGCTTGCTGAACCGCCGCGCGAACGGTCCGAGGACCAGCCGGTTGAGGATCACGGCGAACACGCCCATCAAGAGCGAGCCGATCACCAAAGCGATCCAGATGTTGAGGTGGAGGACCTCGCTGTTGAGGACATAGGCGAAGAACCCACCGAGCGCCATGAAGTCGCCGTAGGCGAAGTTGACGTAGTTCGTGATGCCGAACTGGAGGCTCAGGCCGACCGCGGCAATGGCAAGCACGGAGGCTGTGACGAACCCGAATCCGACCGACAACCAGAACAGCGACACGTGCGGGCGATCGTTGCGCCCGCCACGAGGCATGTCTACGTTGCTGACATAAGCCGCACTAATCGCGGATTAGCGGGCTTTTCGATCATTGTTGATCGCGGCCCGCATGACCTCGGGCGTTACGATCGGGCCCGTGCGCATCGTCACGACGTCGAAGCGGCTGCCTCGGCTCTCGACGCAGGTGCTCCTCTTGGAGCTCGCCATCATCCTCCTGACGGTGGGCGTCTCGTCCGTCGTCGTCTACCTTCACTCGCGCGCCGACATCGCGAAACGTGCCGGCGCGGAGTCGCTCGCGATCGCGCAGACCGTTGCAACGGACGCGCGGGTCGTCGCGGCACTGACGCGTCCCGACGGCGCCAAGATCATCGATCCGATCGCCGAGCGAATCAGGCGCGCCACCGGTGCGTCCTTCGTCGTCGTCGCGAACCGCCGGGGCATCCGCATGTCACATCCGAATCCGAAGCTGATCGGGAAGTCGCTGCTCAACGATCCCGGCGAGAACCCGGCCGCGACGTTCGCCGGCAAGACGTTCGTCGGCGAGCAACGCGGGTCGCTCGGCTGGTCGGAGCGGGCAAAAGTGCCGATCCGGAATGCGCAGGGCCGGGTGATCGGGCTCGTCTCCGTCGGTGTGCTGGAGAAGGCCATCGCGTCGGAGTTCCGGGACTCTCTGCCGGTGATCCTTGTCCCGCTGCTTGTCGCGCTCACACTCGCAGCCGTCGGCGCCTTCCTGTTGGCGCGCCGTGTGAAGCGGCAGACGTTCGGGCTCGAACCTGACGAGATCGGCGCGCTCCTCGAGCAGCGAGAGGCAATGTTGCACGGTGTCCGCGAAGGTGCGATCACGCTCGATCCGGCAGGGCGGATCACGCTCATCAACGACCAGGCGCAGCGGCTGCTCGGCCTCGATGCCGACGCCGTCGGCAGGCCGGTCGGAGAAGTCGTGCCGGCGGGTCGCGTGCACGATGTCTTTACGGGCCATGTCCCCGGCCGGGACGAGGTCGTCGTCCTCGGCGACCGTGTCCTCGTTGCGAACCGGATGCCGGTCGAGGTGCGCGGCCGCCCGATCGGAGCGGTGGTGACGCTCCGCGACCGCACCGAGCTCGACGCGCTCTCACGCGAGCTGCACGACGTGCGCAAGCTCGCAGACGCTTTGCGGGCGCAGGAGCACGAGTTCCAGCACCGGCTGCATGTGATCAGCGGGCTCATCGAGCTCGGCCGCTACGAGGACGCCGTGCAGGAGATCAATCGCTCGTCGCTCCTGCACCAGGAGCTGGCCGCTTCCCTCGTGGATCGAGTCGGCGATCCGATCCTCGCCGCGTTGCTGCTCGGCAAGGCCGCGGTTGCAAGCGAGTATGGCGTCAAGCTCGACGTCCATGCGACCGAGCTGCCGACGGAGCTCGAGGATGTCCGCTCGCTTGTCGCGATGCTCGGCAACCTGATCGACAACGCGCTCGAATCGGCCTCCGTGGGCGGTGGCGGCGGCCATGTGGACGTCGCGCTGCACGTCGAGGGAGGGGAGCTCGTGATCGCAATCCACGACTCTGGCCCCGGCGTCGATCCGGCCTTGATCGATGAGATCTTCCGCGACGGCTTCACGACGAAGATCGCAGGCGGCGGAGAGCGCAAGCGCGGTCTCGGTCTCGCTCTCGTCAGCCAGGAGGTGCGTCGCCGACGCGGGACGATCCAGGTCGAGAACGTCGACGGTGCCCTCTTCACGGTGCGGATGCCGCTGCGCTCGCTCGAAGGGGTCGAGTCGTGATCCGGACGCTCGTCGTCGACGACGACTTCATGGCAGTCTCGGTGCATCGACAGTTCGTCGAGCGCCTCGTCGGATTCGAGGTCGTCGGCGAGGCAACCACCGGTCGCGACGCACGGGCGCTCGTACAGAGGCTCAGGCCCGACCTCGTCCTCCTCGACATCTATCTGCCGGACGAGACCGGCATCGAGTTCATGCGAACGCTGCGCGCGGGCGCGACCCCGCCGGTCGACGTCATCGCGATCACGTCGGCAAAAGACGTCGAGGTCCTCCGCGACGCGATGCACCTCGGCGTTGTCCACTACATCGTCAAGCCGTTCACGTTTGTGACGTTCCGCGAGCGGCTCGAGTCGTATGCCGAGGCCCGCCGCCGGCTTGCCGACATGGGTCAGGCCGAGCAGCGCGACATCGATCGGCTGTATGGGCTGCTGCGGACGAGCGGCGACGCTTCGCTGCCCAAGGGAATCTCTCCCCCGACCCTGACGCTCGTCGCCTCGCTGTTGAGGGATTCGAGCTCCGCCCTCTCCACCTCCGAGGTCGCCGCACGCACGGGGATCAGCCAGGGTGTCGCACGGCGCTACTTGAGATTCCTGGCCGACTCCGGTGCGGTCGATTACACGCTCCGATACGGCGCGGCCGGACGGCCCGAGCATCTGTACCGCTGGACAGCGGCCTCGACTGTGTCGTGATTCACACTTGCGCAGCGTCGGCGACGGCGAGAGCCCCGGCGTCGACGAGGGTCGTGATCTCCTGCAGGCTGTAGCCCAGCTCTTCGGCGACTTCGACGGTGTGCTCGCCGAGGCGTGGTGGGTTGCGTCTTCCGGGTAGGCGCCGGCCGTCGAGCTCGAGCGGAACACCGGGGAGCCATGTGGCGGTGCCGTCCTCGAGGGTGACGTCGACTCTCGCCTCGGGTCGAGACAGGTGCGGGTCGTCGAACAGCTCGTCGGGGCGGCGGATCGGGGCGAAGCCGACGCCGGCGACTTCGCACAGGTTGCAGATCTCGGTGCGCGTGCGACGGCCAAGCAGGGCGGCGAGCTTGGGGATCAGCCACTCGCGCGACTCGACGCGAAGCCGGTTCGTCGCGAGAGCCTCCTTCGCGGCGAGCTCAGCCAGTCCGAAGGCGTCGCAAAACGCGCGCCACTGGCCGTCCGTCACGACCGCGACAAAGACAGGCTCCTCGTGGCTCGCCTCGAACACGTCGTAGACTCCCCACCCGGAATCCCGCACCGGCATCGGACGCGGCGCGTCCCCTGTGATCGCGAACCGGGCCATGTGCTGCGCGACCAGGAACGCGTTGTTCTCGAAGAGCCCGGCCTTGACGAGCGTGCCACGGCCGCTTCGCTCGCGGTCGTACAGCGCAGCGACGACACCGGCGACCGCGAAGACGGCGCCCATGAGGTCGTTGATGGAGGCTCCAGCCCGAAGGGGGTGCCCGGGCGGCCCGGTCATGTAGGCGAGCCCGCCCATCATCTGGACGACCTCGTCGAGCGCGACTCGTTGCTCGTACGGGCCACCGAGGAAGCCTTTGAGCGAGCAGTAGATGAGGCGAGGCGTCTCTTCGCTGAGCGAGCGGTAGTCCAGTCCGACTGCGTCGAGTGCGCCGGGGCGGAAATTCTCGACCAGGACATCCGCCTGTGCAATCAGGCGCCGTATGAAGGCGAAGCCCTCCGGGATGCGAACGTCCACGGCGACACTCCGCTTGTTCCGGCTGTACGTCGTGAAGAGGCCGGCGCTTGCCGCACCGAGGTTTCGCGTCTTGTCGCCGACAATCGGAGGCTCGACCTTGACAACGTCCGCGCCGAGGTCGGCGAGAACGAGACCACAGGCCGGCCCCATGACGACGTGCGAGAGCTCGACCACACGGATCCCGGCGAGCGGGAGCCAGTCGGGCTCGCCGCCGCTCACGCGGCGACCGTCGCCGGAACGAATCCCTTCGGAAGGCCCGCTTCGGCGACATGGCCGTACAGCTCCTCGCCGGGCAACCCGGCGGCGAGGGTCGAGCGAGCCTCGATCAACCGCTCGATGTCGACGCCGGTGCGCAGGCCCATCGATTCGAGCAGGAAGACGATGTCCTCGGTCACGACGTTTCCGGTGGCCCCCGGGGCGTATGGGCAACCGCCGAGGCCGGCGTGCGACGAGTCGAAGGAGCGTATGCCGACGTCCAGCGCCGCGACGACGTTCGCCAGTCCTTGGCCGCGCGTGTTGTGCAGATGGACCCCGCCACACTTCTCGCCGACCTCGGCGCGCAGGCGCCGAAGCAGGCGTCGTACCTGTGTCGGGTTGGCGAAGCCCACGGTGTCGGCTGGATGGATGGAGTCGACTCCGCATTCCGCCACGCGGAGCGCCAGGCCGATCACGTCGTCTTCGAGAACGACGCCCTGGATCGTGCACCCGAACGCAGTGGCGAGCCCGACGTCGATCGCTGTACCCGGGAACCGCGCATTGCGCAGGGCGACGATCGCGCGAACGTCCTCGATGATCTCGTCGTGTGTCTTCCGGATGTTCGCGATCGAGTGCGGTTCGCTCACCGACACCGGGATCGTCAAGGCGTGTACGCCGGCATCAAAGGCGTCGTGGGCGTAGCGAAGGTTCGGCACGAGCACCGAGACCCGCAGATCCGGGATTGTCAGTGCATGGCGTACGACGTCCGCGCAGTCGGCCATCTGGGGCAGCGCACGCCGAGAGACGAACGAACCCACTTGTATGTGGCGCAGTCCGGTACCGGCGAGCGCGTCGATCCAACGCAACTTCGCCGGCGTCGACATGGTCTGCTTCGCCGACTGGAGCCCGTCGCGAGGGCCGACCTCTACGATTGTGACGTCGGTATCCGTCAAGGGCTTGCACTCAAAAGATCGGCGACCGTCAGAAGCAAAGCACAAAGGACGGAACGCCTC
>JBOGZQ010000147.1:0-12641 GCA_050697375.1 Gaiellaceae bacterium | reverse complement strand
GCCCACTCCACGCCCATTGGCTCGAGGGCGAGCCGATCAGCGACATGGTCGCGATGGGGGGATCCTCGACCGGTACCGGCGGCTGAGCGTCGACGGTAAGCCGGTGGCGACCGGGGTGGCGCTGCTGGGCGATTCGTTGTCGTGCACGAACCCATCACTCGGCCGAGGCATGACGCTCGGCCTGCTTCACGCCCAGCGGCTCGCCGAGGTGGTCCACGCGCACCCGGACGATCCCGACGACTTCGCGACGGCGTGGGATGCGGTCACCGAGGCGGAGCTGATGCCGTGGTACCGCGAGACCGTCGAGGAGGATCGAGCCCGTTTCAACGAGATCGAGGCGCTTCGCCACGGCCTCCGGGCGCCACCCGAACCGGGCTCGATGCCCTGGCTCCAGGGTGCGCTGCTCGCGGCGGCGTAGCAGGATGCCGACGCATTTCGCGCGTTCCTCGCGAACCGCTGCTGCCTGTCGCTCAACCGCGAGATCTTCGCGGACGAGCGCTTGATGGAGCGCGTCTTCGACCTTGCGCGGGGCGTCGAGCGGCCGCCGCTCGCCGGGCCTGACCGCGATCAGCTGCTGGCGCTGCTTGACGCTGCGCCGGCAACCGCGTGAGCGGCGTATTCGCGCGCGCACCGAACGAACTCGCCCAGCAGCGGGTGTACCGGCCTGCCCGCTAGCGCGCCGATCTGCGGCTGGAACAGCGTCAGCATGAAGAACCGGTTCCCGGGCAGCTCGAGCACCTCGGCGTCCGCGTCGTCTGCGGTCGCCTCGATCACCATGCCGGCGCCGGCGAGCCGCTCGACGACGCCGGGTCCGGGCTCATAGCCGCAGTAGTGCATGCCCACGAACGGCTCGTCGCCGACGAGCTTCGAGAACCGGGTGCCGGGGACCGGCCGGACTAGCCGCTCCTCGCCCATCAGGCTGCATGCGAGCGCGGAGATCACGTTGTTGTCGTCGACGCCGTCGGACTCGGCGTGGGTGGCGGCAGGAACCTCGAGGACGTTACGGAAGTACTCGACGACCGCGTATTGCAGGCCGCCACAGGTCCCGAGGAACGGGACGTCTCGCTGGCGGGCCCACGTCACCGCCCGGTACGCCGCGGCGTCGTCCGCGTACGGCGAGCCGGGCACCAACCAGACCGCATCGAACCCCCTCAGATCCAAGATCCTGGGTCCGTCGGTGGGAACCCATTCCGCGGCGACGTCGGCGCCGAACATGGGCCTGACGGCGTTCAGCTCGCGATGGCTCGGGAGCACCTCATTCTGGTCCCCGACGATGGCGATTTTCACGGTCACAACGAGCGAGGCTAATCGACCGCCTAAGGTACTGGGTATGGATCGGGAACCAAGGGAGTTGCACGGCGTTCACGCGAATGTGATCTTGACCGTGCTGCTGGTCGCCGGGCTGGCGTACGCGATCCTTGCCTCGGCGGTGATCCCGGCGCTGCCGACGATCCAGCACGACCTCCACACAACCGAGACCGGCGTCGCCTGGGTGCTGACCGGATTCCTGTTGTCCGCCTCAGTCGGGACGGCGATCATCGGGCGGCTGGGCGACATGTACGGCAAGGAGCGGCTGCTGGTGTGGACGCTGCTCCTGCTCGCGGCGGGGACCCTGCTCGCGGCAGTCGCGACCTCGCTGACGGTGCTGATCGTCGCGCGCGTGATCCAGGGGGTCGCCGGCGGGATCTTACCGCTGTCGTTCTCGATCATCCGCGACGAGTTTCCAGCTCATAAGGTCGCCGGCAGCATCGGCCTGATCTCCGCGGTACTGGGGATCGGGAGCGGCTTCGGCCTGGTCCTGGGCGGAGTGATCGTCGAGCACCTGAGCTGGCACTGGCTGTTCTGGCTGCCGCTCGTGGTGACCCTGGTCGCGGCGGCGTGCACGTGGCGGTTCGTGCCGGAGTCTCCGATCCGCTCGCCTGGCCATGTGAACTGGCTGGCGGCTGCGCTGATGAGCATCGGGATCTGTTGCGTGCTGATCGCGATCGCGCAGACGACGGTCTGGGGCTGGGGCGGGGCCAAGACGATCGCGCTATTGGCGGCCGGGGCGGCCGTGATCGTGGCCTGGATCTGGGTCGAGGTCCACAGCCGCGAGCCGCTGATCGACATGACGATGATGCGGATTCGCGGGGTCTGGACGACGAACCTCGTGGCGTTCCTGCTCGGGGCCGGAATGTACGCGTCGTTCATCGTGTACCCGGAGTTCGCGCAGCTGCCGAAGAGCACCGGGTTCGGGTTCGGCGCGTCGGTCGTGGACTCGAGTCTGTACTTGCTGCCGGCGGCCTTGAGCATGGGCGTGCTCGGTGCGGTCGCCGGCCGCGTCGCCTATCGGTTCGGGTCCAAGCCCGCGCTGGTCGCCGGCACCGCGGTCACTGCGATCTCGTTCATCTGGCTCGCGGTCAACCATCACCACCCCTACGACATGCTGATCTCCGCGGGGCTGCTCGGGATCGGGATCGGGCTCGCATTCGCGGCGCTCGGGAACCTGATCGTGCAGGCCGTGGACGCGCACCAGACCGGGGCTGCGGGCGGCATGAACACCGTCATGCGCACGATCGGCGGCGCCATCGGCGGCCAGATCACCGCGACGCTCATCACCGACCACGTCACGCACAACAACGTGCCGACCGTCACCGGCTTCACCGACTCCTTCGTACTGGCAACCGTCTTCCTCGTCGTCTGCACGTTCTCGGGACTGCTCATCCCGAGCATGCGTGCGCCACGGCTCGAGCCCGCCTATACCGTGGCTGGGTATCCGTCTGAGGAGGGGTCATGAGGAAAGTCATCGCTCTGCTGCTGGTGGCGTTTGCCTTCGCCGGCCTGACGGCCGTCGGGGCGGGAGCCGCGACGTCGACGATCAAGGTCAGCGCCGGCGAGTTCTTCTTCAAGTTCTCGAAGCGCTCGCTGGCGAAGCCCGGCACCGTCGTGTTCGTCGTCAAGAACGTCGGCCACATCGCTCACGACTTGAAGATCGCGGGCAAGAAAACGCCGCTCGTCCAGCCCGGCAAGTCGGCCAAGCTCAAGGTCGTCTTCAAGAAGGGCCGCTTCTCGTATCTCTGCACCGTCCCGGGCCACGCTGCGGCGGGCATGAAGGGAACGTTCATCGTGCACTAGGGAAGCGTGGGGCGCCGGCTTCTGTCGGCGCCCCACCCGTGTCTAAGCTCCTGGCTTGCATTTCGGCGCGCACCAGGATGTAGAGCTCTTCGCCCTGCTCGTCGCGGTTGGCGCGCTGCTCGCGCTCGCGCGGGGGCTGCGGATGCCGCTGCCGATCCTGCTCGTGCTCGGCGGCGTCCTCATGGGTTTCATCCCTGGCCTGCCGACCGTGTCGCTTCCGCCGGACGTCGTCCTCGTCGGCGTGCTGCCGCCGCTCCTCTATTCGGGCGCGTTCTTCACCTCGCTCCGCGAGCTGCGGAAGAACAAGCGTCCCGTCTCGCTCCTCGCGTTCGGGCTCGTCGGCGCGACGATGGGAGTCGTCGGCATCGTCGCGCACGAATGGGTGCATCTGTCGTGGCCGGTGGCGTTCACGCTCGGCGCGATCGTCTCGCCGACCGACGCGCTCGCGGCGACGGAGATCGCGGGCCGCCTCGGTGCGCCGCGGCGAATCGTCGGGCTGATCGAGGGCGAGAGCCTCGTCAACGACGGCACCGCGCTCGTCCTCTACAAGGCGGCGGTCGGCGCGGCGGTCGGCGGGACGTTCTCACTCCTCGACACCTCCGGGCGGATCGTGCTGAACGTCGTCGGCGGGATCGCGGTCGGCCTCGCCGTCGGCTACGTCGTGCGGCAGGTCCGGAAGCGGCTCGACGATCCACCGGTCGAAGTCGCGATCGCCGTGCTCAGCGGCTATCTCGCGTACCTGCCGGCGGTCGCGATCGGCGTCTCCGGCGTGCTCGCCGCCGTGACGATCGGCGTGTACATGGGCTGGCACACGCCGGAGCTGACGAATGAACGGACGCGCCTCGCAGGCGACGCCTTCTGGGACATCTTCGTGTTCCTCGTCAACACGCTCATGTTCCTCCTCGTCGGGCTCCAGCTGCGGCGCATCGTCGACGCGCTCTCCGGCCTCTCGACCGCGAAGCTCGCCGGGTATTCGGCCCTCGTCTGCGTGGCGGTGATCGCGACGCGCATCGCCTGGGTTCCCGTCGCGGCATACGTGCCGCGTTTTCTCTCGAAACGGGTCCGCGAGAACGACCCATACCCGCCATGGCAATGGCTCGCCGTCATCTCCTGGGCGGGCATGCGCGGCGCGGTCTCGCTCGTCGCCGCGCTCGCGCTGCCGACGAGCTTCCCCGACCGGCAGCTGATCGTCTTCCTCACGTTCGCGGTGATCGTCGCGACGCTCGTGTTCCAGGGACTGACGCTGCCGAGCTTGATCAATGCGCTCGACGTGCGCGACGACGGAGGCGCGGAGCGCGAGGACGCGAAGGCCCGGATCAAGGCAGCCGAGGCTGCGCTTACGCGACTCGAGGAGCTCGTCTCCGACGGCGTCGTGCGAGAAGACACGGCGGAGCGCCTGCGTGGTTCCCTGTCGTTCCGCGCGAATCGTTTCCGTGCGCGCTTCGACGAGGACGACGACGGCGCGATCGAGGAGCGCTCAGTCGCCTACCAGCGTGTGATGCGCGAGCTCATCGCGGCCGAGCAGTCGGCGCTCGTTCACCTCCGCAACGAGCGCGTCATCGACGACGCCGTCATGCAGCGCGTGCAGCGCGACCTCGACCTCGAGGCCGCGCGGCTCGACGTCGATCGGTAGGGTCCGCGCATGGATCCCGATCGCGCACGTGAGCTCGTCGCCGCGGAGCGCGCCCGCATCGAGCGGTCGCTCGGCCGGCTGGCGCGCCAGGACGACGGCGAGGAAGCCGACGACCAGGACCCGGGGAACCTCGCCTCCGACCTGTACGGGGAGGAGCTCGACGAGGGGCTGCGCGACGACCTCGAGCGCGAGCTCGAAGCGGTCGGGCGGGCGGAGGCACGCCTCGCCGCCGGCACCTACGGCCTCTCGGTCGAGAGTGGCGCGCCCATCCCGGACGAGCGGCTCGAGGTGCATCCGACCGCCGAGCGCACGGTTGCGGAAGAAGAAGCAGCCGGCGGCTGACCAAAGTCTGTCGGATTCTTGCGATAACCTGACGGCATGAGGCGCAGGCTGGCCGAGGTTGCGAAGTACGCGGGCGTGAGCGAGGCGACCGTCAGCCGCGTCCTCAACCAGAAGCCGGGCGTCGCGAAGGGCACGCAGGAGCTCGTCCTCACCGCCCTCGACGTCCTCGGCTACGAGCGCCCGACGCAGCTTCGCGGCGAGCGGGCGCGCCTCGTCGGGCTCGTCCTGCCGGAGCTTCAGAACCCGATTTTCCCTGCATTTGCCGAGGTTGTTGCCGACGCGCTCGCGAAGCGCGGCTTCACGCCGGTGCTCTGCACGCGGACCTCGGCGGGCATCTCCGAGGCCGACTACGTCGACATGCTTCTCGAGCACCAAGTCTCGGGGGTCATCTTCTCCGGGGGCCTGTACGCCCAGGCCGCGGCCGACCACGAGCATTACGTCCGGCTGCGGGAGCGCGGCCTGCCGGCCGTCCTCGTGAACGCCGCGTACGACGACCTCGGGTTCCCCCGCATCTCGACCGACGACCGCAACGCGGTCGAGCAGGCGATCACCCATCTCCGCTCGCTCGGCCATACCCGGATCGGGATGGTGCTCGGGCCCGCCGACCACATGCCGTCCCGCCGGAAGCTCGCCGCCTTCGAGGAGCTGGGCGGCGAGCGCGAGCTCGCCGAGCGGGGGATGTTCTCGATGGAGTCCGGCCAGGCCGCCGGCGCAAAGCTCCTGCAAAACGGGGTAACCGCGGTGATCTGTGCGAGCGACGTGCTCGCGCTCGGCGTCGTCCGCGCCGTTCGCCGCGAGGGCTACGACGTCCCCGAGGACGTCTCCGTCGTCGGCTACGACGACTCGCCGCTCATGGCGTGCACCGATCCGCCGCTCACGACCGTCCGACAGCCGATCGAGGCGATGGGGCGGGGTGCGGTGAACACGCTGCTCTCACTCGTCTCCGGGAATCCCGTCTCCACCGAGGAACTGTTGTTCGCGCCGGAGCTCGTCGTTCGGGGCTCCACCGGCGCTCTTGCAAACCGTTTGCAAATTTTGGGATAGATCTTGCAATAGTTTGCGACCTGTGCCATGCTCGCGGCCGTGGACGTCCGCGAGGCAGTCGCACCGGTCGAGGCAGGGAGCATGGCTGCGGCGCAGGAGTGGTGGCGGGACGCGGTCGTCTACCAGGTCTACGTTCGGAGCTTCGCCGACGCGAACGGCGACGGCGTCGGCGATCTGGCCGGCGTGCGCGCCCGGCTCCCGTATCTGCACGACCTCGGCGTCGATGCCCTCTGGTTCAACCCGTGGTACCCGTCGCCGGGAGCCGACGCCGGGTACGACATCTCCGATTACCGCTCCATCGACCCCGCTTTCGGCACCCTCCGGGAGGCGGAAGGTCTGATCGCGGAAGCGCGTGCGCTCGGCATCCGCACGATCGTCGACATCGTCCCAAACCACATCTCGAAGGAGCATCCGTGGTTCCGGGCCGCCGTCGCGTCGCCCGCGGGCTCGCCCGAACGCGCGCGCTTCTGGTTCCGGCCCGGCACGGGCGCGAACGGGGAGGAGCCGCCCAACGGCTGGCAGTCGATCTTCGGCGGGTCGGCGTGGACCCGCACCGACGGCGACGGCGGCGAGTGGTATCTCCACCTGTTCGCGCCCGAGCAGCCGGACCTGAACTGGACGCACGAGGACGTGTGGGCCGAGCACGAGGAAGTGCTGCGCTTCTGGTTCGACCGCGGCGCCGCCGGCGTGCGCATCGATTCGGCCGCCTTGCTGATGAAGGATCCCGCGCTCGGCGAGGAGACTGCCGACTCCGGTCCCGGCGAGCATCCGTTCACCGACCGCGACGCGCTGCACGACGTCTACCGGCGCTGGCGCGCGATCGCCGACTCGTACGAGGAGCCGCGCATGCTCGTCGGCGAGATCTGGCTGCCTGATGCGGACCGCTTCGCGCGTTACCTCCGTGCGGACGAGCTGCACACCGCGTTCAACTTCGACTTCCTCGGCTGCCCGTGGGACGGGGGCCGCATGCGCGCGTCGATCGACGGCGCGCTCTCGGCGCACGCACCGGTGGACGCGCCCGCGACATGGGTGCTCTCCAACCACGACGTCACGCGTCCGGTGACGCGGTACGGCCGCGACGACACGTCGTTCGCATTCGAGTCGAAGCGCGCGGGCACGCCGACCGATCTGCAGCGGGGACTGCGCCGGGCACGCGCCGCTGCGCTTCTCGCGATGGCGCTTCCCGGCTCGCTGTACGTGTACCAGGGCGAAGAGCTCGGACTGCCCGAGGTCGAGGACATCCCGGGCGAGCGCAAGCAGGACCCGATGTGGCTGCGCTCGGGCGGCGTCGATCCCGGGCGCGACGGGTGTCGCATCCCAATCCCGTGGTCCGGCGACGCGCCGCCGTACGGATTCAGCCCCGACGGCGTGCCGACGTGGCTCGACCAGCCGGACGACTGGGCTGGGCTGACCGTCGAGGCGGAGTCGACGGATCCGGGCTCGGTGCTCTCGCTCTACCGCGCCGGTCTGCGCCTGCGAAAGCAGGCGCCGTGGGGCGCCGGCGCATTCCAATGGATTCCCCTCCACGGTGACCTCGTCGTCGCGTTTGCACGCGGCGACGCGTTCGCCTGCTTCGTCAACTTCGGGCCCGAGGCGGTAGCGCTGCCGGCGGGCGCCGAGATCCTCATCTCGAGCAACGACCTCGAAGGAGGTGCGGTTCCCCAGGACACGACGGTCTGGCTGTACAACCCACTAGGTCAAGGAGAGAAAGGACGATGAAATCCCTACGGAGGATTGCCACCGCCGTCGCGGTCGCCGGCCTGGTGGCTCTGTGCGCAACTGCCGCGGCCCTCGGTTCACGCGCGAGCAGCGTCACCATCAGCGTCGCATCGCTCATCCCGGGCAGCACCCAGGCGGCGGTCGACCAGTTCAACGCGCAGGTCACGCAGTTCGAGAAGGCCAACCCGACGATCAAGGTGAAGCCCGTCGAGTACCAGTGGACGGGGCCGACGTTCGCCGCGAAACTCGCGGCCGGCACGTTGCCGACGGTCTTCGAGGTCCCGTTTACCGATGCCCGTTCACTCGGTGACAACGGCCAGCTCGCGAACCTGTCGCCGTACGCCACGAAGCTCCCGTACTTCAAGGAGTTCAACCCGGCGGTCATCGCCGAGGGCACCGACGCGAAGGGGCAGGTCGTGGCGCTGCCGAAGGGCGCATACGCCCAGGCGCTGCATTACAACCGCAGCCTCTTCAAGGAGGCCGGGCTCAACCCGAACAAGCCGCCGACGACGTGGGCGCAGGTCCGCACGGACGCCAAGATCATCTCGGAGAAGACCGGCAAGCCCGGTTACGTCGAGATGGCGAAGGACGACAACACCGCCGGCTGGATCCTGACCACCCTCGTCTACACGCTCGGTGGCCGCATGGAGACCGGGATCGGCGCGAACGCCAAGGCCACCCTGGATAACAAGTACACGATCCAGGCGCTGAACATGCTGAAGGCGATGCGCTGGTCCGACAACTCGATGGGCGCCAACTTCGACTACGGCTGGAGCGACATCAACCAGGCGTTCGCAGCGGGCAACGTCGGCATGTACGTCAGCGGCTCGGATGTCTACACGAACCTCGTGCAGGCGTACAACGTCAACCCGTCCATCTACGGCCTCGCTCCGATCCCGCTGGCGAAGAACGCGAACGCCGGCGTGCTCGGCGGCGGGACGCTCGCCGCCGTGCGTCCGGACGCGAGCAAGGCGCAGCTCGCCGCCGCGGTGAAGTGGTTGAGCTTCTTCTACGAGGAGCCGCAGATCAACAAGGCGCAGGCGATTCGCAACGCGCAGACGCTCGTCGAGAACAAGCAGCCGGTCGGCGTTCCCGAGCTGCCCTTGTTCAACAAGCAGTTGTACGATATTTCGCAAAAGTGGATCAAGCCGTTCATCAACGTGCCGATCGCGCAGATGCAGCCGTTCCTGACCGGCATCTTCTCGGAGAAGCTCGTGCCGGAGCCGGAGGCGTCCACGCAGAGCGTGTACCACGCGCTCGACGCGGTCGTCGAAGCCGTGCTGACGAACAAGGACACGAACGTCGTCCAGATGCTTCAGCAGGCGAACAGCGAGGCTCAGCAGGCCATCTCGCAGGGCGCGTAGTGGACTGAGCTTGTCCGTGATCGATTCATCGAGAGAGCCCGCGCTGCCCAGGCAACGCGGGCTCTCTCGCACATCGGGGCTGCCCCGGCGGACGCCCGTCACGTGGGTGCGGAACGGCGGGCTCACGACGATCGTCTTCCTCGTCCCGCTGCTGTTCGTCTTCGGTGCATTCTCCTGGTACCCGATCGTGCGGACGGTCGTCATGTCGTTCCAGCACACGAATCTCGTGCAGCCGGCGACGTGGGTCGGCTTCGCGAATTTCAGGGCGGTATGGCACGACCCGCTCTTCCCGGTCGCGGTGAAGAACACCGCGTACTTCGCCGGGCTGGCGCTGCTCTTCGGCTATCCGATCCCGCTCGTAGCGGCGGTCCTGATGAGCGAGGTGCGCAAGCGCCGCGGCATCTACAGCGCGCTCGCGTACCTGCCGGTCGTGATCCCGCCGGTCGTCGCCGTGTTGCTCTGGAAGACGTTCTACGACGCGAGCTCGCTCGGCGTCTTCAACACGATGCTCCACTGGGTCGGGCTCGGCCCGTACCCGTGGCTCCAGTCGGAGCAGTGGGCGATGCCGTCGCTCGTGCTCGAGTCGACGTGGGCGAACGCCGGCGCGACGGTGATCATCTATCTCGCCGCGCTCACCGCCGTGCAGACGGAGCTGTACGAGGCCGCGTCGGTGGACGGCGCCGGCATCCTGCGGAAGGTTTGGCACGTCACGCTGCCGCAGCTGCGCGGCATTCTGCTCGTGACGATGATCCTCCAGATCATCGGGACGGCGCAGGTGTTCCTCGAGCCGTACCTCTTCACGTCGGGCGGGCCGGCGAATTCGACGCTGACGGTCCTGCTCCTCATCTTCAACTACGCGTTCGGCAACTCGCTCGGCGGCGACTATGGGAAGGCGACGGCGCTGAGCCTGATGCTTGCTGTCTTCCTTGCGCTGTTCTCCCTCGTCTACCTGCGCGCGACACGCTCGTGGAGCACCCGGTGACGGACGGCGAGGGCGGCAGCGGCATCATCTCGCCGGCGGAGTGGCGGAAGCCGAGCGTCCGCTTCGGCCTCGGGGGGCTGCACTGGCTGCTGTTCGTCGCGCTCGTCGTCATCGGCCTCGGGCCGATCCTCTGGCTGGCGAAGTCGGCGATCACTCCGACGCTCGACACGATCAGCCATCCCGTGTCGCTCTTCCCGCACGGGGCCGCGTGGAGCAACCTGCGCGAGGCGTGGTCGACGGTGCACGTCGGCCGCTACTTCTGGAACACCGTCCTGATCGCGCTCGGCTACTGGGCCGCACAGATCCTCGTTGCGGCGACCGGAGGCTTCGCGCTCTCGGTGCTCCGGCCGCGATATGCATCGCTCATCAACGGGCTCCTGCTTGCGACGCTCTTCATCCCCGGCGTCGTGCTGCTCGTCCCGCTCTACATCGAGATCGTGCACGTGCCGCTCGTCCACACGACCCTCATCGACAGCTACTGGGCGATCTGGCTGCCCGCGGGAGCGAGCGCGTTCAACGTCGTCCTCGTGCGCCGCTTCTTCGACAACCTGCCGCGCGAGATCTTCGAGGCGGCGAGGATCGACGGCGCCGGCCCGTTCCGGCTCTTCTGGTCGATCGTGCTGCCGATGTCGAAGCCGATCCTCGGCGTCGTCTCGATCTTCGCCGTGCTCGCGTCGTGGAAGGACTTCCTCTGGCCGCTGCTCGTCCTGACGAACCCGAACGAGCAGCCGTTGTCGGTGCGCCTGCCGTCGATCCAGTCGCAGACGTCGCTCGGCGTCTTCCTCGCCGCGATGTTCATCGCCTGCCTCGTCCCGATCGCTGGCTTCCTCGTCTTCCAGCGCACGTTCCTCCGCGGCTCCGGCCTCGGAGGCGCGATCAAGGGCTAGCCTGCGACGGTGCGCGTCGTCGACAACCCGGCCGAGCTGCGCTACGAGGTGCACGACGACGGCGAGCTCGTCGGTGAGATCCGCTACCGAAAGCTGCCGGGCGCGCTCGCGCTCGTCCACACCGAGGCCCACCCGAAGCGGGAGGGGCTCGGCACGGAGATCGTGCGCGGCGCGCTCGACGACATCCGCGCGCGAGGACTGAAGGTCGTTCCCGTGTGCCCGTTCGTCGGGGCTTTCATCCGGCGTCATCCGGACTACGCGGACCTCGTCTCGGACGAGGACGATCAGGCGGAATAGAGGAGGCGAGCCGCGAGGGCGAGCAGCGCCGTCGCGAGCAGCCACTGGATGACCGCGCCGCGCAGGCGCAGCGAGATGTGCGCTCCAAGCTGTGCGCCGGCGACGACGCCGACGGAGAGCGCGGCCGTGCGACGCCAGCCCTGCGCGTGGTGGAAGCTCCCCAGCACGATGTGCGTGATCGTTCCGGTTCCCGCCATGACGGCGAGGACGAAGTGCGATGTTGCCGTCGCGACGTGCATGGGGAAGCCGAGCGCACGAACGAGGAGAGGCACGTGGATGACGCCTCCACCGATGCCGAGGAAGCTCGAGAGGAAGCCGACGCCGAGGCTGTAGAGGAAGCCGAGGCGAAGCCGATGCTCCGGCTGCGGCAGCGGCCAGCGCTCGCCCGCGAGGAGCCAGACGGCGAGCGCAGCGAGCACACCGCCCATGATCCCGGCGAACAGGTGCCGCGACACGTGGCCGACGAGGAGCGCGCCGCCGACCGCGCCCGGAAGCGTCGCGATCGCGAAGACGACCCCGCTGCGGTAGTCGATCCGCCGCTGGCGGGCGTACGCGACCGATCCGCTGGCGGCGTTGAAGAAGACGACCGCGAGGCTGATCGCGGTGATCGTCCGCGGCGAGTCGTGCGGGTAGAGCAGCAGGAGGATCGGCGTGAGGATGAAGCCGCCGCCGGCGCCGACGATCGTGCCGAAGGTGCCGACGCCGACGCCGATCGCCACGAGGATGACCGCCGTTGTCGTGTCGAAGGCCACGCGGCGAGCCTACGTGGCCTGGAATTCTCAGCTAACACACAGGAATAGATGGGAGGCTGAGATCGTGAACGGCCAGCGGATCCTCGTCGTCGACGACGAGCCCTCGATCGTGGACGCGGTTGCGACCGCGCTCCGCTACGAGGGGTTCGAGGTCGACGAGGCGACGGCCGGGCGCGAAGCGCTGCGCGCCGTCGCCGAGCGCGAGCCCGATCTCGTCGTGCTCGACTGGATGCTCCCCGACCTCGAAGGCATCGAGGTGGGGAGGCGCATGCGCGAGCGCGGCTTCAAGAGCGCGATCCTCTTCCTCACCGCGAAGGACGCGGTCGAGAACAAGGTCGAAGCGCTCCGCGCCGGCGGCGACGACTACGTCACGAAGCCGTTCAGCCTCGCGGAGATCGTCGCGCGCGTGCAGGCGATCCTCCGCCGCGCGCAGAGCGACCTCCCCGGCGACGTCCTGAAGTTCGGCGATCTCGTGCTCGACGAGCAGCGCCACGAGGTCTTCCGCGG
>JBOGZQ010000146.1:0-15994 GCA_050697375.1 Gaiellaceae bacterium | reverse complement strand
GTCCGACGTCGGCCGACATCGCAGCGAGGAGGTCGGCGACCTCGTTCGGCCGGACGAACGTCGCGCCGGCACCGATGAAAGCCACCCGCTTCGCGGCCTGGCCGGTCACGCCGAGAGCGCCGAGCGTCCGCCCGTGAAAGCCGCCCTCGAGCGCGATCACGCCGGGCTTGCCGGTCGCCTTGCGCGCGTACTTCAGCGCCGCCTCGTTCGCATCCGTGCCGGAGTTGCAGAAGAACGCCTGCGCCCCACCGAAGCGCTGCGACAGCGCTGCGGCGAGCTCGGCCGCAGGCTCCGTTGCGAACAAGTTGGACGCGTGCCAGAGCTTGTCCAGCTGCGCGTGCGCGGCCGCGAGCGGTGCCGGGTGCCGGTGCCCGAGCGAGACGACGGCGATCCCGGCGGCGAAGTCGAGGTAGCGGCGGCCGTCCGTCCCCGTGAGCCAGACGCCGTCGCCCTCGACGAAGCCGATCTTCGCCTCCGGGTACGTCGGGAGGAGCTGGGACGCGACCGTCGTGTTCATGCGACCACCGCGGTTGCGCCGATCTCGGCGCGGAGGCCACTGCGCGCGGCTCGCGACGCGGCAAGGAGCTTCGGGACGATGCCGCCGTCGAACGCCCCGCCGCCGACGAGCGCCTCCGCCTCGGCCGCCGGGATCGAGTGCAGCAGGCGCCCCTCGTGGAAGACGCCGGGCACGTCCGTCAGGAAGAGGATGCGCTGCGCGCCGAGGCCGACGGCGAGCGCCGTCGCCATCTCGTCGGCGTTCACGTTCAGCGGCCCGCGCGCCAGCGGCGAGACGACCGGCACGCGGCCGCGCTCGAGCGCGGCGACGATCGCCGGTGGGCGCGACGGAACCGGCTGCCCGACGAGCCCCAGCTCCGGCAGCTGCTCCGCCTCGAGCCCGACGTCGTCGCCCGCGAGCGACAGCGCGTCCGGCCCGATCGCGTCGCAGACGGCGGCGTTGATCGCGACGAAGCTCTCGCGCACGACCTCGAGCGCATCCGGCGTCGTCACGCGGCGGCCGTGGACGAACTTCACCTCGAGCCCGCGGCGCTCCATCTCCTCGGAGATCTGCGGGCCGGCGCCGTGCACGACGCAAACGGAATGGCCGAGCGTGCGCAGCTCGCGCACGACGTCCGCAGTGCCGCCGATGGACGCGCCGCCGACTTTGAGGACGACGCTCACGAGCGGTAGTCCGCGTTGATGCGCACGTAGTCGTACGAGAGGTCGGTCGTCAGATACGAGGCGACGCCGTCGCCGAGCGCGAGATCGAGCTCGATCGCGCAGTGGCCGTTCATCAGGACGGGCTCGTCGCCGGAGGGAACGCCGCCGACGAGGACGGGCACGCCGTCGATGACGATCGAGAGCTTGTCGGGATCGAGCTCGGCGTAGCCGCCGTTCACCTTCGCCGAGCCTGCGGCAGCGGCGATGCGGCCCCAGTTCGCGTCGTGCCCGTGCAGCGCCGTCTTCACGAGGGGCGACGTGGCGATGCGCTCGGCGATCGCGCGCGCATCGCCGTCGTCGACGGCGCCGCGAACCGCGATCTCCGCGAGGACGGTCGCGCCCTCGCCGTCGGCGACGATCTGCTTCGCGAGCTCGCCACACACGGTGCGCAGCGCTGCAGCGAACGCCTCGTCGTCTCGTGCGCAGCCGCTCGCGCCGTTCGCGAGCAGCAGCACCGTGTCGTTCGTCGAGCACTCCCCGTCGACCGAGATGGCGTTGAAGCTCGCGTCGACCGCAGGGCGGAGGAACTCGATCGCCTCGCCGGGCTCGAGCGGATAGTCGGTCGTGACGACGGCGAGCATCGTCGCGAGGTTGGGATGGATCATCCCTGAGCCCTTCGCCATTCCGCCGACGGTGAAGCCGGGGCCGTGCGCGACCGATTCCTTTGCGCGTGTGTCGGTCGTCATGATCGCCTCCGCCGCGTCGCCGCCGCCGTCCTCGTGCACGACCGTGCGCGCGATGCCGGCGAGCACGCGGTCGACCGGCAACGGCTGCCCGATGACGCCGGTTGAGAGGACGAGCACCTGCTCCGGCTCGATCCCGAGCTTGGCCGCGGTCGCCTTCGCACTTACGCGCGCGGCCTCGACGCCCGCCTCGCCGGTCGCCGCGTTCGCGACGCCGGAGTTGGCGACGATCGCCTGCGGTTCTGCGACCCCGAGGTGCTCGCGCGAGACGAGGACCGGAGCCGCCTGCACGCGGTTGACCGTGAACATTCCCGCGCCCGTCGCCGGCACGAGCGAGTGCACGATCGCGAGGTCGAGCTTCTCCTTGCGGATGCCGGAATGCACGGCGCCGGCGGCGAAGCCCTTGGCGGCGGTGACGCTCATACCAAGACTCCTGTGAGCACGAGCCCGGCTGTCTCGTCGAGGCCGAGCGCGAGGTTCGCGTTCTGCACCGCCTGGCCGGCCGCGCCCTTGCCGAGGTTGTCGAGCGCGCAGACGACAATGGTCGTGCCGGTCGAGCTGTCCTCGAAGACGCCGATCTCCGCCGCGTCGGTCCCTTGCACGCGCGCGAGCTCGGGCGTCGTTCCCGTCGGAAGCACGCGCACGACGTCGCTGTCCGCGTATGCGTCCTCGAGGAGCTCGCGCACGTCGGTGTCCGTGTGCACGTAACACGTCGCGAGCAGGCCGCGCCTCACCGGGAGCAGATGCGGGACGAACGTGACCGGGAAGCCGAGCTGCTGCGCGATCTCGGGCGCATGACGGTGCGCACCGACCGCGTACGGCGAGACGTTCTCGAGCACGAAGCCCGCGTGTGAGGAAGCCTTCAGCTCGCGGCCGGCACCGGAGACGCCGGACTTCCCGTCGATGACGACCGAATGCGGGTCGACGACGCCGGCGAGCGGGCCGAGCGCGAGCAGCGCCGCCGTCGCGTAGCAGCCGGGATTGGCGATGAGATTCCCCACCGGCGCGTAGAGCTCGGGAAGCCCGTAGCTCCACGCGCCGGGTGCGTCCGCGTACCAGTCGCGGGCGGAAACAGGGTCGACGAGGCGGTGCGCGCCGGAGAGGTCGACGACGACCGCGTCCGCGGGCGGCTCGATCGCCGCCGCGCGCTCGTTGCCGAGGCAGAGGAAGACGACGTCGGCGCCGGCCGCCAGTGCGTCCTCGTTCGGGAGGAAGCGCGGGAGGGAGCCGTTCAGCCGGACGTCGAGCGCGGAGGCGGACTCGCCGGCGAGGGAGTCGGAGCCGAGCGCGACGACCTCGAGGTCGGGGTGGCGGAGAATGCGGTCGAGCGTCTCCTGGCCCGAGTAGCCGGAGGCTCCGAGGATCGCTGCGCTTGCCATGGATGGAATATTATGCAACAGAGTGCGTAGTATGCAAATGGCGGCGGTCGGAGCGGCCTTCCTGCTCGTTCGCTTCCACTCCAGCCCCGGCCCTGGCGGCCGCAGTGGCGGCGGCCAATCGGGGCGGGAACCGGATCAAGGTCGCCGTCATCGCCCGCCGGTCGGACCTCGGCTCGGTCCCGGTGCTCTTCGGCAACCCCGCCGCGTATGCGCGCTTCCTCGGCCTCGAGCTGCGGACGCTCTACGAGGGCGTCCTCCTCGTCGTCATGCCGGCGGGCTTCGGGGTCTACGACGCCGGCGGTCCGGTCGTAGCCGAGGAGCGCGCCCTCGTCGGACTGGGAACGGTGACAGGCGCCGGCGCCCTGGCGCGGCTCGCGACCGGCGCGGTGCGCCGTCTGGCGGCTGCGCACCTGCTGCACTACGTCGACCGGGCGCCGCCGCTCGTCTTCGCGCTCGGCGGGCTCCAGTACGCCGTCGCCGACGACAGCGGCCGCGTGGCCGTCACCGTGACGGTGCCCGCCGGCACGCGGGTCGTCGGCGTCATCCGGCGGCCTCTGGCCGCGGCGAACCCGAGCGCCGTCTACACCGCGAGGTGGCGCCGCCCGCCGGGCACGCCGGCAAACCTGCGGTACTGCGTCACCGCGGTCGACGCCGGGAACCGCAGCAAGCCCGCCTGCGCTCCCTTCAATCGGTAACGACCTGGTTTGAAATCAAGGTGGTCGCGGCAAGAAGGGACCCGCTGCGGGCCGATCGAGGCCGAAGAGAGTCATGGCGTGAAGAGGGACATGAGAACAGACGCGAACTCGTATCGGGCGCGGGTCTTCGGGACCGATGCGGCGCGGCTGATCGGATTCGTCTGCGAGTGCGGCGACCCGATGTGCCGCAGCACCGTGGCCTTGACGCTCGAGGAATACCACGCGCTTCGGCCCGGCCTGCTGCTGCACGAGGATCACGTCGCGCCCTCTGAGCTGCAGCAGGCCGGCTGACCGGATCCCGCGTTACTTGACGACCAGCGTCAACACGTTGTCGTCGCGTGCCTGGCCGACCATGACGATCTTGTACGTTCCGCGCGGGAGCGTGACCTTGTGGCCGACGTTCGCCTTGACCATTCCGGCGCGTCCACCCGTGATCTCCAGCGTCGCCATGTCGTAGTTGGCAAGCGAGGCAGGCCCCTTCACCGTCATCGTCCGCTTGAATGCGCCGTTGACGGAGAACCAGTGGCAGCCAGGATCGTGCATGACGATGGTCACCGCGGTCGGCGCTGTCCGCGTCTTCGCGGCGGAGGCCTGGCCGGCGGCAAGGATCAGAGATCCTGCTGCGAGTGCGACTGCGAATGTGAGCGTGCGCTTCATGTCCCGACTCCTTTGCCCTGGTCAGTGTTTTCCCGTCGCTCGAAGATCACGAGCACAGCGAGCTGCTCGTAGCCGACGAAGCGGTGGTCGGCGCCGGCCGGCACGAAGATCGCCTTCCCTTCGCACAGCTCGACCGGCACGCCCTCGATCTCGAGTGTCCCGCTGCCCTCGAGCACCACGTAGACCTCGTCGTCCTCGTGCGGCTGCTGGCGGTCCGGCTCCGGCGCGACGAGGACGTAGACACCGAGCTCGAGACCCGGCGACTCGTGGACGACCTCGTAGCCACCGTTGCCAGCAGCGAGACGCGTCCTGACTGCGTCCAGGTCGAACGCGTTGGTGATGGCTGTGTTCATGACCAAAGAGTCGGCGGATGGAGAACGGAAGGCATCGGGATTCGCACTGAACGGGTCGCGGGTTTTTGCGGATGCGGGCTGCGCCCGCGCAGCTGACAGTTCCTGCATGAGGTACGCGGTCTTATGGAGCAAGGGCGCGGGGGTGCCGGCGATCGGGCGTCTCGAGCTCTCGGCCGGCCTCATTCGGCTCGGCGACACGGAGGTCGCCTACGACGAGATCGCGACTGCGCGGATCGACCGCAGCCCGCAGGTGCGCCTCGCCGGCCGGCCGACGCTCGTGCTCGAGCACCGTGACGGCTCGATCCTGCGCGTTGCCTCGTTCGACGGCGTCGGTTCGTTGCACGAGCTCGCCGAGCGCCTCGAAGCTGCCGTCCGAGCCGGCTGAGCGAGCGGGTTACGCTAACCCCGTGGACGCCGTCTCGGCCGGCGAAGGCCGGCTCCGCGCTCTCTTCGAGGCCGGCATCGCAGTCAGCTCGGAGCTCTCGCTCGACGCGGTCCTGCAGCGGCTCGTCGAGGTCGCAGCGGAGCTGACCGGCGCGCGCTACGCGGCGCTCGGCGTCATCGACCGGACCGGCTCGCAGCTCGAGCGGTTCCTCACGCACGGCATCGACGCCGAGACGCACGCGGCCATCGGCGCGCTGCCGCGCGGGCGCGGGATCCTCGGCGCGCTCATCCACGACGCGAAGCCGCTGCGCCTGCGCGACCTCGGCGAGGACTCGCGCTCGGTCGGGTTCCCGCCGGCGCATCCGGCGATGCGCACGTTCCTCGGCGTCCCCGTTCTTCTGCGCGGCGTCGCGTACGGCAACCTCTATCTCACCGAGAAGCGTCACGAAGAGGAATTCAGCGCGGACGACGAGGAGCTCGTGATTTTGCTTGCGGGGCAGGCAGCGGTCGCGATCGAGAACGCCCGGCTGTACGAGGCGTCGACGCGCTGGTCGCGGCAGCTCCAGTCTCTGAACGAAGTCGGGAATGCGCTTGCGACGGAGACCGACCTCGACCGGCTCCTCGGGCTCGTCGCGCGCCACCTGCGCGAGCTCCTCGATGCGCGGCTCGTCGCGGTCGCGTTGCCGACCGGGGACGGCCTCCGCTTCGCAGCTGCAGTGGGCGACGGCGCCGAGAATCTCGTGGGGCAGACAATGCCGCGCGCCGGCTCGAAGTCGGGCGGCGTCCTCGAGCGCCGCCGGAGCGAACGGGTCGACTCGGTGATCGACGATCCCGAGGTCAACCAGGAGGTCGCCCGCCGGATCGCGGCGCGCACTGGCCTCTGGGTGCCGCTCGTCGTGCATGACCGCATCATCGGCGTGCTCGAGATCCACGACAAGCAGGGTCAGGATGGGCGTTTCGACGACGACGACCTTCGGCTTGCGGAGATCTTCGCTACGCGAGCCGCTGTCGCCGTTGACATCTCACAGCGTGTCGCGCGCGACGCGCTTCGGCGCGTCGTCGCCGCGCAGGAGCTCGAGCGGCAGCGCCTCGCCCGTGAGCTGCACGACGAGACGGGTCAGGCGCTGACGTCGATCCTGCTCGGGTTGAAGCCGCTCGAGGATGCGCTTCGCGGCCATCCGGCGGAGCCTGCAGTCGACGAGGTGCACGAGCTCGTCGTCGCCGCGCTTCAGGACGTGCGGCGGCTCGCGGTCGAGCTCCGGCCGAAGGTGCTCGACGACTTCGGGCTCGTCCCCGCGCTTGAACGTCTTACGGCGTCGTTCGCCGAGCAGACGGGTGTGGGCGTCGACTTCCGCTCGACGCTGCCCGACAAGCGGCTGCCGGGGGAGGTCGAGACCGCGCTCTTCCGTCTCGCGCAGGAGTCGCTCACGAACGTCGTGAAGCATTCCGACGCGCGCCGGGTGAGCATCCTTCTAACCCGTAAGGACAACGCGGTCGTGGTCGTGGTAGAGGACGACGGCCGCGGGTTCGACATCCACGCGGACAGCGCAGGAATCGGTTTGCTCGGGATGCGCGAGCGGCTCGCGCTGCTCGACGGCTCGATCGAGATCGAGTCGCGCCCCGGCGCGGGTACGACACTCGTTGGCGAGGTGCCGTTGCGATGAGCACGCGCATCCTCGTCGTCGACGACCACGCTGTCGTCCGGAAGG
Organism: Gaiellaceae bacterium; assembly: GCA_050697375.1. Taxonomy (GTDB): domain Bacteria; phylum Actinomycetota; class Thermoleophilia; order Gaiellales; family Gaiellaceae; genus Palsa-739. The sequence continues at coordinate 8,916 of JBOGZQ010000146.1, read as the reverse complement.
GGCTCCGTCTCGTCCTCGAAGCCGAGGACGATCTCGAGCCGGTCGGCGAGGCGGGCAACGCGCGCGACGCGGTCTTCCAAGCGCGGGCGCTGAAGCCGGACGTGATCCTTCTCGACGTCGTCATGCCGGAGCGCAGCGGTCTCGACGTGCTGCCGCAGCTCCTACACGAGCATCCCGAGGTGAAGGTGCTCATCCTGTCGATGCAGGACGACCCGCAGTACGTCCGGCAGGCCTTCGCCGCGGGCGCGAGCGGCTACGTGCTGAAGGAGGCAGCGGACACCGACGTGGTGACCGCCATCCGTGAGGTCGCGGCCGGTGGCCGCTACGTCCATCCGGAGCTCGGCGCGCGCCTGATCGCCGCCGACGCCGAAGCGGCCCGCCGCGCCGCAGAAGATCCGCTGTCGGAACGTGAAGGCGAAGTGCTCCGCCTGCTCGCACTCGGCCACACGAACCAGGAGATCGCGAAGAAGCTCTACATCTCGGTGCGCACCGCCGAGACGCATCGCGCGCACATCATGCAGAAGCTCGGCCTCCAGACCCGCGCCGAGCTCGTGAGCTACGCGCTCTCGCACGGGCTCCTGGATCAGTGACGACGAGGGCCGCCGTGGTGGCGGCGGCCCTCGTCTTCCAGCGGTGGAGTCGGGCGCTTACGCCACCGGCACCGCCGGAGCCTTCGTCCCGCGCAGCGGCTTCGCGAAGAAGCCGAGCGCGGGCTCTGCATTGCGAAGCGTCCCGCCGACCGCGAGGACGGCGAACCCGATCCCCGAGAGCAGGAGCGCGACTCCGACGACGATCCCGAACAGGCCGAGCTGGTCGGCCATGTAGCTCGTGTTGAGCGCGGTCGTGAGCGCGGTCTCGGTCACCCAGACGTTGCGGGCGCCGTTGGACACCGTCTGCCCCGTCTGCGGGTCGACGAGCGCGTACACAGCGTTGTCGGTGCCGCCGCCCGGCATGAGCTGCGCCTTCGGCGTCCCCGGCTTGGCGGTATAGATGCCCATCTGTGAGTAGGTGAACCCGTGCGTCGCCTCCAGCACGTGGATCCGCATGTACTCCGCGAATGTCCGGGCCTTGCTACCCGAGTCGATGTTCTGGCCGGCCACGCTCTTCGACGGCCACAGGGTGACGGCCGAGGCGATCCCTGACTTCTGCGCCTCGGCCTTGATCGCCGACGGCGTCATGTCCGCCGAGCCGACGATGTACTCGTGCTGCAGGCTCGAAGCGACCGTGTGCCGGCCGTTCACGCCCATGACGATCGCGGCCACGCCGAACGCGATGAGAACCGCAGCTGCGATGAAACCACCGATCTCGAATGCCTTGCGCATGTCCCGACTCCTTTCAGTGCGTTACTGACGCACTCAGGATTTAGCGCTCGGCGCCTCCCGCCATCCGCGGGGCCGCGGAGATGCGCTGCGGACATCTACGGAAGAGTCTCAGCCGCCCGTCGTCGACGTGGTTGTCGTCGTCTCTGTCGTCGTCGTGGCAGGCTGCGTTGTCGTCTGCTCCGTCGTCGTCTGCTCGGTTGTCGTCGGCGGTGGCGGAGGTGGCGCGGTCGTCGTTGTCGGATGCGTGCGCGGCGTCGTCGCGGTGAACGTCACCGTCGTGGTCGCACGGCGCGTCGTCGTGCCGCTGGTGGTCGTCGTCGGCGTCGTCTTGACCGTGGTCGTTTGGGCGCAGCTCGTCGCTGCGCGCGCGTTCGCGTAGTTGCGCGCGAACTGGAAGCGCCCGCACCACTTGTGCCACTGAACCGTTCCGCCGGGTTGCACGAACGCGAGCTGCCGCCCGGCGCTCAGCGCCGCCGACATGTATGTGCGCCAGATCTTGGCGGGGAACGTCCCACCGAAGACCTCGATGCCGTGGACGCTCTTCATCGGCACGCGCGCCTGCGGATAGCCGACCCACACCGCAGCCGCCAGCCCGGGCGTGTACCCGTCGAACCACGCATCCGCGAGCGATTCCGTCGTGCCCGTCTTCCCGGCCGCCGGGCGGCCCAGCGCAGCAGCGGTCCCAGTGCCGTGCGTGATGACTTCCTCGAGCACGCGCGTGACCTCGTACGCGACTGCCTGCGGAATCACCTGCCGCCCGTTGCTCGGCCGCCAGTTGTTGTCGGTGTGCCCGTCCGGGAAGGTGACGGACGAGATCGCGTACGGCTGGTGATAGACGCCGCCGTCGGACACCGTCGCATACGCGGACGCCATCTCGAACGGCGACACGGGATTGACGCCGAGGCCGATGGTCGGCACCGCGCGCAGGTTGGACTGGACGCCCATGCGGTGCGCGAGGTCGGCGATGTTCTGCGGGCCGAGATCGAGTGTGAGGCGAACGAAGACGGTGTTATCGGACTGCGCAGTCGCCTGGTCGATCGGCGTACGGCCGGTGTACGTGTGCGTGTCGGTCTGGATGAGGTACGGGTCGACCCACGGCCCGCGGAACGGCGCCGAGAGGTACTTCGTCGTGAACGGGTTGATGCCGCGCAGGATGGCGTCCGTCAACACGAAGAGCTTGAAGCTCGAGCCCGCCTGGCGGCGACCCTGGACAGCGAGGTTGAACTGGTAGCTCGGCTTCCCGGGGACGATCGACGCCATCGTCTGCACCGCGCCCGTTGCGGGGTCGATCGACACGAGCGCGGCGGCGGGATCGTGCGGACGGTTCAGCGTCGTGTGGATTGCGCGCTCAGCCGCCTTCTGCCACTTCCACCTGAGCGTCGTGTGGATGGCGAGCCCTCCCTGGCGCACGGCAGCGGCGCCGTAGCGGTCGACGAGCTGGGAGTAGACGTAGTTGACGAAGAACGACTCAGGCTGTTGCTGGAGCGTCGCGCTTGGCTTCAGTCCGAGCGGCGAGCGTTCGGCCTCGCGGTAGTCGGCCCGGTTGATGTCGCCGGCGGTGAGCATCGCCTGGAGCACCTGCTGCCGTCGCGCTTTCGCTGCTTCGGCGTCGCGGAGCGGGTCGTACGCGCTCGGCGCCTGTGGAAGCCCGGCGAGGAGCGCGGCCTGCGCGAGCGTCAGCTGCGCCGCCGGCCGGGAGAAGTACGTCATCGCCGCCGCCTGCACGCCGTACGCCTCCTGCCCGTAGAAGACGGTGTTGAGGTACGTGTCGAGCACGCGGCTCTTGCTCCAGCGCCGAGCGAGCTGGTCGGCGAGGCAGCCCTCCTGGAGCTTGCGTCCGATCGTCCGCTTCGGGCTGAGATAGAGATTCCGGACGAGCTGCTGCGTCAGCGTCGAACCGCCCTGGCCGAGGTTGGCGGAAGTGACGTCGGCGACGGTCGCGCGGATCATCGCGATCCAGTCGGTCCCGCCCTCGTGGTAGAAGCGGCGATCCTCGACGTCGATCGTCGCCTTCGCGAGCTTGGGATCGATCTTGTTCAGCGCGACCGGCTGCTTGATCACCGCGGCGCCGACCGTCGCGAACCGGACTCCGTCGGCCGAGTAGATGTACGACGCCCGGCCGACGCCGTGCGGCTGAAGCGTGTCGAGGTTGCAGGAGACGAAGAAGTACGCGCCGTTGCGGTGGATCTCGACTGCGATGGTGCCGACGACCGCGGCAGCGAGCACGATCGTCGAGATCAGCCATTTCTGCCAGCGCGGCAGTCCGGCGAGCGGGCCATGCCGTTTTTCGGGGTTCGAGCGCTCCATCTCTCCGCCCTAGAACGGAGACCGGCCCGAATGAGTGTCGTCGGTCTCGCCCGAAAGAGCCATCTAGCGCGAGCTGCTCGGCGGTCGTAGCGTTTCGGCCGATGCGTCAGGGACGAAACGATCCGTGCCCCTGCGGCTCCGGCGTGAAGTACAAGCGCTGCTGCGGTGCCGACCTGGGTCGCCGCGCGGCACTCGTCGACGTGCGGAATGCCGCGGCGTTCATGCCTGCGCTTCGTCCGTCCGGCTGCGCTGCCATCAGCTTTTGCGACCGTGCGGCGCAGGAGCTCGGTGAGAACGACGGCAGCGTTCCGGACGACGTCGTCGCCGTGGCTGCTGCCGTTGTCGACGCGGCCGATCGCGCGAAAATCGTCGCGACCTTTCGCGAGGCTGAGCCAGAGGTTTGGGGCCGCTTGCGAGAGATCGCGGATTACGCCGAGCGCGAACTGGTCGCATCGGCCATTCGTGGGGCGATCTGCGATCGCCGGCCGGTGCCACGCGCCCAACTTCTCGTCATCGAAATGGCGGAGGAAGTCCCGGACGCGGTGGGCGTTCGGCTCGGTGCCGTCCTGCCTTCAGGGGCGGTTTGGAGCGTCGCCGATGCCGAGGCCGTTCTGCATGCGCTCCCGCCGGGATTCCTCTGGCGTCGCGTGTGGGAACCGACAGACGGGCCGCTCTTCGACCGCGTCGATGCCTTGCACGTCGAGCGGGTTCGGCTCCTCTGCGACGCGCTCCACCGGCACTTGCCACTGCCGTCGCTGCCGCGCGCCTCACGGATCGTGCTGGCTGACTGCGAGGCGGTGCTTCGCGACGAAGAGCTAGCGCGAAGGACGGCGGCAACACTTCTTCTCTCGCATGCCAGCTACGTCGCTGCCTCAGCCATTGAGGGTGCATCGCCTAACTGAGCCTCTTGTCGCGCATCCGTAGCACCCGTGCTACGCTACCGGAAATGGCCCGGCGGATCACGCAACGGGAGCTTCGGAACGAGAGCGGCGAGATCATGCGCGCGCTCGACCGCGGCGAGACCTTCGTCGTCACGCGCAACGGCGTTCCCGTCGGTGAGTTGGCGCCGCTCCGGCAGCGTCAGTTCGTCGACGCCGGAGAGGCGATCGCGCGGTTCAAGGGCGCCCCGGCGATCAACCGCAAGCAGTTCCGGCTCGACGTCGACGCGATCCTCGACCAGCGGCCGCGTCCTCGTGGCTGAGCCGCATCGCTCGCGTGGGCTCGTCGACACATCGGTCATCATCGAGTTCGAACAAGTCCATCCCGGCGGTCTTCCTTCCGAAATTGCCGTCTCCGCCGTAACGCTCGCCGAGCTCGCTGCCGGACCTCACGCGACCGATGACGCCGACGAGCGCGCACGTCGCCAAGACAGGCTGCAACGGACGGAAGCGACGTTCGAGTCCTTGCCCGTCGACGGAGCGGTTGCCCGCGCGTACGGCCGTGTCTACGCGGCGGTGGCGGCCGCGGGGCGCAAAGCGCGCGGTCGCCGCGCCTTCGACCTCCTCATCGCTGCCACCGCACTCGCGTCTGAGCTACCTCTGTACACGCGCAACCCGCACGACTTCGCAGAGCTCGAAGATCTCATCGAAGTCATCGCTGTTCCCACCTCTTGAGGGCGAGCACGGCGTTGTGGCCGCCGAAGCCGAAGCTGTTGCTGAGGGCGACCTCGACGGTGCTGGGTCGGGCGCTTTCGGGGATGTAGTCGAGATCGCAAGCAGGATCGGGCGTCTCGTAGTTGATCGTCGGCGGGAGCACCTGGTCGCGCAGGGCGAGAGTCGTCACTGCCGCCTCGATCGCTCCTGCTGCGCCGAGGCAGTGGCCGGTTGCGCCCTTGATCGAGGACACGGGCACGGAGCGCGCCGTCTCGTCGCCGAGTGCGAGCTTGATCGCCGCCGTCTCGGTCGCATCTCCCAGTCCGGTGGAGCTCGCGTGCGCGTTGATGTAGTCGACGTCGGTCGTCTCGAGGCCGGCGTCGTCGAGCGCGAGCTGGATCGCCCGCGCCTGTCCGGCGCCGATCGGGTCGGGCTCGGTCATGTGGTAGGCGTCGGAGCTGACGCCGTAGCCCGCGAGCTCTGCGTAGATCGTGGCTCCGCGGGTGGTTGCGTGTTCGAGCTCTTCGAGGACGATCACGGCGGCCCCTTCGCCCATGACGAATCCGTCGCGGTTCGCGTCGAACGGGCGGCTCGCTCCAGCCGGGTCGTCGTTGCGGCGTGAGAGCGCGCGCATCGCCGCGAAGCCGGCCATGGCGAGCGGTGTGATGCCCGCCTCGCTCCCGCCGCAGAGCATCACCTCGGCGCGGCCGAGACGGATCGCGTCGTAGCCCTCGCCGATCGCCATCGCGGACGCGGCGCAGGCGGCACAGGGCGCGCCGAGCGGACCGCGAGCTCCCAGCTCCATCGACACCCACCCTGCGGCCATGTTGGGCATGAACGCTGTCACCATCGTTGGATGGATGCGCACCTCCGCGGCGCCGGCGCAGCATTCGGCGAGGCTCGCGACGCCACCCTGCGCGGTCGCAATCGAGGCTCCGATCCGGTCGGGCTCGCGCGCAACGTCGAGACCCGAATCGCGCTCGGCCATCCGCGCGGCCGCGATCGCGAACTGGGCGAAGCGATCGGTGCGGCGCAGCGTGCGCCGGTCGATCCAGAGGTCGGGCGCGAAGTCCGACGCCTCGCAGGCGATGCGAACCGGGTGACCATCGGACGCGAACCAGGTGACGGGACCGCAGCTCCCTTCGCCTCGCAGCAGGCGGCGCCAGGTCGTCTCGATGTCGGGGCCGAGCGGGGTCACCGCACCGATTCCCGTGATGACGATCCGGCGTTCGAGGGCTCCCGGCCGATCTGACATGCGCGAAGTCACCGTAGCGACGGTACGGTTGTCCCCGATGACCATGACCCGGAAGCTGGCGAATCTCGCGGGCACGACTCTTCCTCTCGTCGGTCTCGGGATCGCGATCGCGCTGCTCTGGGATCGGATGGTCGGCGTCAAGGAGTTGACGATCTTGTTCGTCGGCTACGTCGTGGCCGGTCTCGGTATCACCGTCGGATATCACCGGCTGTTCACGCACCGGTCGTTTCAGACGTTCCGAGTCGTTCGTTACGCGTTTGCGATCTGCGGTCAGTGCGCGGTCCAGGGGAACGTGGTGCGCTGGGTCGCGAATCACCGTAAGCACCATCAGTTCTCGGACCGAAGCGGCGATCCCCACAGCCCACACGTCGATCGCGGCGCGGGCTTTCTCGAATCCGTCAAGGGACTCTCGCATGCGCACACGGGTTGGTTGTTCGACGGCGACGCGGTCGCCGACCGGCGACGCTATGCGCCCGATCTGATCGACGATCGAGGGCTTCGCGTCATCGCCGCGCTCTTCGTGCCGGTGGTTCTCCTCTCCGTGCTCGTTCCGGGCCTCGTCGGTTGGGCGTGGATCGGCGGTCGGTACGGATTCGTCGCCGGCGTGGTGTGGGGTGGGGCGGTGCGCATCCTCCTGCTCCACCACGTGACGTGGTCGATCAACTCGATCTGCCACTACTGGGGGCGGCGGCGCTTCGCCGTGTCCGACGAGTCACGGAACGTCTGGTGGCTTTCCTGGCTCTCGTTCGGGGAGTCGTGGCATCACAACCATCACGCCTTCCCGACGTCGGCGTTCCACGGTCTTCGGCGTCTCGAGATCGACCCGGGCGGCTGGTTGATCCGCGGGCTCGAAGCGTGCGGGCTCGCCTGGCGCGTCGTGAGGATCCCGCCCGAACGCCAGGCGGGGAAGCTGCTCTCGCAGTAGACGAAGCTCAGGCGCGTGCGCGGTACTCGGACGGGCCGGCGAGGACTACGAGATAGTCGTCGGGGTCGCGGAACCAAATCTCCCGCTGCTTCGCGTTCGGATTCGTGTGCACGTCCGCGACTATCTCAGCGCCCGTGGCGCGGACGGCGTCCACTCGCGCGTCGAAGTCGGCCACCTCGAACCAGAGAAGGACGCCGTTGCCGACCGGCTGATCCGGCTCCGAGAGCCGCCCGTGATGGTGTTCGACCTCGGCGTTGTGCAGCTGGAGGAGGATCTCGCCGTCCACGAGGATCTGCTCATACTCGCTGCCACCGTGGCCGCTCTCAGCACCCAGAACATGCTGGTAGAACCGGCTCGAGGCCGCGACATCGCGGACGACGAGCATTGGCTGCGGCCAGGGCCCGAGTGGCATTGCCGCGACCATACCGAGAGTCTGCGCTGATGGAAGCCTCTCGGTAAACGAGTTGACGTACCCTGCTCGGAGTGGACAGTGGGAAGAAGCCGCAAGACAACGAAGCAGCTGTCGCGCAAGAGGAGGACGCGGGCGACCGTGCCTGCTGGGCCTATCTCGTCTGCCCCGAGTGCGGTTCCGTCGAGAGCGAGGGTCACCGGCCTGGCTGCGGGCTAGCGGGAAGCAGCCGGCGCGACTGAGCGTTCGCGGGCCCGGGGCGTCAGCAAGTACGACGGGCAGTCGGCCCCGGCAAAAAAGCTCGAGCTGCTTCGGCTCATGGCCTCTCAGGCTGGCGGTGCGGGTGTCAGCCCGTGACGCTTCATCACGGCGCCGATCTGGCCGAGGTCGGGAGGGCCGCCGGCCGCGGCCTGCACGACGGCGGCGACTTCGCGGAAATAGTCGGGGCCGAGGACGCCGGGAGTGACGACTGCGAGCACGGTGGCATCTGCATCGCCGTTGTTGTCGAAGCGGTGGACGGCGCCGCGAGGAATGCACACGACTTCGCCCGGGCCGATGTCCACCGGTGTGCCGTCGACCGTCCACGTGAGCACCCCGCCGAGGCCGTAGATCGTCTCCTCGTATGCGTCGTGGCTGTGAGCGGCGGGGACGTTGGCGCGGGCCGGCACGTCGCACTCGAACATCGCGACCGTTCCACCGGACTCGTCTGCTTCGACGAGGAAGCGGATGGCCATTGGCCCGATGCGGATCTCTTCAGCTGCCAAGTCGTTCCCGGCGCTACGGCTGGAAGGTCTCGTGAACGGGGAACTCCTTCACGTCGGGCGGCCCCTGCATCTCGACGCCGGCGGCAGCCGCCGCCTCTTGAATGCGAGGCATGAAGGCGTCGAAGGCTGCGCGCGACTCCCAGAAATCGATCACGCCCCAGCCGTCGTCGATTGGGCCTGACGCGTGGAAGAGAATGCCCTGTGGCGGATTGCCGTGCGGATCGATGCCGTCGTTCAGGGCGTCGAACTGCTCCTGGGTCAGGCCCGGAAGCTTGATGCGGATTCCAACCGTCATGGCGGCCCCTCTCCTGGTGGTGGTCGGGAGGACGAAGGTTAACGGCT
>JBOGZQ010000145.1:0-6768 GCA_050697375.1 Gaiellaceae bacterium | reverse complement strand
ACGGTCGAGTGGACGCCGGAGTACATGGGCAAGCGGATGGACGACTGGCTCCGCAACATGGGCGACTGGAACATCTCTCGCCGCCGCTACTACGGCCTGCCGCTGCCGTTCTATCCGTGTGCGTGCGGGCATCGCAACGTGATCGGGTCGAAGGAAGAGTTGCGCGAGCGCGCGCTCGAGGGCTTCGACCAGCTCGAGGAGCTGCGCCGTCCGTGGATCGACCGCGTGCCGATCGCCTGCGAGCAATGCGGCGAGCGCGTCGAACGGATCCTGGAGGTCGGCGACGTCTGGCTCGACGCGGGAATCGTCCCATTCTCGACGCTGGGCTGGGGCAATGCCGAATGGATCGACGGCGGCTACGGCACCGGCGCCGCGCGCGGGCTGACGACTGCGGACCTGCCCGACCATTCCTACTGGGAGCAGTGGTTTCCCGCCGACTGGGTGTCGGAGATGCGCGAGCAGATCCGGCTGTGGTTCTACTCGCAGTTCTTCATGTCGGTCGCGCTCGTGGGACGCTCGCCGTACAAGCGGGTGCTCGGTTACGAGAAGATGCTCGACGAGGAAGGTCGCGAGATGCACTCCTCGTGGGGCAACACGATCCCTGCCGAGGACGCGTTCGCACGCATGGGCGCCGACGTCATGCGCTGGCAGTACTGCTCGCAGCCGCCCGACCGGAACCTCCGATTCGGCTTCGGCCCGGCCGATTCGATCAAGCGCGAGCTGCTCACGCTCTGGAACTGCGTGAAGTTCTTCGTCGACTACGCGAACATCGCGGAGTTCCGTCCGTCGTGGTCGGCGCTCAACCTCGAGGGCGACCTCGAGCCGCTCGACCGCTGGCTCGTCGAGCGGACACACGCGTTCGTCCGGGACGCGGAGGCCGGCTACGAGTCGTACCTCAGCGTCGACGTGATGCGCGCCTACCAGTCGTTCGTCGACGATCTCTCGAACTGGTACATCCGCCGCTCGCGGCGGCGCTTCTACGACACGAACTACGATTCGTTCCAGGCGCTTTGGTACGCGATCGTGCAGACGCTGCGCGTGATGGCGCCGATCCTTCCGTTCGTCACCGACCATCTCTGGCGCAACCTCGTGCCCGATGGTCCCGCCTCCGTCCACCTCGCCGGCTGGCCCGAGGTTGACGATCCCGACCGCACGCTGCTGGATGAAGTCGCGGCCGTGCGCCGCATCGTCACGCTGGCGCACCAGGCGCGCGCGACCTCGGGACTGAAGTTGCGGCAACCGCTCCGCCGGCTCGTTGTCGAGGGTGCGTCGTCCAGCCACATCGACGAGATCGCGGACGAGGTGAACGTGAAGGAGGTCGAGTTCGCACCGGTCGAGTCGGAGCTCCGCGTGAAGCCGAACCTTCCCGCGCTCGGTCCGCGACTCGGCAAGGAGTTGCGCGCGGTTCAGCAGGCGCTGCAGTCGGGCGAGTTCGACGAGCTGCCGGGCGGCCGGTTCCGCGCGGCCGGCCACGAGCTCGAGCCGGACGAGGTGCTCGTAGCGCGGCTCGGCGCGCAAGGCTTCGCCGTCGCGTCGGCCGACGGCGTCACGGTCGCGCTCGATACGACGCTCGACGACGAGCTCTTGCTCGAGGGCCGCGTGCGCGACCTCATCCGTCAGGTCAACAGCATGCGCAAGGAGCAAGGGCTCGAGCTCACCGATCGCATCGTCCTCACGCTGCCGGCGGACGCGGAGCCGCTGCTCCGCTGGGAGGACAGGATCAAGAAAGACGTCCTTGCGGTGGAGATCCGCGTCGACGGCGACGCAGGCGTGTCGATCGCGAAGGTCTAGGCCGCCGAGCGCTCGGCGCGGCGGAGCTCGACCGGTAGGCGGAAGACGACGTCCTCGAACGTCGACTTGTACTCGGAGACGTCGCGCACGCCGCGCGCGCGGAACCACTCGCAGACGCCGCGTACGAGCCGCTCCGGCGCGGATGCCCCCGACGTGACGCCGACGACGTCGACGCCGGCGAGCCACCGCTCGTCGATCTCGGATGCGTCGTCGACGAGGTGCGCCTCCACGCCGGCCGTGTGCGCGACCTCGACGAGCCGCAGCGAGTTCGACGAGTTGCGCGAGCCGACGACGAGCAGCAGGCCGACCTCGCCGAGCAGCTCCTTCACTGCCCACTGGCGGTTCGACGTCGCGTAGCAGATGTCTTCGCGCGCGGGTCCTTCGATGTGCGGGAACCTCCGCCGCAGGACGTCGACGATCTCGCGCGTCTCGTCCACCGACAGCGTCGTCTGCGTGATGTATGCGAGCCGCGGCTCCGTCAGCTCGATGCGCTGCGCATCCTCGATCGACTCGACGAGGACGATCGCCTCGGGCGCCTCGCCGGTCGTTCCTTCGACCTCTTCGTGGCCGGCGTGGCCGATGAGCACGACGCGGTAGCCGCGCTCGGCGTAGCGGCGGGCCTGCGCGTGCACCTTCGTCACGAGCGGGCACGTCGCGTCGATCGCCGCGAGCCCGCGCGCGTCGGCCGCGTGGCGCACCGCCGGCGAGACCCCGTGCGCGGAGAAGACGATCGGCGAGCCCTCGGGGACGTCGCGGACCGCGTCGACGAAGACCGCGCCGTCGGCCTCGAGCTCGCGGACGACGTGCGAGTTGTGGACGATCTGCTTGCGGACGTACACCGGTGCGCCGTACAGCGCGAGTGCCCGCTTGACGGTCTCGACTGCCCGCTCCACACCCGCGCAATAGCCCCGCGGGGAGGCCAGGAGAACCCGCTTCACCAAAGCACGGCCAGGGTAGCTCCGTCCCATGTGGGGCGCGTTAAGAGGGCTTGAAGGCGCGCCGAGGCAAACCGCTCAGAACCAAGCCCTTCGCTCAGGTTAGGAGTGCCCGCCGCTCGGGGGGGTCGGTGCGGCGGGCTCTCCCAAGTTGCTCACCACGGTTGCAAAAAGGCACGCCGCAGTGTGCATCGCCCAGTTCCGTGACGGTACTGGGGCACCCAACGTCGGACAATGGGCCGGACGGCCCATCTTTTCAATGGATGAGGACCACGTTCTCGGGGCGGAAAACGGCGTTCCCCCGCTCAATCGGGCCGTATGATCTCGGCGCCCGGTATGTCCACAATCGAGTCGCACGCTGGAGGTCTTCTCGGCTTGGCGGTCGCCTGGCACACGCTGGCGGCGATCCTCGGTGCGCTGCTCCTCGGCCTCGTCGTCGGGACGGCGTTCCGGGTGCGCTCGGCGCGCCGCCAGAGCGCCGCCATCGCCGAGAGCGAGCGGGAGCGGGCGAGCCTGCGCCGGGTCGCGGCCGAGCTCGCGCGGACGTCAGACGTCGAGGGCGTGGCACGCGCGCTGCTCGACGAGATCGGCTCGCTCTTCTCCGTCGACTTCGCCGGGCTCTCCTTCGTGTCCGAGGACGGCCGGGAGGCTGCGGGGTACCTCGCACGCTCGCAGGGCGCCGACGTCGACTGGTGGTCCGGCGTTCGCATCGACCTCGAGCGGGAGCCGTCGGGCATCGCTACCGCCGTGCGGAGCGTCGAGGGCTTCTCGGTCGAGGACGTCGAAGACTCGCGCAGCAGCCCGCGGCTCGCGTCTGCAATCGGCGCGAAGAGCGCTGCGTTCATCCCGCTCGCGAGCTCGGACGGCGTCATCGCGGTCATCTCCGTCGCGACGGCGAGCGAGAAGCGCGCGTTCACGCCCGACGAGCTGACGTTGATGCAGACGCTCGCATCGGAAGCGACGATCGCGCTCGAACGGACGCGCTCGACGCTCGCGCTCGCCGAGGCGCTCGATCGTGAGCGGCTCGTCATGTCGATCGGCCGGCGGCTCCGCAACGAGCTCGATCTCGTCGACGCACTGAAGGCGGCGGTCGCCGAAGCCGGCCGCGCCCTCGGAGCGACGCGCTGCTTCGTGCGCGTTCATCAGGACAAGAAGCACCCGATCGTCGCGCAATGGACGGCGGACGGCGTCGAGCCCGTCTCCGATGCGATCGAGGAGCTGCCCCTCTCGAGCGTCGCCGCCAGAGAGGAGCGAACGATCGCGATCGCCGACGTCGACGACGTGCAGGAGCTCGACGCGGAAGGCGTGCAGCTGCTGCGTGCGATGGGCGTCAGATCGGCCGCATCGACGCCGGTCCGCAGAGACGGCCCGCAGCTCGGCGTCCTCACCGCGCACCGCGACTCGACCGGCGCCTGGACGCGGGGCGATCTGGCGCTGCTCGAAGCGGTCGCGGTCGAGGTTGGGCTCGCGCTCCGCCTCGGACGGCTGATCGACGAGAACCGGGAGCGGCTCGGCGAGCGCTCGGCCCTGCTTCGCGCGACGGAGGTCGTGAGCGGCGAGCTCGAGCTGACCGCGGTCCTGCAGCGGCTCGCGAACGAAGTGGCCGCGCTTCTCCAGGCGGACGCATCCGACTGCTACCTGTACGACCGCGAGCGCGGCGTCCTGCGCTGCGCGGCCGTGCACGGCCTCGACGACTCGCTCGTCGGCTTCGAGTTCCCGGCCGACCGCGGGCTCTCCGGGCTTGCGATCCGCGAGGGCCACGCGCTCATCGCGACCGAGTACGGGAGCGTCGCCGACGAGGTTCCGCATCCGGCGTATTCCGGGTTCGCGGATGCGATCGTCGCGCCGATGCGCTGGAGCGACGAGATCCGAGGCGTGCTCGGCGTCGGCCGGCGCGCCGCGCGGCCGTACGTCCAGCGCGACAGCGACGTGCTCGAGGCGTTCGCGGGTCTCGCGTCGCTCGCGCTTCGCAACGCGGAGACGTTCAGCCGCAGTGCGCGGCAGGCGCGCGTGCAACGCGGCTTCTACCGCGTCGCCGCCGTGCTGGGTGAGTCGCTGTCGCGCGCAGAGACGCTCGACGCGATCGCGCAGGCGGCGTCGGACGCGCTCGGCGGCAAGGCGGCAGCGGCACTCATGCCGGCCGGGTCCGGCCTCGTGCTCGGCGGGTCGTACGAGCTGCCGGAGCCGCTCGCCGAGCTCTTCTCCGATCCGGTGACGGAGGACGACGTGCTCGCCCGCTCCGCCGCGAACGGCCGCGTCGTCGCAGCGCCGAAGCTCGCCGCCGACGAGCGCGTTCCGGAGGCGTGGCGCGAGGCCGCTGCGCGCGCCGGCTTCGAGGCGCTCCTATCGGTGCCGGTCGTCAGTCCGCGCGACGGTCCCGGAGGCCTCGTCGCGCTCTTCTTCGACGACGTGCATTCGTTCAGTGAGGACGACCTCGAGCTCGCGCGCCACCTAGCCGGAGCGGCCCGCGGTGCACTCGAGCGGAGCGAGCTCTTCGAGGCCGAGCGCAGTGCGCGTTCGCTCGCGCAGCAGCTCGCGCGTACGGGACGCATGCTGACGACGGAGCTCGATCCGGAGGCCGTTCTCGACGAGGTGGTCGAGCAGGCGGTGGACCTGCTCGACGCGGACGCCTGTGCGATCCGCGTGCTCGACGACGGCGAGCTGCGCGTCAGCGCGGCGAGCGGGAAGGGAGCGGAAGGAGCGATCGGATCGCGCAGCTCCGCCGGGGCGTGGCTGTCCGGCGACGTCGTCCAGTCGCGTGCGCCCGTCGCGCTCGAGGACGCCGGCTCCGACCCACGCCTGCGTGAGCTCGACCCGATGCTCGCGGCCGGCAACGCCGCGTTCCTCGGTGTGCCGCTCGCAGGCTCCGACCGGTCGCCTCGTGGCGTCCTCTCGGTGTACGCGGTGCACTCGCGGGTGTGGCGTGAGGAGGAGATCGACGCGCTGCACGCGCTTGCGGCAAGCACGTCCGCCGCGCTCGCGAACGCGGAGCTGTACCAGCGCGTCGCGCTCGAGCGCGAGCGCAGCGTCGCGATCCTCGCGAACATCGCCGACGGCATCGTCGCCGTCGACCGCGAAGGGACAGTCGTCCTCTGGAACGCCGCGGCGGAGAAGATCACGGGCGTCTCCGCGGCGGACGCCCTCGGCCGCTCGCCGCTCGAGGTACTGCAACGGAACCTCGAGTCCGATCCGGGCACTCCGGCCGCGGAACGGCTCGTGCCGATCATGCGCGGCCGCGAAGAGGTGTGGCTCTCCGTCAGCGAAGCGGTCATGCGCGACCCGGTCGGCGCCGTCGCCGGCCGCATCTTCGCGTTCCGCGACATCTCGGCCGACCGGCTCGTCGAGCAGATGAAGTCGGACTTCGTCTCGACCGTGTCGCACGAGCTGCGCACGCCGCTCACGTCCATCTACGGGTTCGCCGAGACGCTCCTCCGCCAGGACGTCCTTTTCGGCGACGAGGAGCGTGCGACGTTCCTCGGCTACATCGCCTCGGAGTCGCAACGGCTGACGCAGATCGTCGACGCGCTCCTGAACGTCGCACGGCTCGACACCGGCGACCTGCAGGTTCGCATCTCCAACACCGACGTGCGCGAGGTGCTCGGGGACGTCGTGCACACCGTCGAGCACGGCGTGCCGAACGGCCACCGGTTCGTCGTCGACCTGCCCGACGAGCCGGTGCCGGCGAAGGCCGACCCGGAGAAGCTGCGGCAGGTCTTCGCGATCCTCCTCGACAACGCCGTCCGCTACTCGCCGACGGGCGGCACCGTCCGGATCGGCGCCGAGCGCAAGGGCGAGACGGTCGAGATGATCGTGGTCGACGAAGGAATGGGAATCCCGCTCTCCGACCAGGACCAGATCTTCAGGAAGTTCTACCGGGGCACCGATGCCGACGCACGCGTCGGCGCGGGCGGCACCGGCCTCGGGCTGTTCATTGCCCGCGGCCTCGTGACCGCCATGGGTGGCAGGATCTCGGTCAGCTCTCGAGAGGGAGAGGGATCCACGTTCGCAGTCGAGCTACCGATAGGCACAGGCACATGACACG
>JBOGZQ010000144.1:0-9602 GCA_050697375.1 Gaiellaceae bacterium | reverse complement strand
CGGCGCCTCGTGATCGTCGACGCGGAGGTCGACGAGGACGTCGGACAGCTGCGCGTACCCGGCGTCGCGCTCGACCGCCAAGAGCGCGGCCGATTGCTGGCCGCGCGAATCGCCGCCCGCATCCTGCGCTGCGGCCAAGCACTCGACGAGCCGGTCGGCCAGTGATCCGCCGCTCGCCTCGAACGTCTCCGCGAGCGCGTCCACCGTCGCCGCCGACACGAGGATGTTCCCCTGCGCCGAGTAGCCGTCGCCGGTGCGGTGCCCGGCCCAGTCCATGCAGTCCGGCCCCGTCCACGCGGCGCTTCCACCGTGTGCGTCGACGACGCCGACCTGCCGCTCGCAGCGGCCGTCGTCCGCCTCGACGAGCCGCCGCACGACCTCGTCCGCGCTCAGCCCCTCCCGGAGCAGCGCGAGCCCATCAGGCCCGTAGCGCGGGTTCGCGTATGCCTGCGTCGCGATCGCGCCGACCTCCGGCTCCGCCCAGGGGACGACGGAGCCGACGGCGAGGAACTTCGACTGCACGGCAACTCCCCACTGCTTCCCGTCGCGCGCGACGAGGGAGTAGGTCATCCGTACGTCAGCTCGGTGAGGTCGAGCGTGAGGAGCTCCTCACTGCTCACGAGCACGCAGGACACTTCCGGGCGAGCGAGTGCGACCTTCACCTCTTCGGCGGACGACGCGCGCACGACGATCGGAGTGCCCTCGTCGAACGCACGCCGCAGCTGTTCCGCGTCGATCGCATCGACGACGAGCGCGCCCTCCACGTCGATCTCTCCGTCGCGAGCGAGCTCCGGCACGCGCTTGCCGGTCGCGCCGAACCAGCGCTCCCTCATACCATGATCGACTGGCCCGGCTCGATGTCCTCGACCGTGGCGTTCGGAGCGAGCTTCTTCAGCTCCGCCGGCGTGCCGACGAGCGGCGGGAACGTGCCGTAGTGGCACGGGACGCAGCGCTTCACGCCGAGCAGCTCGAGCGCGAGCGCCGCCTGCTTCGGACCCATCGTGTAGAAGTCGCCGATCGGAAGGACGGCGAGGTCGGGCTGGTACAGCCGCCCGATGAGCTGCATGTCGCCGAAGACGTCCGTGTCGCCCGCGAAGTAGATGGTCTTCCCGCCGGCGGAGGCGATGATCCCTGCGGGCTCGCCGGCGTACGACCCGTCGGGGAGGCTGCTGGAATGGTGCGCATCGACGAGCGTGAACGTCACGCCGCCGGCCTCCGTGCTGCCGCCCTTGTTGCCGGCCTGCGCCTTCCCCTCGTCGACGCCGTGCTTGCCGACGAGCCAGTCGCCGATCTCGATCATCCCGACGAAGATCGCGTCGTGCTTCTTCAGGAGGTCGACGAGATCTGCGACATGGTCCATGTGCCCGTGCGTCACCGCGATGGCGTCGATGCGCTCCGGCTCCTTCTCGCTGTCGGGCGTCTTCGGGTTGTGCTTCAGGAACGGGTCGACGTACACCCGCGTGCCGTCGTCCGTGTCGAAGCGAAACGATCCGTGTCCGAGCCATGTGAGTTCCATCCTCTGAATCTAACGGGGCAGGACCGTCCGGTGCCGAGGCGAACCTCTTCGAGATGGGCTCGCGTTTGCTTGCGCCGGGGATCACGTCTGCTGCTATGGCAGCAGACCTCGGAGGCGCCCACGGGCTCGCGTTCTGGCTCGTCTTGCTCGCGCTCCCTGCGGCGGCGGCCTCGGCGTTCGTCGCCGTCAGCGATGCTCTCGCCGGGATCGGGCATCGTCTTCCGGCCGTGGTGGGCTCGCTGGCTCTCATCCTGCTCGTGCTCGGCTCGGCGGTCCGCGAAAGCGCTCCCGTCGGCGGACACGTTCCCGCGCTGGCGATCAGCACGGTCGTTCTCGCGCTGATCTGTTACGCGCTGCCCGGCATTGCCTGGCTCCTCTCGGAGCCGCTGCACTCGCTCAGAACGGCAGCGCCGCGGCCGCGTGCCTCGCGAGCGTAACGAGCGGCGAGACCGCGAACAGCGAACCGACCGAGACGACGAACGCCATCCCGACGGCGACGTGTAGGAGCGCCTCGCGCGGCGGTGAGCCGCCCGCGACGACGAGCTGCGCCGACGGACGCATGTACAGCGCCCGCACGACGCCGAGGTAGTAGTAGAGGCTGACGAGCGTCGCGATGACGCCGACGATGACGAGCCACGTCCAGCCGTGCTCGTACGCAGCGGAGAGGACGTAGAACTTCCCGACGAAGCCGCCGCCGAGCGGCAGGCCCGCGAAGCCGAACATGAAGAACCACATGGCGACGCCGAGGAACGGCCGCTCCCAGCCGAAGCCGGCGAGGCTCTCGAGCGTCACCGGGCCGCCGAGCTCGCGTTCGCGCGCAGCGACGATCGCGAACGAGCCGAACGCCATCGCCGAGTACGGGACGAGGTAGTACATGAGCGCGCGCCCACCGAGCGCCGACCCCGCCGAGAGGCCGATGAGGATGAAGCCGGCGTGCGAGATCGACGAGTACGCGAGCAGCCGCTTCACGTCCTTCTGTACGAGCGCGGCGAGGTTGCCGACGACGAGCGACGCGACCGCGATCGCGGCGAGCGCCCACGACCAGAGATGCTCCTCCTGCGGGAAGGCCGTCCGCAGGATGCGGAAGGTCAGCGCGAACGCGGCCACCTTTGTCGCCGACGACATGAACGCCGTCACCGTCGTCGGCGCGCCCTGGTAGACGTCGGGCGTCCACATGTGGAACGGCGCGGCCGACGACTTGAACGCGAGGCCCGCGACAATCATCGCGAGCCCGAGCAGAAGCAGGAGATTGTGCGACTGTCCCGCCGCAGCGATCTCGACGAAGCCGATGTGATTCGTCGCCCCGTACACGAGTGCCGAGCCGAACAGGAGGCCGGCCGAGCCGAACGAGCCGATGACGAGGTACTTGAGCCCGGCCTCGAGCGAGCCCTCGAGGTCGTAGTCGATCGCGCACAGGACGTACAGCGCGATCGAGAACCACTCGAGCGAGAGGAAGAGCGTCATCAGGTTGGCCGCGCCGACGAAGAACGCCATCCCGGCGGCCGACGCGAGCAGGAGCGCGAAGAACTCGGCCTCGTGCTCGCGCACGCGCTCGGCGCCGGTGAGCACCGTCGCGAGCGTGATCGCGCAGAGGATCACCTGCGAGAGCGCGGTCCAGCGGTCGCGGTAGAAGCTGTCCGCGATGACTCGGTGGCCGTTCGCGCTGTCGACGTAGAGCCAGACGGACGTGACGATGCCCCCGGTCGCGGCCATCGCCGCGACTAGGGCGGACACGCTGCGCCTCCACGCAGTGGGAACGAGAACTGCACACAAGAGGGCCACGAACGAGCCGCCGATCAAGACGAGGATCGGCGTGATCGAGAACCAGTCGACGTGCGGCGTGTGGATCACTTGAACTGGCTCACGATCGCGTTCGCCGGATCGTCGCCTTCGAACGAGTGGTGCGAGATCCCCGCGGGCCACGCCGACAGCACGAGCAGCGAGGCGACGAGCGGCACCACGAGCGCGAGCTCACCGGGCCGCAGGTCGAGTGCAGCGTCATCGACCACGGGCCCGCGCGCCTCGTGCAACACAGCCGAGATGAGCCGCAGCATGTACATCGCCGCGAGCACGATCCCGGTCGCGCCGATCGCGGCCCACCACCAGGCGCGCTGGTACGCGCCGGCGAGGATGAGGAATTCTCCTGCAAACGCGGCAGATCCGGGGACGGCGAGCGAGATGATGCCGACGGTCATGAGCAGCGTCGCGAGCGCCGGCCGGCCTTTCGCCATCCCGCCGAGCCGCGCGAACTCGCCGGTCGTCGTCCGCCGCTCGACCGAGCCGGCGATGAGGAAGAGCGAGCAGGAGATGAGGCCGTGCGCGACCATCTGCAGCACCGCGCCGTCGAAGGCGAGGTTCGACCCCGAGAACAATCCGATGGTGATGAGCCCCGACTGCGCCATCGACGAGTACGCGACGACGCCGCGGAAATCGGGCGCGCGGAACGCGAGCACCGACCCGTACACGAGCGCAGCTGCGCCGAGCGCGAGTATCACCGTCCGGTAGTAGCTCGACGGCTCGGGGAACTGCGTCAGCGCGATGCGCAGCATCCCGTACGTGCCTGCCTTCGCGATCACCCCGGAGAGCACCGCCGTCACCTCGGGGGGCGCCTCGCGGTACGCATCGGGCAGCCAGCCGTGGAACGGGAACAACGGCGCCTTGATCGCGAACGCGAGCATGAACCCGAGGAAGAGCCAACGGCTCGAGCTGGCCGGCGCGCTCACGAGGTCGAACGTCCCGACCTTGAGGCCGTAGACGATGATCGCGGCGAGCATGACGAGCGAGCCCGCCATCGTGTAGAGGAGGAGCTTGAGCGTCGCGCCCATGCGGCCGGCGCCGCCCCAGACGCCGATGAGGACGTAGAGCGGGATGAGCATCGCCTCGAAGAAGGCGTAGAAGAGCAGCATGTCCTGCGCGACGAAGACGCCGACCGTTGCGCCGGTCAGCAGGAGCATCAGGCCGAAGTACGCGCGCGGCCGGTCGCGTCCGACCCAGAAGCCGTAACCGATGCACGCGGCCATCGCGACGACGGTGAGGCCGACGAGCCAGAGCGAGAAGCCGTACTCGCCGACGTGGTAGTTGACGTGCAGGTCCTTGATCCACGGCGTGTTCTGTGAGAACTGGATCCCGGAGCGGTTGAAGTCGAAGCGCGCCGCCTGCTCGATCCAGACTCCGACCTCGACGAGCGACACGAGCACGGCGAGGCTGCCGATCGCGTAGCGCGAAAGCGGGAGGATCCACACGGCGATGGCGGCGCCGACCGGCAGGCAGATGAGGACGGTGGTGAAGTCGGAGACGCTCATTTGACGATGAGGAAGACGACGCCGACGATCGCGAGGCCCGTGCCGAGGAACAGGACGTACGTGCGCAGGAGCCCGGTCTGGATGCGGCTCACGCCCTCGCCGATCTCGAGCGTGCCCTCGCCGAGGTCGGGGCCGGTGGCGAGGATGACCGGCTCCTCGAAGTCCCTGCGCAGCATCGAGGCAAGCAGCGCGGCGGGCTTGTAGAACAGCGCTTCGTACGCCTCGTCGAAGTACAGCTTGTGCTCGAGCGCTCGCTGGACGGAGGGTATGCGCGGCACGGCGACCTCACCGCTTCCGTAGAGCAGCCACGCGACTCCGATCCCCGCGAGGCCGAGCAGCACCGCCGCCGCGGACGCGATCGCCTCCTGCGTGCTCGTCGGCTCCGCGACCGCGAGCGTGCGCGCCGCGGGCTCGAGCCAGTTCGTCAGCGGGTGCCAGATCGGCGAGAACTGGAGCCAGCCGCCGACCACCGCCAGCACGGCGAGGACGCCGACCGGCACGAGCATCGTCAGCGGCCCTTCCTTGCCGTGATGCGCGTGATGGTGCTCGCGCACGAACGGGCTCGGCTCACCCGGGAAGACGATGAAGTACAAGCGGAACGTGTAGAGGCCGGTGAGAAACGCGCCGACGAGCCCGGCGATCGCGAGGATGACGCCGTACCAGTGGTCGTGCAGCGCTGCGGCGATGATCGAGTCCTTCGAGAAGAAGCCGGAGAACGGCGGCAGGCCGACGAGCGCGAGCGAACCGGCGAGGAACGCCCACTTCGTCCACGGCATGAGCGCGCCGACGCCGCGCATCTTGCGGATGTCCTGCTCTCCGGAGAGGGTGTGGATCACGAGACCCGCCGCCATGAAGAGCAGCGCCTTGAAGAACGCGTGCGTCATCAGGTGGAACATCCCGCTCGAATACGCGCCGACGCCGACGCCGAGGAACATGTAGCCGATCTGCGACATCGTCGAGTACGCGATCACGCGCTTGATGTCGGTCTGCACGAGCGCGATCGCTCCCGCGACGAGCAGCGTGAGCGCGCCGATGCCGGCCGCGGCGAGCTCGACGGTGCGCGCCTGCTCGAAGATCAGGTGCGTGCGCGCGATCAGGTAGACGCCGGCCGTCACCATCGTCGCCGCGTGGATGAGCGCGCTGACCGGCGTCGGGCCCTCCATCGCG
Organism: Gaiellaceae bacterium; assembly: GCA_050697375.1. Classification (GTDB taxonomy): domain Bacteria; phylum Actinomycetota; class Thermoleophilia; order Gaiellales; family Gaiellaceae; genus Palsa-739. The sequence goes on along the minus strand of JBOGZQ010000144.1, from coordinate 3,617 downwards.
TCCGGGAGCCACGTTTGCAGCGGGATCTGCGCCGACTTCGCGACGGCGCCGCCGAGGAGGCCGAGCGCGACGAGGTTGATCGCGACCGACGAGAGCGAGCCGGCTTGGTCGAACGTCGTTCCGAATTCGAGCGAGTTGAAGTGGAAGATGAGGACGAAGAACGCGAGCGCCATCGTCGCGTCGCCGATCGCGTTCATGACGAATGCCTTCTTCGCCGCGGCCACTGCGGACGGCCGCTCGTGCCAGAAGCCGATGAGGAGGTACGACGAGAGGCCGACGAAGCCCCAGCCGACGAGGAGCAGCAGCAGGTTGCCGCCCTCGACGAGCAGCAGCATCGAGAAGACGAAGAACGACATGTACGCGAAGTAGCGCCGCTCCTCGTCGTCGCCGTCCATGTAGCCGATCGAGTAGAGGACGATGAGCCCGCCGACGCCGGAGACGATCAGCATCATCATCGTGCTCAGCGGGTCGACGAAGACGCTGAGGCCGACCTTGAAGCCGCCGCTCTGGAGCCAGATCCACGCGGTCGAGAGGTAGCCGCTGCGATCGCTCTGCGCGCGCAGGCCGAGGAACGACCACACCGCTCCGCCGAACGCGATGAAGACGCTCAGTGTCGAGATCCACGCAGCCGCGACGCGTGGGATGCGCGTCCCGGCGAGGAGGATGAGCACCGTCCCGGCGAGCGGCGCGAACAAGCAGAGCCAGGCGCCGGAGATCATCCGCGCAGCTCCGACAATTTGTCGACGTCGAGCACGAGGCGCTTGCGGTGGATCGCGACGACGAGGCCGAGCCCGACGCACACTTCGGAGGCGGCGACGGCCATCACCGCGAGCGCGAAGATCTGGCCGGCGCCGTTGTGCGCGTGCCGCGCGAACGCGATGAGCGCGAGGTTGCCGCCGTTCAGCATGATCTCGAGCGAGAGCAGCACGATGATCGGGTTGCGCCGGATGAGGACACCGAGCGCGCCCGTCCCGAAGAGGAACGCCGAGATCCCGAGGTACCAGGCCACGCCGGGGCCCTGCACTACGCCGCCCTCCGCGTGTGCGAGCCGAGGATGACGCCGCCGACGGCGGCGATCAGCAGCACGATCGAGGTGATCTCGAACGCGAGCAGGTGGTCGGTGAGGAACAGCCGCCCGATCCAGCCCGGCGTTCCGAACGTCGCGTTCACGTGGTCGCTGTGCGAGAGCCGGCCGCCGGCCTTGAGGCTGACGGCGACGATGATCTCGAGGAAGATCGAAGCCGCGGCCAAGACCGCTGCCACCGATTGCCAGCTCGGCCCTCCCGCCCACGGCGTCTCCATGCGCGGCCCGACGTAGGCGATGACGAAGAGGAACATCACCATCACCGCGCCCGCGTAGACGAGCACCTGCGCGGCGGCGACGAACTCGGCCGACAGCAGCAGGTAGAGCACTGCGAGCGAGCCGAGATTGCCGATGAGCGCGAGCGCCGAGTAGAACGGGTTCGAGAACGAGACGACCGCGACGCCGGACGCGAGGCAGGCGAAGCCCGCGCCGACCCAGACGATCCACACCAAGACGTTGCCTGCCGACGCGAGGATCACGAGTCGGACTTGTAGAAGGGGATCGGCGTGTCGAAGATCGCCGGATCGGCGATCGGCGTGCGCTTTACCGGCTCGGCGAGCAGCATGTCCTTCGTGTAGATCTGGTCGTCGCGGTTGTACTCGGAGATCTCGTACTCGTTGCCGAGCGTGATCGCGTCGAACGGACAGGCCAGCTCGCAGTAGCCGCAGAAGATGCAGCGGCTCATGTTGATCTCGTAGATGCGCGCGTACCGCTCGCCGGCGGAGACGCGGTTGTCCGGCGTGTTCTCGGCGGCGACGACGCGGATGCAGTCGGCCGGGCAGGCGGCGGCGCACAGCGAGCAGCCGACGCACTTCTCCAGGCCGTTCTCGTGCGTCCACAGCCGGTGGCGGCCGCGGAAGCGCGGGTACAGCGGGCGCTTCTCCTCCGGGTACTGCTGCGTGACCGGCCCCTTCAGGATCTGCTTGAAGGTGACGCCGAAGCCCTTCAGCGTGGAGATCGGCTGCGGGCTCACGTCGCCGCCACCACGATCGCGGTCACGACAGCGTTGATCGTCGCGACGGGGAGCAGCACCTTCCACCCGAAGCGCATCAGCTGGTCGTAGCGCAGGCGCGGCAGCGTCGCGCGCAGCCAGATGAAGACGAAGAGGACGCCGAGGAGCTTGAGGATGAACCAGATCGGGCCGAGGTGCCACGGCCCGTGCCAGCCGGAGAAGAAGAGCGTCACCATCAACCCCGAGAGCGTGATCAGGTTGATGTATTCGGCCGTTTGGAAGAGGCCCCAGCGCATGCCGGAGTACTCGGTGTGGTAGCCGGCGACGAGCTCCTGCTCCGCCTCGGGAAGGTCGAACGGCGCGCGGCTCGTCTCGGCGATGCCGGCGAAGAAGAAGACGAGCATGCCGACGAACTGCGGCACGACGAACGGCAGCGTCTGACCCTGCCGGTGGACGATGTCGACGAGCGAGAGCGAGCGGCCGAGGATGACGACGCCGAGCACGGAGAGCGCGAGAGACACCTCGTACGACACGAGCTGCGCGCACGTGCGCATCGATCCGAGCAGCGAGAACTTCGACTCCGACGCCCAGCCGCCGACGATGAAGCCGTAGATGCCGATCGAGCCGAGCGCGAAGACCAGGAGCAGCGAGATCGGGACGTTCACGACCTCACCCGTCACGTTCCAGTGGTAGATGCGCCAGCCCGATCCCCACGGGATCACCGAGAACGCGGCGAGCGCCGTGAACATCGAGACGATTGGCGCGAGGATGTACGGGACGTCGATCGCGCTCGACGGCGCGAACGCCTCCTTGCGCACGAGCTTCACCAGGTCGGCGATCGGCTGGAGCAGGCCGAACGGTCCGGCGCGGTTGGGGCCGTAGCGGTTCTGCAGTCGGCCGAGGCCCTTGCGCTCGAGCCACGTCAGGTACGCGAACGTGACCATGACGAGGTTGACGATGATCGCCGCCTTGATGAGCGAGATCCACCAGGGCTCCACTACGCACTCACCTCCACGGTGCCGCGCAGGTCGCCCGCGTGCTCGCGCGCGATGCGCACCACGCCTGCGCGGAGATCCTTCGCGATCTCGGCGCGCAGTTGCACGGATGTGCCGTTGTGGGACACCGTGACGAGCTGCCCTTTCGAGATGCCCCGCGAGCCGGCGTCGGCCGGCGAGATAGAGACCACTGCAGGTGGTCTCTGGAATTGGAGCTCCTCGACGCGCTCGACGGCCGGCCCGGAGAAGAGCGGCTTGTAGCAGACGAGGCGCAGGCCCTCGCCCGCCGCCTCGGCCACCGGCAGCGGCGGCGCCTCGACGTGCGCGGGCGCCTCGGTGTAGCCGCGCAGCGGCGCGCGCTCGCCGACCTCGCCGAACGTGAGGCCGCCGTAGATGCGCTGCGAGAGCTCGGCGAAGACGGACGGCGCGTGCGGCGCGAGGTCGACACCGAAGCGCGACGCGAGCTGCGACAGCCACGTCAGCTCATCCGGCGCGGGCGGGATCGCTGCGCGGCGGAGGCGCTGGAGGCGGCCCTCGAGGTTGACGTACGTGCCGTCGCGCTCGAGATAGCTCGTGCCCGGTAGGA
>JBOGZQ010000143.1:0-8524 GCA_050697375.1 Gaiellaceae bacterium | reverse complement strand
GATGTACGACGAGCGGCTGGGCAGGCTGCACTTCTGGATCACGTTCATCGCCTTCAACGGCACCTTCATGCCCATGCACTGGCTGGGCCTGCAGGGGATGCCGCGACGCGTGGCCGACTACGACCCGCGCTTCGCCACCCTCAACTTCATCATCTCGATCTTCGCGTTCATCCTGGGCGCGTCGACGCTGATCTTCCTCTACAACATCATCCACAGCTGGGCGCGCGGGCCGATCGCCTCCGCCAACCCGTGGCGCGCGATGACGCTCGAGTGGCAGGTCTCCTCGCCGCCCCCGATCTTCAACTTCGACGAGATCCCGCAGGTCGTCGGCGGCCCGTACGAGTACGGCGTCCCAGGCGCGCAGCACGCGGTGCTCGCTCCCTCGCCCGCGCACGAGGTCGAGGAGGTGCGCACGTGAGCGAGCAGGAGCAGCCTCACCATATGCTCGTGGTCGCGAACGAGACCGTCGTCTCACGCAAGCTCGTCGACCTGATCGAGGAGCGCGCCGGCGGCGGCCCCATACAGGTGACGGTCGTCGCGCCCGTGAACCAGCCGCGCCAGGGCTACGTCGTCTACTACGACACGCGCAAGGCGGCCGCCCGGCGGCGCCTCGACAAGACGCTCGACCTGCTGCGCAACCACGGGATCCCGGCGAGCGGCATCGTCGTCGAGACCGACCCCGTGTCGGCGCTGCGCGACGCGATCGCGCAGCTCGAGCCGGACGAGATCATCGTCTCGACGCATCCGCAGCAGAAGTCCGGATGGCTGCGCCGCAACGCGGTCGAGCAGATGCGCAGGGCCGCGGGATCGATTCCGTTCGAGCACGTCGTCGTCGACCTCGAGCAGGAGCACGGGCCTGCGAACATCCTCGTCATCGCGAATCAGACGGTGCTCGGCGACCCGCTGCTCGAGAAGATCCGCGAGCGGGCGGAATCCGGCGCCGCGAGCTTCCTCATCGTCTCGCCGCAGGGCGACGGCAGCGACTCGTACGAAGAGGCCGAGAAGCGCCTCCTGCGCGCGGTCACGCGACTGCGGGCGGAGGGGCTCGACGTGCACGGGCAGATCTCGCACCCCGATCCGTACACCGCGGCTTTCCAGGCGATCGAGGACGAGCGCGTCGACGAGATCATCGTCTCGACCTTCCCGCGCGCCCGCTCGGGCTGGATGCGCCGCGACCTCGTCGAGCGGCTCAGGAACGACAGCAAGCTCCCGGTCGCGCACGTCGAGGTCGACACTCCCGCGGCGGTGACTGCGTAGTGGCCGCCGCGCACGCAGAGCACCTCGAGCATCACGGCCCGCCGGCTCCGCACTACAGCTCGCGCGTCGCGCCCGGGGTCCTCGGGATGTTCCTCTTCATCGCGTCGGAGATCATGCTCTTCGGCTCGTTCTTCACGGCGTACTTCTTCGTGCGCGTCGTCAACGGGGTGCAGTGGCCGACGCCGCCCTACCACCTGCCGGTCTACGTCGCGTTCATCAACACGTGCATCCTCGTGACGTCGAGCTTCACGGTGCACTGGGCGCTGCAGTCGATCAAGCGCGGCAACGTCTGGGGCCTGCGTGCGGGCCTGCTGCTCACGTTCCTCATGGGCTCGTCGTTCCTCATCACGCAGGCGTTCGAGTACGCGCGCATCGGCTTCAACACCACCAACGGCGCGTTCCCGACCATCTTCCTGTGCCTGACGGGGCTGCACGGCTGCCACGTGCTCGTCGGGCTCTCGATCCTTCTGTTCATGAACATCCGTGCCTGGCGCGGCCACTTCTCGCCCGAGCACCATCACGGGGTCGAGATCGGCGGGATCTACTGGCACTTCGTCGACGTCATGTGGATCATCGTCTACCTGACGGTCTACATCCTCTGATTAGGAGGGAGCGATGAGAAATCCGCTCCGCAGCGAGGCGGAAGCCTTCCGGTTCCTCATCGCCGTCATCATCGGCGCACTCGTCATCGTCGGCGCGGCGTACATCAACACGTGGCTCGGCGTGGCCGCCGCGATCCTCGCGGTCGTCGGCATCGGTTGGTGGCTGAAGCAGGAGCCCGTCCCCGGCGCGGCCGACCCGCCCCAGAAGATCGCAGCCGAAACACCCGAGGGCACGCACCGCGTGCTCGTGCTCGCCAACGAGACGGTCGGCGGAGCGGCGCTGCGCGCGGAGCTCGAGCGCGTGCGGCAGCCGGGAACCGAGCTGCTCGTCGTCGCGCCCGCGCTCAACTCCCCGGTGCGCCACTGGGTATCGGATACCGACGGCGCGCGCGCGGACGCGGAGGAGCGTCTGAACCAATCGGTCGCAAGCCTCGCGGCGGCGGGCTTCACCGTCCGGGGAGAGGTCGGTGACTCGGAACCGCTGACGGCGATCGAGGACGCGATGCGAACCTTCGGCGCGGACGAGATCGTGATCTCCACGCATCCCGAAGGACGCTCACACTGGCTCGAGCAGGATCTCGTCGGAAAGGCGCAAGAGCGGTTCGCGCTGCCGATCACGCACATCGTCGTCGACCTCGCGGCCGAGCGCGCAGTGCCTACAACCTGACGCGGTAGCGCACCTCGGCGACGCTAACGCCGAGGAACTCGTCCTCCTTGCGGTCGCCGTCGAGCTCCCAGCCCTCGCGCTCGTAGAAGCGGCGCGCACGCGGGTTGTCCTCGAGCACCCAGAGGCTCGCCGCGCAGAAGCCCGCCGCGCGCATGTCTTCGATCCCGGCGCGCATGAGCGCCGTCCCCGCGCCGCTGCCCCACGCCTCCTGGAGCGCGTAGATCGCGTACACCTCGCCCTCGGCATCCGCTTCGCGGCTCGGCCCCACCCAGACGAAGCCGACGATGCGACCCTCGTCGTCGGCGACGAACGCAGCGTCGCCGCGCGCGAGCCAGCGCCGCCATTGGGCCGTGCGCGCTTCGACGTCCATGCCTGCGAGCCGCTCCGGCCCGAACACGTGCGCATACGCCGCCTGCCACGTGCGTACGTGAACGGCCGCGATGTCGGCGGCGTCGGAGACGCTCGCCCTGCGGACTTCCATTACTTGCCGGCGTTCGAGGCGACGTACGTCGCGACGGCCTGAATCTGCGCCGGGCTGAGCTTGCCCTTGAACGCCGGCATGACAGCGCCGCCGTTCGTCACCTGGTGGACGACGATCGCCTGCTTCGGCTTCAGCTGGTCGAGGTTCGGCCCGACCGTCCCCGTTGTTCCGGCGGCCTTGAGCGTGTGACAGCCGGCGCACTCGCCCTTGAAGATCGCCTCGCCGTTCGTCCCCAGCTGCGCCGGCGAGCCGGACGTCGCCGGGCCGGTGCCCGCGACCGAGGCGACGTAGGCCGCGACGTCGAGCGCGTCCTGCCCCTTCACGAGGCCGGCGGGCATCGGCGTTCCGCCGGTGACCGAGCCCGACCCGAGCCGGATCTGGTCGAGCACGACGTTCTCGATCGCGTTCTCCGAGAAGCCCTGCTGCCGATCGGCGCGGAACGCATTGTCGAGGTTCGGGCCGATCGTCCCGGACGATCCCGCGGCGGCAAGCGTGTGACACGAGGAGCACGTGGCCGCCCCGGTGAAGAGCTTCTGACCGTTCGCGACGTCGGGATGGCCCTTGGCCTCGCCGCCCGTGCCGCAGCCCGCCGCGAGCAGGACGGCGCCGAGCCCGGCGGCGACTCCCAGAGCCCAGCGACGCACTAGGCGGGTGGCACCCCGCCGGCTGCTCCCACCTTCGATACCGCCTCGTCCCGGGTCGGGTAGATGGTGAAGACGCGGTCGAGGCCGGTGATCTCGAAGATCTTCGTGATGTTGCGGTCGCTACAGACGAGCGAGAGCTGCCCGTCGTTCGAGCGGAGGCGCTTCACGCCTCCGACGAGCACGCCGAGGGTGGTCGAGTCGATGAAGGTCGTCCCGCTGAAGTCGACGATGACCTCCTTCCCACCCTGGCCGATCACTTCCAGCAGCTGCTGCTTGAACTCGGGCGCGGTGTACAGGTCGACCTCGCCCGCGAGCGAGATGACGTACGTGTCATCGCTCAGTTGCTCGGTCTTGATGTCGAAATTCACGCAGACTCCCCCCAGGGGCTCGCTTGTCGCGGCGAGTCTACGGGATGGCGCGGAGCCGAGGTGGGCGCTACTTCTTCGTCAGCTGCTTGATCAGCGCCCGGACCTGGGCGGCGGTCGACCCGCGCGGGCTGAGCTTCAGGTAGCGCTTGTACGCGGCGACGGCGGTGGTCGTGTCGCCGGTCTGCTGCGCAGCCTCGGCCAGCTGGAACTGGGCGTTCGCATTGTTCGGCTCGAGATCCGCGACCTTCTGGTACGACGAGATGGCGTTCGAGTAGGCGAGCTCAGCCTTCTGTCCGAGGTCGTTGACGGTCGTGTTCACCTGCGCCGAGGCCGTCTGCTCGATCGGGTTTGTGCCGAGCGCCTTGCCGAGCGGGCTCGTGGAGCTCGGGAGCAGGTCCTGCGACGGGGCAGCGAGCTGCTCGTTCGCGTACGCGTTCTGGTACTGCGTCGCGAAGTCCTGCCCGTTCGTCATCTCGAGCGCGGCGAGCTCGCCGAACGTCTTCGCGTCCTTCGTGCGGATGTTGGTGTACTGCTGCAGCGCCGAGATGGCGTCTGCGGTGTCGGCCTTCGATTCGTAGGCGGTCGCGAGCTTGAGCAGAAGAGAAGGATCGTTGGGATGACTCTGAACGTCCTTCAGCGCACTCGAGACCGACGTCCCGCTGTGGTGGAAGATGTTGATGTTGGTGAACAGCTGCTCGAGGCCGCCCGAGCCCGAGCCGACGCCAAGGAAGGCGAACGTCAAGGCAAAGAGGAACGCGAGGATGAAGTAGGCCGGCTTCGCGCGCCGGCGCATGCGCACGAAGAAGAGCTGCTGGTTCGGGTTGCCCCCGGATGCATGCTTGCGCCGGCCGCGCGCCCGCGCCTTATGTGCGGGCTGGACCTTCGCCTTCTGCGCCTGCTTGGCCTTGACCGCCGCGCGTGCCATCAGCGCCTCAGAGTACCGCCTCTGAGGGTGCCGGCTGCCTCCGCTCGAAGAGGACGGCGAGCCAGATCGACCCTTCGAACAGCGCCCACATCGGCAGAAGCTCGAGGAACGTCGTCACGAGATCGGGACCGGGAAGGGCGAGTGCCACCGCCGCAGTGATGAGGTAGCCGACACGCCGGTTCTTCCTGAGTGATCGCGAGCTGAGCACGCCGAGGCCGACGAGGCCGAGGATGACGAGCGGAAGCTGGAAGATGACGACGATGCCGAGGAGGATCGTGACCACGAACGAGTAGTACGTGCTCGCCTTGATCAGGTGGAGGAAGTGCCGGTTGTCGTAGTTCGTGAGGAAGTGGATCGCGCGCGGAAGCAAGATCCAGTAGCCGAAGGCGAGGCCGGCCGCGGCGAGCGCGCCCGCGAACGTGACGAGCAGGAGCATCTTCCGCTCGGCGGAGTGATTGAGGGCCGGCGCAAAGAACGCCCAGACCTGCCAGAGGATCACCGGCGACGAAATCACGAGACCTGCGTAGAGGCTCACGGTGATGGAGACGGTGAACGGCTCGGCAACTCCGGTGGCGAGAAGATGCCTGTGTCCCGGCGGCAGCGGCCGGTTCAGGAGGTCGAGGATCCGCGAGTGGATTACGAACGCGGCGATCGATGCGACCGCGAGAGCTCCGATGATCACGAAGATGCGTTGACGCAGCTCTTCGAGATGCTCTCCGAGCGTCGCCTCCTCGCCGTGGCCAAGGCGGCGCGGCAGCCGGTTCATCGGACGGCTAGACGGTCTCGCGCTCGGTCGGCTGAGAGACGGGTGCCGTCGTCTCGGGCGGAGCGAGCTGCGGCGGCGGTTCGGGCGGGGTATTGCCCTGGATCGAGTCCTTGAACTCGCGCATGCCCGTCCCGAGTGAGCGCCCGATCTCCGGCAGCCGCTTGCCGCCGAAGAGCAGCAGCGCGATCAGCAAGAGAATGGCGATATGCAGCGGATTGGAGACGTATCCCACACAGGGAGGGTAGCGCGTTTCCGAGCGGACGGGGCCGGAGATTCACGAAGAGTGAAGAAACGCCTCTCGGAGCAGGTCGTCCTCGTCACCGGAGCCTCGAGCGGCCTCGGCCGGGCGGTTGCGCGAATGGCCGGTGCCCGTGGCGCAAAGGTCGTCGTCACCGCCCGGAACGGCGAAGCGCTCGACGCCTGCGTCCGCGAGATCGAGGCGTCGGGGTCGGAGGCGCTCGCCGTCACCGCCGACTGCGCCGTCCAGGACGAGGTGCAGCAGGTGGTGGAGCAGGCGCTCGACCGCTTCGGCCGCATCGACTCGTACGTTGCGAATGCGATCGTCACCGTCTACGCGGAGACGTACCGCTACGAGCGCGACGAGCTGCGGCGGATCATGGACGTGAACTTCTTCGGCCAGGTGTACGGGTACTGGGCGGCGCTGCCGCACCTGCGCGACTCGCACGGCACGTTCGTCTCCATCAACTCGGCGCTCGCGTATCGAGGGATCCCGCTCCAGGGCGGCTACTGCGCGTCGAAGGCTGCGCTGCGCGCGTTCTTCGAATCGGCGCGCGTCGAGATCGAGAAGGCCGGATGGGACTTCTCCGTCTCCGTCGTGCTGCCGGGCGCGATCAACACGCCGCAGTTCGACCGCGACCGGCAGAAGATCGGCAAGCAGCCGCAGCCGGTGCCGCCGATCTATCAGCCGGAGCCGTTCGCGGCCGCCGTCCTCCACTGCTGCGAGCACCCGGTGCGCGAGCTGCCGACCGGGTGGGGATCGCAGAAGGCGCTGTGGGGCCAGAAGCTCTCTCCGCGCGCCGGCGACCTGATGCTCCGGCGCATGGGGTGGAAGAGCCAGACGACGGGCGAGCCGAAGCCGCTCGACGCGCCCGACAACCTCTTCGAGCCGATGCCGGGCGACCCCGGCGCCCACGGCCGCTTCGACACGCGGGCGCGTCGCTCGACCTTCTGGACGTCGCTGCGTCTCCGACGCCGGCTCGCCAACGGTGCCATGGCCGCAGGATCCGCTGAGCTGGCGGCCTCGCGAGGCCGCCGCTCGAAGGTCCTCCGCTAGACTGATCGCAGTGTTTGTGCGGGGCCAACGGCCCTGTTTTCCTGGGAAAGAGGTTGCACTTCGTGGCACTGCTCAAGCTTGAGAATCTGCACGTTGCGCTCGAGGACGGCACCGAGATCGTCAAGGGCGTCGACCTCGAGGTCGGCCTCGACGAGGTGCACGCGATCATGGGGCCGAACGGCTCTGGGAAGTCGACGCTCTCGTACGCGATCATGGGCCACCCCGCCTACGAGATCACGGAGGGGAAGATCCTCTTCGACGGCGAGGACGTCAGCGAGCTCGGCGCCGACGAGCGCGCGCAGCGCGGTCTCTTCCTCGCATTCCAATACCCGCACGCGATCCCGGGCGTGACCGTCACCAATTTCCTGCGGACTGCCATCAACGCCGTCCGCAAGGCGCGCGCCGGCGAGAGCGACCCCATGCCGATCCCCGAGTTCCGCACCGAGCTGCTGGCGCAGATGGACCGCCTGAAGGTCAGCCGCGAGCTCGCGTCGCGCTACATCAACGACGGGTTCTCCGGCGGCGAGAAGAAGCGCGTCGAGATCCTCCAGATGGCGATGCTGAAGCCGCGGATCGCGGTGCTCGACGAGACCGACTCGGGTCTCGACATCGATGCGCTGCGCGTCGTCGCGGGCGGCGTGAAGGAGCTCGTCGGCCCGGAGATGGGCGCGCTCGTCATCACGCACTACCAGCGCATCCTCGACTACATCACCCCCGACCGCGTGCACGTCTTCGTCGACGGCCGCATCGTCGAGTCGGGCGGCCCCGAGCTGGCGAAGAAGCTCGAGGCGGAAGGCTACGCACCGTATGAGGAGGTGACCGTCTGATGGCACAGACCGAGACCGAGATCGTCCAGGGGATCGGCTCCGACTACGCGATCAAGTACGGCTTCTCCGTCACGGAGGACTACTTCTTCAAGTCCGGCCGCGGCCTCTCGCACGAGCTCGTCGACGCCATCTCGTCGCACAAGAACGAGCCCGACTGGATGCGCAAGTTCAGGCATAGAAGCCTCGACTACTTCTATGCGCGCCCGATCCCGCAGTGGGGCGGCAACCTGAACGACATCGACTTCGAGAACATCTTCTACTACATCAAGCCGACCGAGAAGCAGGCGAGCTCCTGGGAGGACCTGCCGGCCGACATCAAGGACACGTGGGACAAGCTCGGCATCCCCGAGGCGGAGAAGAAGGACCTCGCCGGCGTGGGCGCGCAGTACGAGTCCGAGGTCGTCTACCACAAGCTCCAGGAGAGCCTGGAGAAGCAGGGCGTCCTCTTCCTCGACATGGACTCGGGGCTGCGCGAGCACGAGGACGTCGTCAAGCAGTACTTCGGGACGATCATCCCGCAGAACGACAACAAGTTCGCGGCGCTCAACTCGGCCGTGTGGTCGGGGGGCTCGTTCATCTACGTGCCGCCGGGCGTGCAGATCGAGATGCCGCTCCAGGCGTACTTCCGCATCAACGCCGAGAACATGGGCCAGTTCGAGCGGACGCTGATCATCGTCGACGAAGGCGCGTACG
>JBOGZQ010000142.1:0-7907 GCA_050697375.1 Gaiellaceae bacterium | reverse complement strand
ACACACACCCGCGGATTCAAGAACGAGCCTTCGTTCTCGCCCCGCTCGCCGAGGTCGCGCCGGGGCTCGAAGTGCCTGGAAAGGGCCGGGTGGAGACGCTCCTGGCGGGGGTACACTGAGCCTCGGATGTCGCACCTCGACGATCTCGACGAGTACGAGGCGGGTCTCGAGCTCGGGCTCAAGAAGGAGTACCAGGCGGTCTTCGCGCTGTTCCGCTACTGCGTGCTGACCCAGGACGCGACGTACCTCTGCAACAAGCTCGAGCGCACGTACGTGCCGCAGCAGACGTACCCGTTCTTCCACCTGAAGCTCGAGGACGTCTGGGTCTGGGACAAGAACCGCCCGACGCGGATCATCCCGCGCACCGAGATCTTCACCTCCGGCGACGTCACGATCGAAGAGCTGCGCGGCGAGGGCGACGAGCCGACGCTGACGCCGGAGGCGCTCGCCGAGCGCATCGGCGAGACGCAGCCGCGCGAAGAGGACTTCTAACCCAGGTACATTCGCCGCGATGCTGCTCGCGGTCGACGCCGGGAACACACAGACCGTCTTCGGGCTGTACGACGGGGACCGCCTCGCCGAGCACTTTCGCATCGGCACGAATCCGTCGCACACCGCCGACGAGCTCGCCGTCATGCTGCGCGCGCTCGTCGATCTCGACTCGCTCGACGGGATCGTTCTCTGCTCGTCGGTGCCGCAGCTCGTCAGCGAGTACGAGTCGTTCGCGGAGCGGTGGGCGCACGTCGAGGTGCTCGTGCTCGGGCCCGGCGTCCCGACCGGTGTGCCCGTGCGCTACGACGACCCGCGCGAGGTCGGCCCGGACCGGATTGCGAACGCGGTCGCCGCGCGCGAGCGGCACGGGATGCCGTGCGTCGTCGTCGACTTCGGGACGTCGACGAACTTCGACGTCGTCTCCGCGAGCGGCGAGTTCGCGGGAGGCGTGCTCGCGCCCGGCATCGAGATCTCGATGGACGCGCTCTTCCAGCGCGCCGCGCGGCTGCCGAAGGTGCCGTTCGTCGCGCCGGAGCGGGTGATCTCGCAGACGACCGTCCAGGCGCTCCAGTCGGGGCTCGTCTACGGGTTCGCGGGACAGGTCGACTCGATCGTCGACCGCATCCGCGACGAGCTCGGCGCGCCCGATGCGCCGGTCGTCGCAACCGGCGGCCTCGCGGAGCTGATCGCCCCGCACACGCGCACGATCTCCACCGTCGATCCGTTCCTCACGCTCGAGGGATTGCGGATCGTCTGGGCGCGGAATCGTCACCCGCCGCCGTAGATCGAGATCGGCATGCCTTCGAGGAGGATCTCGTCGGCGGGGTCGGGCAGCTCCGCCTCGAGACGCTCGACGACCTCGGCCGCGCCCGGCGCAGCGGCGAGGAGGCGCGTCACGACGTCCTCCGTCGACGACAGCTGCACGAGCTCGTTCTTGAACGGCTTCGGGAAGCGCCCGTGGCCGAGGTACCAGCCGTAGAACTTCTTCAGGAAGCCGGACGCGCGCCGCTCGCCCAGCTCGCGCACCGTCTCGCGGATGAAGTGGATGAGCTCGGCGGCGACCTCCTCGCGCGTCGGCTGCTCGACGTCGCCGAGCACGATGTCGCGGATCGCCCACGGGTTGCCCTGCGCGCCGCGGCCGACCATGACGGCGGCGGCACCGGTCGAGTCGAGCACCGCCTGCGCCTTCGCGCGCGAGGTCACATCGCCCGACGCGATCACCGGGACGTCGACGAGGTCGACGAGCTCGGCGGTGAGCGTGTGGTCGGCGTAGCCGGTGTACATCTGCTTCGCCGAGCGGGGATGGAGCGTCAACCCCGCTGCGCCGGCTTCGACGAGCCGCGGTCCGAGGCCGAGGCACGCACGCGAGCCGTCCTCGACGCCGCGGCGCATCTTCACCGTGACGGGCACGCTGACGGCGGCGGCGACCGCCTCGGTGATCCGGCACGCGAGGCTCGGTTCCTCGAGGAGGTGTGCGCCGGCGCCGGTCTTCGTCACCTTCCGCACGGGACAGCCGAAGTTCATGTCGACGACGTCCGCGCCCGCAGCCTCGACCATTCGCGCCGCCTCGGCCATCGCCGCGGGCTCGGAGCCGAAGATCTGGATCGCGAGCGGGTGCTCGTCCGCGCCGACCCGGAGGTAGCCCAGGGTCTTCTCGTTCCGGTGCTCGATCCCGGCGCACGAGACCATCTCCGAGCAGACGAGGCCGGCCCCGTAGCGGCGTCCCTGGCGGCGGAACGCCTGGACGCTCACCCCGGCCATGGGGGCGAGGACGACCCGCGTCGGCACCTCGACGGCTCCGATCCACCAGGATTCGCGCAGTTCGACGGCCATCGCAGGATGGTAGCCCCACCCCGTTGACGGCCCAGGGCCTCGGAGGTACCATCCGCCCCCGCCGGGGGGCCAACCACCGGCCATTTTTATTGCCGCGGGGTCTTGCCAGGAGGACGAGTGAAGGAAGTCATTCTCACGCCCGAGGGCTTCGAGAAGCTCAAGGACGAGATCGAGTACCTGTCCGTGGACCGGCGTCGCGAGATCGCCGACCGCATCCGCATCGCGCGCGAGTTCGGCGACATCGCCGAGAACGCCGAGTACGACGCGGCGAAGAACGAGCAGGCCCACCTCGAGGCGCGCATCGCCATGCTCGAGGAGAGGCTCGCGAACGCGCGCGTCGTCACGAAGAAGGAGATCAAGACCGGCGAGGTGTCGATCGGGACGAAGGTTCGCCTGCGCGACGTCAAGGCGGGCAAGACGATCGAGTACCACATCGTCGGCTCGGCCGAGGCCGACCCGGCCGCGAACAAGCTCTCGAACGAGTCTCCCGTCGGCAAGGCGATCATGGGCCGCAAGAAGGGCGAGACCGTCGTGGTCGCCGCGCCCCGCGGGAAGATGACGTTCAAGATCATGGATATCAAGGCCGCGTAAGCGGCGAATAGACTCGCGCGGATGACCGCGCCGAAGCACTTTCGCAACCGCGTCGAGATCGCGTCCGTCCGCGCGGAGACGGAGCCGCTCGAGAACGGCGCCGCCGCCGACGCGAAGCGCCGCGTCGCGGGTCGTGTGCTCGGCCGGCGCGACATGGGAAAGCTCGTGTTCCTCGACCTCGTCGACCGCTCGGGGCGCATCCAGCTCCTTTGCCACGCGGAGAAGACGGGCGAGATCGACGTTCATCTCGGCGACGTCGTCGGCGCGACCGGCTCGCCGTCGAAGTCGAAGCGCGGGGAGCCGTCCCTCGACGTCGACTCGCTCGAGATCCTCGCGCGCATCCGGACGCCGCTCCCCGACACCTTCCACGGCGTCACCGACGTCGAGGCGCGCTACCGCCGCCGCTACCTCGACCTGCTGATGAACGAGGAGTCGCGCCGCGACGCGATCCTGCGTGCGCGCATGGTCACCGCGATCCGCGGCTACCTCGACGGCGAGGGCTTCATCGAGGTCGAGACGCCGATCCTGCAGCCGCGGTACGGCGGTGGGTTCGCCGAGCCGTTCGTGACGAGCTCGAACCTGCTCGATCAGGATCTCTTCCTGCGGATCGCGGACGAGCTCTATCTGAAGCGGCTCATCGTCGGCGGCCTCGAGAAGGTCTACGAGCTCGCGAAGGACTTCCGTAACGAGAGCTATTCGTACAAGCACTCGCCCGAGTTCACGCAGGTCGAGTGGTACGAGGCGTACGCGGACTACACCGACACGATGGAGCGCTGCGAGACGCTCGTCGACGAGGTCGCGCGCGCAACCATCGACGGGACGCAGACGACATTCCGCGGGCACGATCTCGATCTCGCGAAGCCGTGGGCGCGCGTGAAGTTCGTCGACGCGCTCGCGGCGCACGGCGTCTGGTCGCGCGACGAGGCGGAACTGCGGGCGAAGCTCACCGCCGCAAACGTCGACATCTCGAAGGACAAGACGTGGGCGCAGCTCGTCGACCATGCGTATGCGCACTTCGTCGAGCCCGGCCTGATCCAGCCGACGATCGTCTACGACTGGCCGATCGAGCTGTCGCCGTTCGCGCGCACGACCGATTACGACGACTCGATCGTCGAGCGCTTCGAGGTCGTCGCCGCCGGCATGGAGTTCGCGAACGCGTTCAGCGAGCTGAACGACAGCGAGGAGCAGGAGCAGCGCTTCGCCGCGCAGGCCGGCGAACGGGAGGCGGGCGACGCCGAGGCCGAGCCCGGCGACCCGGACTACGTCGAGGCGATGTCGTACGGGATGGCGCCCAACAGCGGCATCGGCATCGGCATCGACCGGCTCGCGATGGTGCTGCTCGGCCGCGACACGATCCGCGACGTCATCCTCTTCCCGCTGCTGCGCGAAAAGACGGACTAAGCCTCGGCGACGAGCGGCGAGCGCATGTGCTCGACGACGTCGCGGAGGATCTCGTCCAGGTTGCGCGTCGGCTGCCAGCCGATGGCCGCGTTGATCTTCTCGATCGACGGCTCACGGTGGAGGACGTCCTCGATCCCGAGGCCGTAGACCTGGTCGTGCGGGATGAACGTGAGCTCCGACGGCGAGCCGGTGAGCTCGAGGATGCGGTGCGCCAGATCGATGATCCGCACGCGCTCCGCGGAGCCGACGTTGAAGATCTCGCCCGAGATGTGCGCCGCGCTCATCAGCCCATAGACGGCGCGGATCGTGTCCTGCACATGGCAGAACGAGCGCGTCTGCATCCCGTCGCCGTGCACTTCGAGCGGCTCGCCGCTCAGTGCGCGTCCCGCGAACCGCGGGATGACCATGCCGTACTGCCCCTGCTGGCGCGGCCCGACGGTGTTGAAGAAGCGGGCGATGATGCAGTCGAGGTCGCGCTCGTCGTGGAAGCCGAGTGCGAGGAACTCGTCCATCGCCTTCGAGTCCGCGTACAGCCAGCGCCGCTCGGTCACCGGGCCGTACATCCGGCGATCGTCCTCGTGCAGCGGCCGTTCCTCGCGATGATCGCCATAGACCTCGGAGCTCGAGGCGATGAGGACGCGCTTGCCGAACTTCGCGCAGTACTGGAGGACGTTCTCCGATCCCTGCACGTTGGTGACCATCGTGTGCACGGGCTGCTCGACGATCAGGCGCACGCCCACGGCCGCGGCGAGGTGGTAGACGACGTCGACGCGGTGGACGAGCTCGCTGACGACCGACTGCGAAAGAATCGAGTCGACGACGAGGTGGAAGTGCGGGTGGTCGCGGAGCCCGTCCACGTTCCGGTTCTCGCCGGTGGACAGATCGTCGAGCGCCCAGACCTCCCAGCCGTCGTCGAGCAGCAGCTCGGAGAGGTGGGAGCCGATGAAGCCGGCACCGCCTGTTATGAGAGCGCTGCGCAAGGCAGGCCGATGGTAGCCACCGAGGCGGCGATAATGAGCGTATGAGTCTCCTCTTCGTCTCAGGCTGGCTGAGCACGCACAGGCATCAATACGAAGCCGCGGCCGCGGCGATCGTCGTCCTCCTGCTGCTCCTGCTCTTGCTTCTCCTCACGATGAGGCAACGAAAGCGGGCGGGAGGCGAGCCGAAACCGGAGAAGCCGCCGAAGGCCGAGAAGGCCCCGAAGGCGGAAAAGCCGCCGAAGCCCGAGAAGGGGCCCAAGCCGCCGAAGGTCAGGGGCAGAGGCCGCGCCGACGACGTCGCGCAGCGCCTCGAGGAGCGGCTCGCCGGCACGCTCGACCGGCTCCGGGTGGAGGAGCAGCGCCTCGACGAGCGGCAGGCCGCGCTCGCTCAGGGCGAAGCCGAGTTCGAGCGCACCGCCGAGGAGCGGATCGCGGGCCTCACGGAGTGGGAGCAGCGGCTGGCCGGTCGCGAGGCCGCGCTGACCGAGCAGGAGGCGAGCGCAGGGGAGCGGGTCAGCGCCCGCGAGCTCGACCTCGCGCAGAAAGCGGCGGATCTCGCGGCGCGCGAAGCTGCGCTCGCCCGGCAGGCGCAGGTTGCACCGCCGCCTCCGCCACCGCCTCCGTCTCCGCCATCCGTCGACCCGCAGGCGGCCCGCGAGCTCGAGGAGCGGGAGCGGGCGGTGGAGGGGCGCGCCGCCGGCCTCGCGCAGCGCGAGCTCGAGCTGATGCGCCGGTCCGCCGAGCTGGCCGTCCGCGAGCGCGAGCTCGCCGCCCAGCCGCCGCCGCCCCCACCGGCGGAGCCGCCGCCTCCCCCGCCGCCTCCACCTCCACCGCCCCCACCCCCGCCGCCTCCTCCGCCCTCGCCGGCGGCGCCGTCGTACGCGCCTCCGCCCGACCCGGAGCCGCAGCCGCTCCCGCCCGACCCTCCGCCCGCGGACGCCCCCGGGCGCTGGAACGTGCTCGGGCTCGACCGCCTCGTCGAGCAGCGGGGCCACGAGTTCCCCGACCGCGTCGAGGAATGGACGTCGTACCTGTATTCGCTACGGGCGTATGCGAGCCCGGACGGGAGCCTTCCCGCCAGCTTCGACACACTCATCGAAGAGACGTTCGGAGAGCTTGTTTGAGGGAAATGTGAACGTGTTCGGCGACTCGGTGGCGACGAGGTGGTCGGCTACGATGAGTCATTCCGACGAGAGGGGAGTAACGCACCTTGTTCGAACGCTTCACTGAACGAGCTCGCCAAGTCGTCGTCCTCGCACAGGATGAAGCGCGGGCGCTGAAGCACAACTACATCGGGACCGAGCACATCCTCCTCGGGCTGCTGCGCGAAGAGGAAGGCCTCGCCGCACGCGTCCTCGAGTCGCTCGACATCACGGTCGAGGAGGTGCGGGCCCAGGTCGCGCGCATCGTCGGCCAGGGCGACGAGGTCACGACCGGTCAGATTCCGTTCACGCCGCGCGCGAAGAAGGTGCTCGAGCTCGCGCTGCGCGAAGCGCTCTCGCTCGGTCACAACTACATCGGCACCGAGCACATCCTGCTCGGCCTCGTGCGCGAGAACGAAGGCGTCGCCGCACGCATCCTGCTCGACTTCGACGCAGACGCCGAGAAGATCCGCAACGAGATCATCCGCATGCTCTCCGGCCCCGGCAGGCGCCAGGGCCCGGGCGGAGCCGCCGGCCCGGCGGGCGAGAAGTCGAAGAGCTCGAAGCTGCTCGACCAGTGCGGCCGCAACCTGACGAAGCAGTCGGCGGAGGGCAAGCTCGATCCCGTCGTCGGGCGCCAGACCGAGATCGAGCGGCTCATGCAGATCCTCTCGCGCCGGACGAAGAACAACCCCGTGCTGATCGGCGAGCCCGGCGTCGGCAAGACCGCCGTCGTCGAGGGGCTCGCGGCTCGCATTGCAACGAACCAGGTCCCCGAGCTGCTGAAGAACAAGCAGATCTACACGCTCGACCTCGCCGCGCTCGTCGCCGGCTCGAAGTACCGCGGCGAATTCGAAGAGCGGCTGAAGAAGGTCATGAAGGAGATCATGCAGCGGGGCGACATCATCCTCTTCATCGACGAGCTCCATAACCTCGTC
Organism: Gaiellaceae bacterium; assembly: GCA_050697375.1. GTDB lineage: Bacteria > Actinomycetota > Thermoleophilia > Gaiellales > Gaiellaceae > Palsa-739. The sequence goes on along the minus strand of JBOGZQ010000142.1, from coordinate 530 downwards.
GGCGCCGGCGCGGCGGAGGGCGCGATCGACGCTGCGTCGATCCTCAAGCCTGCTCTTGCCCGCGGCGAGCTGCAGACGATCGGCGCGACGACGCTCGACGAGTACCGCAAGTACCTCGAGCGCGACGCAGCACTCGAGCGCCGCTTCCAGCAGGTGCGCGTCGAGGAACCGTCGGTCGACGACACCGTCCAGATCCTGCGCGGCCTGCGCGACCGCTACGAGGCGCATCACCGCGTCAAGATCACCGACGAGGCGCTGCGCGCGTCCGCGGAGCTTGCCGACCGCTACATCCAGGACCGGCATCTTCCCGACAAGGCGATCGACCTCGTCGACGAGGCCGCGTCGCGGATCCGCATCCGCTCGATGAGCGCACCGCCGCGCTACCGCGAGCTGGAGGAGGAGATCGACCGCCTCCGCAAGGAGAAGGAAGCGTCGATCGAGGCCCAGGAGTTCGAAAAGGCGGCGTCGCTGCGCGACAAGGAGCGCAAGCTGACGCAGAAGAAGCGGGAGCTCGAAGAGCAGTGGCGCAG
>JBOGZQ010000141.1:0-11897 GCA_050697375.1 Gaiellaceae bacterium | reverse complement strand
TGTGTGCACCGAATGCGGTCTTCAGCTCCGAGGCCGCCTGCTTTGCGTGCTGCTGCACTTCGTCGTAGTACACGGTCGTCCCGTAGTAGCCCTGGCTCGGCGCGTCGGCGAGCACGTTCTGCGGGAGCTGCACCATGTTGAAGCCGGCGAGCGAGAGCTTGTACGACGTGTCTCGGGCAAGCCCCGGAATCGTTGTGCCGTTGAGGACGAGGGACGAGATCTCGGCGCGCTTGAGCGGCGGGCCTTTCGGCGCCTTGGGCTTCTCGCCGAGCGCGGCCGCGGTCGCGCGGGAGGCCTGCGTCACGTCCGGATTCTCGAACGCCTGGACCGCGTTCTGGATGTCGCTCGGCGGCGCGATCAGCTCGGCATTGTCGATGCCGTACGGCTGGAGGTTCTGAATGTCGTCGCGGAAGAGATGTCCCGCCGGCAGCTTGTACGCGAGACCGGCATATGCCTCGATGTCGGACAGCGGCGGCGCGCACGTTGCGCAGTTACCGGAGCCGACCTCGATGCTGCCCTTCACAGCACCGACGAGACCCGGCAGGCTGAAGATCGAGACGGACGTCGACATCCGCGACTTGAGCGACTCGATGAAGAGCTGCTGGCGGGCGTTGCGGTAGATGTCGGAGTCCGTGTGGCGGAAGCGCACGAAGTCGAGCGCCTGCTGGCCGTCGAGCAGCTGGTAGCCGGGTTCGAGGTTGATCGTCGCGTAGCCGTTCGGCCCGCCCTGGGTGTTGATGTAGCGGTGATCGACGTCGAGGAAGACTCCGTGCAGCTTGTTCACCAGCAGCTTGAAGCCGTGGAAGTCGACCGTGATGAGGTAATTGACGGGGACGCCGGTCAGCTTCTCGACCGTGTTCAGCGTGCCCGCAGCTCCGCAGCTGGTGAACGCCGTGTTGATGCGATCGGTCGTGATCGGCGTCGTCTGGTCGTGACAGTAGATCGGCACGACGAGATCGCGCGGGAACGACAGCATCGAGAGGGTGTTGTTCTGCGGGTTTGCACGCATGAGGATGATCGTGTCGGAGCGAGATCCCGACGCGCCGAATGAGTCGACGCCCGCGCGTGCGTCGTAGCCGAGGAGAAGCGCCGTGGCCGGCTCCGACGGCGACGGCAGCGAATGCAGGAACTTCGTCGCCTCCTTCACGGACTTCGAGTGCGGCGCGAGCGCATTCAGCGTCTCGTGCGCGTACAGGTAGAGCCCGCCCGCGAGGCCGGCGACGACAACCAGCAGTGCAAGCCCGATCCAACCGAACACGACGAGCAGAAGCTGGCCCGTCGACCGCCGCGGCGGTTTCGGCTGCTGATAGCGCCGCATCGGCTCGAGCGCGCTCGGCGGGAGGACCCCGTGACCGTTGCCGTTGCCGTCGACGGCCGCGCCGCGGCCGATTCCTCTCTTCAGTGTCGTCCGCAAAGCCCGGAGGCTTAGGTTAGCGGCGGACGCGGCCGGTCCTCCCCGAGGACGAATCCTGTGAAAATCGGCGCCCTTTCGTCACCATCGCCGGTACGCGCACGGATAGGCTCACACCGACGGGGCGGGAGGTGGGTTCTCCCGGTGAATGACGCGTGTAACTCTTAGACGGGGACGGCGACCGGCTCGTAGGCGAGATTCGGACGCAGCCAGCGCTCCGCCTCCGAGACGGACACGCCCTTGCGGGCGGCGTAGTCCTCGACCTGATCGCGGGCGATGCGGCCGACCGAGAAGTAGCGCGCATCCGGGTGCGCGATGTAGATGCCGCTGACGCTCGCCGCCGGCGTCATCGCGAACGACTCGGTCAGCGCGATGCCGGCCGACTCGGCTCCGAGGAGCTCGAACAGCTTTCGCTTCTCGCTGTGATCGGGGCACGCCGGGTACCCGAAGGCGGGGCGAATGCCGCGGAACCTTTCCGCAGCAAGGTCCTCGGGCGAGACCTTGGGGCCAGTCTCGTACCAGTCGCGCCGGGCCACCTCGTGCAGGTACTCGGCGAACGCCTCGGCAAGACGGTCGGCCAGCGCCTTGACCATGATCGCGCGGTAGTCGTCGTGCTCCGCCTCGTAGCGCGCGGCGAGCTCGTCCGCCCCGATACCCGCGGTGACGGCGAATGCGCCGATGTGGTCGCCCGTCGCCGCGAAGACGTCGGCGAGACAGCGGTTCGGACGCGAGTCGCCGTACGCCGACTGTTGGCGGAGGAAGCAGAACCGCGTCCCGTCGGCGAGAAGGACGTCGTCGCCCTCGGACGACGCCGGCCAGAAGCCGTACACGCCGCGCGCCCTCAACACGCCTTCGCGGACGATCTCGTCCAGTAGCTCCTGCGCGTCGTCGAACAGCTCGCGCGCGGCCGGCTGCTCGAGGATGGCGGGGTACTTTCCCTTCAGCTCCCACGCATGGAAGAAGAACTGCCAGTCGACGTACTGGCGCAACGTCGCGAGCTCCGGCTCGACCACTTTCAGCCCCGTGAACCCCGGCGAGGCCAGATCGTCGAACGACAACCGCTGCCGATTCGCCCGCGCCTCGTCGATCGGCAGCAGCGGCTTGCGCTCCCGCTCGGCGTACTGGTCGCGCAGGCGCTCCTGCTCCTCGCGGTTTTCCGCGTCCAGCCGGCGGCGGCGCTCAGGGTCGAGCAGATCGGAGACAACGCCGACGACGCGCGACGCGTCGAGCACGTGCACGACGGGCTGCCGGTACTGAGGCGCGATGCGCACAGCGGTGTGCTGTCGCGACGTCGTCGCGCCGCCGATCAGCAGCGGCAGCGACAAGCCGCGCCGCTCCATCTCGTGCGCAACGTCGACCATCTGATCGAGCGACGGCGTGATCAGGCCCGAGAGCCCGACGACGTCCGCCCCGTTCTCGAGCGCCGTGTCGAGCACCGTGTCGCCCGGGACCATGACGCCGAGATCGATGACCTCGTAGTTGTTGCAGCCGAGGACGACGCCGACGATGTTCTTGCCGATGTCGTGCACGTCGCCCTTCACCGTCGCGAGCACGATCTTGCCCTGCACGCGGCCGGACGCCTTCTCGTCCTCCATGTACGGCTCGAGATACGCGACCGCACGCTTCATCGCGCGTGCGCTCTTCACGACCTGGGGCAGGAACATCTTCCCCGCGCCGAAGAGGTCGCCGACGACTTGCATTCCGGCCATGAGCGGGCCCTCGATGACATCGAGCGGCCGAGCGCACTTCTGCCGCGCCTCCTCTGCGTCCTCCTCGATGAAGTCCACGATCCCGTGCACGAGCGCGTGCTCGAGGCGCTTCTCGACCGGCGCCTCGCGCCACGAGAGGTCGAGCTCCCGGCGCGTCCCCTCGCCGCGCACCCGTTCGGCGTACTCGACCAGCCGCTCCGTCGCGTCGGCACGCCGGTTGAAGATGACGTCCTCGACGCGCTCGAGCAGCTCCGGCTCGATGTCCTCGTAGACGATGAGCTGGCCGGCGTTGACGATGCCCATGTCGAGGCCGGCGGCGATCGCGTGGAACAGGAATGCCGAGTGCATCGCCTCGCGCACGACGTCGTTGCCGCGGAACGAGAAGCTGAGGTTCGAGATGCCGCCGCTCGTCTTCGCGCCCGGACAGCGCTCCTTGATCAGCGGGAGCGCTTCGATGAAGGCCTTCGCGAACTCCTGATGCTCTTCGATGCCGGTCGCGACGGCGAGAACGTTGGCGTCGACTACGATGTCTTCCGGCGCGAATCCGACCTCCTCGACGAGCAGCCGGAAAGCCCGTTCGGAGATCGCGACCTTGCGCTCGACCGTGTCGGCCTGCCCCTGCTCGTCGAACGCCATCACGACGACGCCGGCGCCGTAGCGGTGCACTGTCCGCGCCTGGTCGAGGAACGCCTCCTCCCCCTCCTTGAGGCTGAGGGAATTGACGACGCCCTTGCCCTGGAGGCATTTGAGCCCGGCCTCGAGGACGGTCCACCGGGAGCTGTCGACCATGATCGGCAGCCGGGCGATCTCGGGCTCGGTTGCGACGAGGTTGAGGAACGTCGTCATCGCCTGCTCGCCGTCGAGGAGGTCCGCGTCCATGTTCACGTCGATGAGGTTCGCTCCGCCGCGCACCTGCTCGAGCGCGACGTCGAGCGCCTGCTGGAAGTCGTCGCCCTCGATCAGCCGTCTGAACTTGGCCGATCCGGTGACGTTCGTCCGCTCGCCGATCATCACGAAGTTCGTGTCGGCCGTGATCGTGAACGGTTCCAGGCCGCTGAAGCGCGTCAGCCGCGGCGGGGATGGGATCCGGCGCGGCGCGACCCCGTCGACTGCGGCCTTGATCGCGCGGATGTGATCGGGCGTCGTTCCGCAGCAGCCGCCGACGATGTTGACGAGTCCGTCGCGCGCGAACTCGGCGAGCGCGCCGCTCGTGTCGTGCGGCTGCTCGTCGTAGCCGCCGAACTCGTTCGGCAGGCCGGCGTTCGGATAGCAGGCGATCCAAGTGGTTGCGGCGCGCGAGAGATCCTCGACGAACGGCCGCATCTCGGTGGCGCCGAGCGAGCAGTTGACGCCGACGACGAGCGGCTTTGCATGCTCGATCGAGACCCAGAAGGACTCCGCCGTCTGGCCGGAGAGGTTGCGCCCGCTGCGATCGACGGCGGTGAACGAGATCCACAGTGGCAGATCGGGCATCACTTCCTGCGCCGCGACGATCGCCGCCTTCGCGTTCAGCGAGTCGAAGATCGTCTCGATCAGCAGGATGTCGACGCCGCCCTCGCGTAGGGCGAGCATCTGCTCCGCGTAGGCGGCTGCGACCTCGTCGAACGTCACGGCCCGGTACGCGGGGTCGTCCACCTTCGGAGACAGCGAGAGTGTGACGTTGAGCGGGCCGACCGAGCCGGCGACGAGGCCGCCGAACTCGTCTGCCACCTCACGCGCGAGCTGCGCGCCGGCGCTGCTCATCTCCGCTGCGTAGTCCTCCAGCCCGTAGTCGGCCTGGCCGATGCGCGTCGCCGTGAACGTGTTCGTCGTCGCGATGTCGGCGCCGGCCTCGAAGTAGGCGCGGTGGATGGCGCGCACGATCTCCGGCTGCGTCAGGTTGAGCAGGTCGGGATTGCCCGCGACGTCACGGGGATGATCGCGGAAGCGGTCGCCGCGGTATGCCTCTTCGCCGCGAACGTCGCGCTGGATGAGCACGCCCCACGACCCGTCGAGAACTGCGATCCGCTGGCTGAGAATGTCTTCGAGCTGCTGCATCTCCCGCTTCCTCACCCGGGAGCGTGCGCTCTCGGGCTCTTTAGGCGTTTGGTAACCCGGTCGCCAAGCTGCCGATCAAAGCTCTCCGGGTAACCGAAGGGTACCAACCGCCCCTTCGGTAGGGTGCCGCCGGAATGACCGACGATGTCCACGACGGGGCAACGCTTCGCGCTGCGCTCGCGGAGATCGCGGGGAATTTCTCGTTCAGCTGGACTCCGGGCGCGCGCCAGCTCTTCGCCGAGCTCGACCGCAAGCGCTTCAGCGAGCTCCTGCACAACCCGACCGCGCTTCTCTCCGAGCTGACGGACGACGACCTCGGCCGGGCTCTCACGCCGGAGTACGCGATGAAGCTCGGGCGGGTGCAGGAGCGACTCGAGGCGGAGGCCCAGCGGCCCACCTGGTGGGACGGCCAGGAGGAGCATCCGGCGGACTTTCTCGTCGCGTATTTCTCCGCCGAGTTCGGGCTCGACGAGAGCCTGCCCATCTACTCCGGCGGGCTCGGAATCCTCGCCGGCGACCATCTGAAGTCCGCCTCGGAGCTCGGCGTTCCCCTTGTCGCGGTCGGCCTCAACTACTTCCGGGGTTACTTCCGGCAGCGCCTCGACGAAGGCGACAGGCAGGTCGAGCGGTACCCGCGTAACGACAGCGTGCGTCTGCCGCTGACGCTCGTGCCGATGGCGCCGACCGTCGAGCTCGCCGACGAGGGCGGCAACCTCGTGCCTGTCCGCATCGGCGTGTCGCGCGCGCTCGTCGGCCGCGTCTCGCTCTACCTGCTCGACACAAAGGTCGAGGGCAATCCCGAGTGGGCCCGCGACGTGACGACCACGCTGTACGGCGGCGACCGGCTCAACCGTCTGCGGCAGGAGCTCGTTCTCGGCATCGGCGGCCTCCGTGTCCTGCGCCAGCTCGGGCTCGCCCCGACGGTCTTCCACATGAACGAGGGCCACTCCGCGTTCTTCCAGCTCGAGCGGCTGCGCGAGCTCGTCGAGGACGAGGGCGTCGAGCGCGACGCCGCGCTCGACCGCCTGCGCGCGTCGACCGTCTTCACGACGCACACGCCCGTGCCGGCCGGAAACGAGGTCTTCGACCCGGAGCTGCTGCGACCGAATCTCGCACCGCTCGTCGAACGCTGCGGCTTCGCCTGGGACGAGTTCGTCGAGCTCGGAAAGGTCCGTCCCGACGACGGGTTCGGCATGACGCCGTTCGCGCTCCGCACCTCCGCGTATGCGAACGGCGTGTCGAAGCTCCACGCCGCCGTCTCGCGCGAGATGTGGCACGACCTCTGGCCCGATCTTCCGGTCGACGAGGTGCCGATCACGTCGATCACGAACGGCGTGCACGTGCGAACCTGGCTCGGCGGCGAGCTCGAAGGCGTGCTCGGGACGAACACGCCGACGCTCGACCGCGCGTTCGATCTCTCCGACGAGGATCTCTGGGTCGCTCATCGCGGTGCGAAAGTGCGTCTGCTCGAGTTCATTTCACGCACGCGCGGCGCACCCGAGCTCGATCCGGAAGCCCTGACGATCGGCTTCGCGCGCCGGTTCGCGACGTACAAGCGTGCCGGGCTCCTCTTCAGCCAGGCCGAGCGCCTTGCGGCGCTGCTCGGGAACCCGGATCGCCCGATGCAGATCCTCGTCGCAGGCAAGGCGCACCCTGCCGACGAGGCGGGAAAGGACGTCATTCGCCAGGTGGTCGACTTCGCGCGCGGCACGGAGCACCGCGTCGTGTTCCTCCCCGATTACGAAATGACGCTCGCGCGCCGTCTCGTGCAAGGCGTCGACGTGTGGCTCAACACGCCGCGGCGCCCGATGGAGGCGTCGGGAACGTCGGGCATGAAGGCGGCGCTGAACGGCGTGCTCAATTGCTCGATCCTCGACGGCTGGTGGGCGGAGGGGTATTCGCCCGACCGCGGCTTCGCGATCGGAGGTGACGATCCTCGAGAGCGGAGCTCAGAGGAAGAGCAGGACGCGGCCGACGCCGAGGCGCTCTACGCCGTCCTCGAGCAGGAGCTGCTCCCGGCGTTCTTCGTGCGCGACGCACAGGGGTTGCCCGCGCGGTGGGTCGAGATGATGCGGCACTCGATCGCCGAGCTCGGCACCGAGTTCAGCACAAACCGCATGGTTCGGGAGTACGTCGAGCGCCTCTACCTGCCGGCGCATCGCGACCTCGCCGCCGTACTGCAAACCGCCTGAAGCGGACACGACCGGGGACAGTCCCCGGTTTTGAACTCGTGACGGTTCGGTGACTAGACGGCGGCGCCGCTGACGCTCAGCTGGTTCTCGGCGTGCTTGATGCGCTGCTCGAGCTGCCACCGGTCGGCGGTCGACTCCCCCGCCTCGACCTTTTCCAGCTCCGCCTTCGCTTCGTCCAACTGCTGCTGCGCGCGAGCCTTGTCGATCTCGCGCGCCATCACTGCGTCGTCGACGAGCGCGATCGCGCGATCCTCGAGCACCTGGAAGAACCCCGGCCCGGTCGCGAACGTCCGGATGTCGTCGCTGTCCATGTCGAGGTACACGCGCGTCGAGCCCGCGTTGAGCATCGCGACGAGCGGCGCATGCCGCGCGAGCACGCCGATCTCGCCGGCAGCGCCCGGCACGACGATCATCTCCGCCTCGCCTTCGAACGCCGAGCCTTCCGGCGTCACGACCGAGACGGAGAACTTCGGGTGCTGCGCCAACGCCTAAGCCTCCGCCAGCTGCTTGCCGCGCTCGACCGCTTGCTCGATCGCACCGACCATGTAGAACGCCTGCTCGGGCAGGTCGTCGTGCTTGCCGTCGAGGATTTCTGTGAAGCCGCGGATCGTGTCCTCGAGCTTCACGTACTCGCCCGGCGTGCCGGTGAACTGCTCGGCGACGAAGTTGGGCTGCGAGAAGAATCGCTCGATCTTGCGCGCACGCGCGACGACGAGCTTGTCCTCGTCGGAGAGCTCGTCGATGCCGAGGATGGCGATGATGTCCTGGAGGTCGCGATACCGCTGCAGTGTCTCCTGCACGCGCGTCGCGCACCGGTAGTGCTCGTCCGACACGATGCCAGGTTGGAGCGCACGCGACGTCGAGTCGAGCGGGTCGACTGCCGGATAGATCCCCTTCTCGACGATGGCGCGCGAGAGCACCGTCGTCGAGTCGAGATGCGCGAACGTGTTCGCAGGCGCCGGGTCGGTGAGGTCGTCAGCGGGGACGTAGATCGCCTGCACCGACGTGACCGAGCCCGCGCGGGTCGAGGTGATGCGCTCCTGGAGCTGCCCCATCTCCGTCGCGAGGGTCGGCTGGTAGCCGACGGCGCTCGGCATGCGCCCGAGCAGCGCCGACACCTCCGAGCCCGCCTGCACGAAGCGGAAGATGTTGTCGATGAAGAGCAGGACATCCTGGCCCTGGTCGCGGAAGTACTCCGCCATCGTCAGGCCGGAGAGGCCGACGCGCAGGCGCGCGCCCGGCGGCTCGTTCATCTGGCCGTAGACGAGAGCGACCTTGTCGATGACCTTCGACTCGGTCATCTCGATGATCAGGTCATTACCTTCGCGCGTCCGCTCGCCGACGCCGGCGAAGACCGAGACGCCGCCGTGCTGCTGCGCGACGTTGTGGATCAATTCCTGGATGAGCACCGTCTTGCCGACGCCGGCGCCGCCGAACAGGCCGACCTTACCCCCACGGACGTACGGCGCGATCAGGTCGACGACCTTTAGACCCGTCTCGAAGATCTCCACCTTCGGCGACAGTTCCCCGAACGCCGGCGGGTCACGATGGATCGGCCAGCGCTCGCCTTCCGCCGGCTCCCCCCCGTCGACCGGATCGCCGATGACGTTCCAGATCCTGCCGAGCGTCTGGTCTCCGACAGGCACAGAAATCGGCTGACCGGTGTCGACGATGTCGACGCCGCGCGCGAGGCCGTCCGTCGAGTCCATCGCCACCGCGCGCACGCGATCGTCGCCGAGGTGCTGCTGTACCTCTGCGATCAGCTCGCGTGTGCCGTCTTCCGTCGGGACGTCGACGCGCAGCGCGTGATTGATCTCGGGCAGGCCGCTCGTGAAGACGGCGTCGAGGACGACACCCTTGATCTCGATGATCCGACCGGTCTTCTCTTTCGTGGCCATCTGTCTCCTTATGCGGTGAGTGCGTCGGCGCCGGCGACGATTTCGAGGATCTCCTGGGTGATCGCGGCCTGGCGGGCGCGATTCATCTGCAGCGTGTAGCGCTCGATGAGCTCGTTCGCGTTCTTCGACGCGCTCCGCATCGCCGCCATCTGCGAGGCGAGGAACGACGCAGCCGACTCGAGCAGCGCGCGATAGATCTCCGTCTCGAGATAGACGGGCAGGAGCCGCTCGAGGATCTCCTCGGGCTCCGGCTCGTAGATGAAGTCGCCGCGCAGCGCCTGCTTCTTGGGATCCGGATCCTCCTCGTCGCTGCCTTCGAGCACGTGCTCGGGTATCGGCAGGAGGTCGGACACCGTCACGCGCTGGACGAGCGGCGAGACGTAGCGGTTGTAGACGATCACGACGCGGTCGACTTCCTGCTCGGTGTACATCTCCGCGAGCTTGTGCGCGACCGCCTGCGCGTCGTGGTACGTCGGCTTGTCGACGAAGCCCTCCCAATGGGCGGCGACGTCGTAGCGGCGGAAGCGAAGCGTCGAGCCGCCCTTGCGCCCGACGACCGTCCACACGAGCTCGTGCCCTTGCGCGCGCTCCTGCCGCTCGAGCTCGAAGGCGCGGCGCAGCACCTGCCCGTTGAAGGGGCCGGCGAGGCCACGGTCACCGGTGAAGACGAGGACGCCGACCTTCTGCACCTCTCGGCGCTCCAGCAGCGGCAGATTGCGGAACGACGACGCCGCACGGGCGGTGCCGACCATCAGCTCCTGCATCCGGTCCGCGTACGGGCGCATCTCCTCGATGCGCGTCTGCGCACGCCGCAGCCGCGCGCTGGCCACGAGCTCGAGCGCCTTCGTGATCTTGCTCGTGTTGCGGACCGACGCGATGCGCCGGCGGATGTCCTGCAAAGAGGCCATTAGATGACGCTGGACTCCTCTTCGACGTTGAACGTGTTCTTTAACTTCTCGATCTCGCCGTTGAGCTTCTCGGCGAGGTCGTCGGGAAGCTCGCCCGTGTCCATGATCTGCTGGTAGATTGTCCCCTCGGCCCGCAGGTACTCGCGCAGCTCGTCCTGGAAGCGCTGCACCTGCGGCGTCGGGATGTCGTCGAGGTAGCCGTTGACGCCGGCGTAGATGGCGACGACCTGTTCCTCCAGCGGCCACGGCTGGTACTGCGGCTGGTTGAGCGTCGCGACCATCTTCTCGCCACGGGTCAGCGCCTGCTGCGTCGCGCGATCGAGCTCGGAGCCGAACTGCGCGAAGGCCTCGAGCTCGCGGAACTGAGCGAGGTCGAGGCGCAGACGGCCGGCGACCTTGCGCATCGCCTTGATCTGCGCGCTGCCGCCGACGCGCGACACCGAGATGCCGACGTTGACGGCCGGGCGGACGCCGGAGAAGAACAGGTCGGATTGCAGGAAGATCTGCCCGTCGGTGATCGAGATGACGTTCGTCGGGATGTACGCCGCAACGTCGCCGGCCTGCGTCTCGATCACCGGCAGAGCGGTGAGCGAGCCTCCGCCCAGCTCGTCGGAGAGCTTGCACGCACGCTCGAGCAGCCGCGAGTGCAGGTAGAAGACGTCGCCCGGGAACGCCTCGCGGCCCGGCGGGCGACGGAGCAGCAGCGACAGCTGCCGGTAGGCGTCCGCATGCTTCGACAGGTCGTCGTACAAGACGAGCGCGTGCTTGCCGTTGAAGAGGAAGTACTCGCCCATCGCGCAGCCCGCGAACGGCGCCATCCACTTGATCGGCGCTGCCTCGCTCGCGGAGGCGGTCACGATCGTCGTGTACTCCATCGCGCCCGCGTCGCGCAGCCGCTCGTAGATGCCGGCGACCGTCGACTCCTTTTGGCCGATGGCGACGTAGATGCAGTGCACGTCCGTGTCCCGCTGGTTGAGGATCGTGTCGATGAGGATCGCCGTCTTGCCGGTCGAGCGGTCGCCGATGATCAGCTCGCGCTGGCCGCGGCCGACGTTCGTCATCGAGTCGATCGCCTTGATGCCGGTCGCCAGCGGTTCCTTCACCGGCTGGCGCGCGATGACGCCCGGCGCCTTGAACTCGAGCGGTCGCGTCTCGGACGCCTCGATCGGGCCGCGCCCGTCGAGCGGGTTACCGAGCGGGTCGACGACGCGGCCGAGCAGGCCCTCGCCGACGGGAACGCTCGCCACGTTGCCGGTGCGGCGCACCGGCTCGCCTTCGCTGACCTTCTCCCAGTCGCCGAAGAGCGCGGCGCCGACCTGGTCCTCCTCCAGGTTGAACGCGAGCCCGACGACGCCGTGCTCGAGCTCGAGCATCTCCATCGCGACGCAGTTCTCGAGCCCGTAGACACGGGCGATGCCGTCGCCGACCTGCAGGACGGTGCCGACCTCGGCCAGGTTCGACTCGGCGTCGAAGTTCTCGATCCGGTCGCGCAGGATCGACGTGATCTCTTCGGGACGAAGCTTCATGTGGTCTCTTAGCTCCTTGCTTGGCTGAAGTCGTGGCGTAGTCGGTCGAGCCGGCCGCGGACGCTCGCATCGAGCCTCAGCGAGCCGGCCTGGAGGACGATCCCCCCGATCAAATCTGGATCCACCTTGCGCGTCGCCTGCACCTTGCGACCGGACGCCTCTTCGATGCTGCCGAGGATCCGATCGAAGTCGGTGTCGGAGAGCTCGGTCGCGGTC
>JBOGZQ010000140.1:0-10819 GCA_050697375.1 Gaiellaceae bacterium | reverse complement strand
CCGCTCTTCACGCGCATCGTCCCGTATTCGGCCATGGCGTGAGTGTAGCCCGGTTCCTAGGGATGCAGGCAGCCGACGGCGAGCGAGCGCGTCTGGTCGGCGGGCGAGGTCGTCCAGACCATGACGGCGTTTCCGTGGGCCTCCATGATGTCGCGCATCCGGGCCTTGAGAGCGGGGGGCGCCTGGCGCTTGAACGCCTTCTCGGTGCCGGCGACGGCGGTCGAGCCGGCGGTGAACGCGATCGTCACCTGGTTGCCGTCGGCGGTGACGGCGTGCAGGCCGCCGTGGTCGGCGAAGGCCGCGATGAAGCCGACCTTGGACGACGCCGTCGTCACGTCCGTGAAGCCCTTCTGCTTCAGGCAGGGCGCGGTGCCCTTCGCCGTGTACGGCTTCGGCGCCGACGAGCCGCCTCCGCAGCCCGCCGCGAGTAGGGCGAGCGCCGCGAGAAGCACGAGCGCTGCGGGAAGACGGGTGCGCATCGCGGCGACTGTAGCGACAGCGCGCGACGGTCCGGTGAGAGAATTGGAGCCATGCTGCCGTGGTCGCGCGAGCTCCGGGGACGTATCGACGAGCACGTGCTCGCGAGCGAGGCGCTGCACGGGAATCCGCTCGGCGATCCGGCCGAGCGGCCGCTCTGGGTCTACGTCCCGCCCGCCTACGACGCGGAGCCCGAGCGGCGCTTCCCGGCGCTCTATCTGATCCAGGGCATGACCGGGCAGATCGACATGTGGCGGAACCGCTCAGCCTTCCGGCCGTCGGTGCCGGAGCTCGTCGACCGGCTGTTCGCGGACGAGGGCTGCCCACCCGCGCTCGTCGTCTACGTCGACTGCTGGACCTCGGTCGGCGGCTCGCAGTTCCTCGACTCGCCCGGGACCGGCCGCTACCACACCTACCTCTGCGAGGAGGTCGTCCGCTTCGTCGACGAGCGCTACCGGACGCTGCCGGAGGCGGCCCACCGCGGCATCACGGGCAAGTCGAGCGGCGGCTACGGCGCGATGGTGACGCCGATGCTCCGCCCGGATCTCTTCGCCGGCCTCGCCACGCACGCGGGGGACGCGCTCTTCGAGCTCTGCTACCTGACGGAGTTCCCGGAGGTCGTCCGCGCGCTGCGCGACCACTACGACGGCTCGTACGAGCGCTTCTGGGAGGACTTCCACTCGCGGCCCGCATTCACGAAGCCCGCCGACCCGCAGCTGCTCAACACGTACGCGATGGCGGCCTGCTACTCGGCCGGCGAGCTGCCGTTCGACGTCCACACCGGGGAGCTGAAGGACGACGTGTGGGCACGCTGGCTCGCGTGGGACCCCGTCCGCATGGTCGACGCGCACGCGGATGCGCTCCGCGGGCTGCGCGCGATCTACATCGACGCGGGCAAGCGCGACGAGTACTACCTCGATCTCGGCGCCGAGGCGTTCCGGCGCGCGCTCGAGCGCATCGGAATACGCGACGTCTTCTTCGAGCTCTTCGATGCGAGGCACGGCGGGATCGAGTACCGCTACCCGATCGCGATCCGCTATCTCGTCGAACGCCTGCAGTGAAGGGACTGGAGGGGAAACGCGTCGTCGTAACCGGCGGGTCGAGCGGCATCGGCGAGGCGACCGTCCGCCGTTTCCGCGCTGAAGGGGCGCACGTCGTCAGCATCGCGCTCGACGGAGAGATCGAGTGCGACGTGGCCGATCCCGAACAGGTCGCAGCCGCATTCGATCGCGTCGGCGTCGTCGACGTGCTCGTCGCGAACGCCGGCATCTCGATCCGCGCGCCGTTCGTCGACATCCGCGAGGAGGACTGGCAGCGAGTGCTCGACGTCAACCTCGGCGGTGTCTTCCGGTGCGCGCAGCAGGCTGCGCGGCGGATGGACGAGGGCGTCATCCTCATGACGGCGTCGACGAACGGGCTCACCGGTCACGAGCTCTACGCCGACTACAACGCGTCGAAGGCGGGCGTCATCCTCCTCGCCCGCACGATGGCGCGCGAGCTCGCGCCGCGCATCCGCGTCAACGCCGTCTGCCCGGGCTACGTACTGACCCCGATGCAGCGCGCCGAGTACACCGACGAGATGCTCGCCGCCGTGAACGAGCAGATCCCGCTCCGCCGTCACGCGGAGCCGGAGGAGATCGCCGCGCTCTTCGCGTTTCTCGCGAGCGACGACGCGTGCTACATCACCGGCGCCGCGATAACGATCGACGGCGGGGAAACGGCCTAGGCGGTCTTGAGCCCGACGGGGCAGGCGACGCCGGTGCCGCCGAGCCCGCAGTAGCCGTTCGGGTTCTTCGCGAGGTACTGCTGGTGGTACGGCTCGGCGTAGTAGAACGGCCCCGCCTGCGCGATCTCGGTCGAGACGTCGCCGTAACCCGCCTTCGCGAGCTCGCGCTGGAACATCGCGCGCGACGCCTCCGCCGCCTCGCGCTGCGCGTCGGTCGTCCAGTAGATTGCCGAGCGGTACTGCGTCCCGACGTCGTTGCCCTGGCGCATCCCCTGCGTCGGGTCGTGGTTCTCCCAGAAGAGCCGGAGGATCTCCTCGTAGCTCGTCACCCCCGGGTCGAACACGACGAGCACCGCCTCGGTGTGGCCGGTCTGCCCGGAGCAGACCTCCTCGTAGGTCGGGTTCGGCGTGAAGCCGCCCGCGTAGCCGACCGCCGTCGTGTAGACGCCCGGCGCCCCCCAGAAGACGCGCTCGGCGCCCCAGAAGCACCCCAGCCCGACGATCGCCTGCTCGAGGCCCTCCGGGAAGGGCGGGACGAGAGGCGTGTCGAGCACCTCGTGCCGCTCGAGCACGGGCATCGGCTCGTCGCGGCCCGGAAGGGCCTCGCTTGGCTCAACCATGCGGCTTGGCTTCGTGAAGAGGAACACTCTGTAAAGGAAGGGTACGGATCCGGCCCGGTCTGTGTCTGAACTTTTCGTGACCGGGTACCCGGGCTGGAACCGACTGTAGGGGGTCCTTGTGAGTATCCGCATAGCCCGCGTCGCCGCGGCGGCGCTTTTCGCCGCATGTCTCGCCGCTTCGGCCGCAGGGGCCGCCACGCGGTCGACGCATCTTCTCGTCGGGATCAACGACGAAGCTTTCACGCTGTACGGCGACAACCCGCCGGCGGCATTCGAGACGCTCCAGTCGCTGCAGACCCAGGTGCTGCGCGTGAACATGTACTGGGGCGGCAACAAATGGTCGGTCGCGAACACGAAGCCGACGAACGCGGCCAACCCGGCGGATCCGGCATACGACTGGTCGCTCTACGACCGGATCGCCGGGTACGCCTCCACCTCCGGGATCAAGCTCCTCTTCTCGATCGTGGGGACGCCGTCCTGGGCGAACCACGGCGCAGGCCATAACCACGCGCCGACGAGCTTCATCCCGCTGCGACAGTTCGCGCAGGCGGCGGCGAAGCGCTACAGCGGCAGCTTCGTCGATCCCACCGCCGGGACCGGCACGCCGATCCCCGCCGTGAAGATGTGGACCGCGTGGAACGAGCCGAACAACCCGGTGTTCCTCGCGCCGCAGTACAAGAAAGTCAAGGGGAAGTGGATGGTCGAGAGCGCGTACAACTACGCGCGCATCTGCAACGCGATCTACACGGGGATCCACACCGTCTCCGGCGAGAAGGTCGCGTGCGGCGTCACCGATCCGCGCGGCAACGACAATGCCGGCTCGAGCCGCGCGTCGGTCGACCCGCTGAGCTTCCTCATCGCCGCACACCGGTACGGGATGAAGAAGTTCGACGTGTACGCGCACAACCCGTACGCGTCCGCCGGCAACGAGGCGCCGAGCTACGTCCCGAAGGGGAAGGCGAAGCGCCGCATCCAGATGGGCAACATCGGCGTGCTCCTCACGCTGATCAAGAAGTACTACGGGCCGAAGCACCTGTGGATCACCGAGTACGGCTACCAGACGAACCCGCCCGACAAGACGATCCTGGGCGTGAGCTGGGCGAAGCAGGCCCTCTACGTCAAGCAGGCCTATGCAATCGCCCGCAAGAATCCGCGGATCGACATGGTCCTGTGGTTCCTCGTCCGCGACCAGCCCGGCATCGGCGGCTGGCAGTCCGGCCTCGAGACGGTCGACAACGTGCACAAGCCGGCCTGGAATGCGTTCCTCAACCTGCCCCGCGGCTAGCGCGCGGGGCAGGTTCACCACCTGAGTGGGCCCGCCTGGATTCGAACCAGGGACCAAGGGATTATGAGTCCCCTGCTCTAACCAGCTGAGCTACGGGCCCCGCGCGGATATTGCACAATACGGCCGACATGAAGGTCTTCCAGCACGAGAAGCAGCTCCGGACGGCCGGCGGGCTCACGGTCACGGACATCACCGAGGACGTCCAGGCCGCCGTCCGGGAAAGCGGGATCACCGAGGGGATCGCCTGCGTCTACTCGCCGCACACGACCTGCTGCGTGCGCGTGAACGAGCTCGAGGAGGGCTTCCTCGAAGATTTCACCGGGCTGCTGCGGCGGCTCGTCCCGAACGACACCTATTACGCGCACGACGACTGGGATCGCCGCACCGAGAACATCTGCCCCGAGGACATGGAGATCGGGAACGGCCACTCGCACTGCATGGCGATGCTCCTCGGCACCGCCGGCGAGTCGGTGCCGGTGCGCGAAGGCGAGCTCCAGCTCGGAACGTGGCAGAAGGTGCTCTTCATCGAGCTCGACCGCGAGCGCGACCGGCGCTGGCTCGTGCAAGTCGTCGGCAGCTGAGCGCAACCTTCTACCCCGGCTTCAGGTACCCGGACGCCGACGCCGCCATCGCGTGGCTCGCCGACGCATTCGGCTTCGAGCCGGGCGGCATCCATCGCGACGACGCCGGCCGCGTACGGCATGCCGAGCTGTGGCTCGACGGCGCGGCGATCATGCTCGGCGAGGGTGAGGCGTCGGGCGGCGGCGCGTACGTCGCAGTCGACGACATCGACGCCTTGTACGAGCGCGCGAGCTCGGCCGGCGCGGAGATCGAGCGGCCGCTCGGCGAGACGAGTTACGGCTCGCGCGAGTTCGCGGCCCGCGACCTCGCGGGGCTGACGTGGTACTTCGGCACGTACCGGCCTACTCGGGAGTGACGTAGGCGGCCGTGAGGCCGCCGTCGACGAGGAACGTCGCGGCGTTCACGTACGACGACTCGTCGCTGGCGAGGAAGAGCGCCGCGTTGACGATCTCGCGGGGCTTCGCCATCCGCCCCATCGGCACGTGGACGAGGCGCCGCTCGGCGGCGCCCGGCGTCTCGCTCCAGATGCGGAGCAGGAGCGGCGTCTCGACCGGCCCCGGGCACAGCGCGTTCACTCGGACGCCCCGGCGCGCGAACTGCACGCCGAGCTCGCGGCTCATCGACAGCACCGCGCCCTTCGACGCCGTGTACGAGATCTGCGACGTCGCCGCCCCGACGATGGCGACGAACGAGGCGACGTTGATGACCGAGCCGCCGCCGCGCTCGAGCAGGTACGGGATGCCGTGCTTGCAGCAGAGGTAGACGCCGCGCGTGTTCACCGCCTGCACGCGTTCCCATGCCTCGAGCGACGTGTCGAGGATCGAGTCGTCGTCCGCCGGCGAAATGCCGGCGTTGTTGTAGAGGACGTCGATGCCGCCGAAATGCTCCTTCGCGGCGGCGTACATCGCCTGCACGGATTCCTCGTCGGCGACGTTCACCTGCACCGCGAGCCCGCCGACCGCGGCCGCGACCTTCGACGCGGCCGCGAGGTCGACGTCGGCGACGACGACCTTCGCCCCCTCCTCGGTGAAGAGCTCGGCCGCGTCGGCGCCCATGCCGCCGCCCGCGCCGGTGATCACGCAGACCTTTCCCTGGAGCCTGTTCATAAGTGATTCGCCCGCTCGCATCGGTGGATGCCTGGGTCGCGAGCGCCAAGCAAGGCAAGGACGCAGGGAGCGGCGATAGCAGTAGCTATCGACGCGACTGAGGACGCAGCATGGCGCCGCGCGATCGCGGGCCAGGCGCCGCCGGATGCGAGAGGGTGGATCACTCTGCCGAGTAGAACACGTTCTTGACCTCGCTGTAGCCGTCCATGGCGTGCATGCCGAGCTCGCGGCCGAAGCCGCTCTGCTTGAAGCCGCCGAACGGCGTCGACACGCGCACCGACGAGTTGGAGTTGATCGAGAGCACGCCCGTCTCCAGGACGCGCGCGACGCGCAGCGCCCGCGCGCCGTCGCGCGTCCAGATCGATCCGGAGAGGCCGTACACCGAGTCGTTCGCGATCCGCACCGCCTCGGCCTCGTCCGCGAACGGAATGAGCGCGGCGACGGGGCCGAACACCTCGTCGCGCGCGATGCGGTCGCCGGGACGCGCCTCGACGACGGTGCACGGGTACCAGAATCCTCTCCCGTCAGGGGCATCGCCGCGGAAGAGCGGCTCGCCGTCGACGAAGGAGGCGACCGTCTCACGGTGCGCCGCGGAGATGAGCGGCCCCATCTCGGTCGCGTCGTCCTCGGTGTCGCCGACCTTCACGCCGCGTGTCGCCTCGACGAGCAGCTCGGCGAAGCGGTCGTATGCACTCTTCTCGACGAGGATGCGCGACCGCGCGCAACAGTCCTGGCCGGCATTGTCGAACACGGCGTACGGCGCCGACGCGGCCGCCTTCTCGAGATCGGCGTCCGCGAAGACGACGTTGGCCGACTTGCCGCCGAGCTCGAGCGTCACCCGCTTGATCGTGCCCGCGGCGCCGCGCATCACCTGCTGCCCCACCTCGGTGGAGCCGGTGAAGCCGATCTTCGCGACGTCGGGATGCTCGATCAGCCGCTGCCCGACGACCGAGCCCTTGCCCGTGACGACGTTGAGCACGCCGTCGGGGATCCCGGCCTCGAGCGCGAGCTCGGCGAGCCGCAGCGCAGAGAGCGGCGTCAGCTCGGCCGGCTTCAACACGACCGTGTTGCCGCAGGCGAGCGCAGGCCCGAGCTTCCACGACGAGATGTTGAGCGGGAAGTTCCACGGGACGATGAGGCCGACGACGCCGAGCGGCTCGCGGAACGTCATGTCGACGCCGCCCGCGACGGGGATCGTCTCGCCGTAGTGCTTGTCGACCGCACCGGCGTAGAAGTGGAAGACCTGCGCGACCATGCCGACCTCGCCGCGCGCGCCTTGGATGGGCTTGCCCGCGTTGCGCGACTCGATGCGCGACAGCTCCTCGTGGTGCTCCTCGACGAGCGTCGCAAGCCGGCGCAGCAGCCGGGCGCGATCGGCCGGCGCGACCGCGCGCCACGCCGGGAACGCGGCCTTCGCCCGCGCGACGACGTCGTCCGTCTCCTCCGCGCTGTGCGTGGGAACCTCGGCGATCGTCTCCTCCGTCGCCGGGTTGAGGACAGTTGTCACTTCTCCTCCCGGTAGCGCGCGGCCTCGGCCACGAGGCTCTCGAACAGGCGTGCGTCCTCACCGGCCTCCGGATGCCAGAGGACGCCGACGGTGAAGCGCCGGTCCGGCGCCTCGACCGCCTCGAGGAGGCCGTCGCCTGCCCGCGCCGTCTCGACGAGCCCGGGAGCGAGCGTCTTCAGCCCTTGGTGGTGGTGCGACATCACCGTCGTCCGCTCGCCGAGCATCTCGGCGAGGCGCGTGTTCGGCTCGATCGCGACGTCGTGTTGCACGAACTCGCCCGGCGGCTCGTGCCTGTGCCCCTCGAGGTGCTGGTCGATGTCGCCGCCGAGCCCGACGTTCAGCACCTGGATGCCGCGGCAGATCCCGAGCACCGGCATGTCGCGCTCCAGCGCTGCGCGCAGGAGCGCGAGCTCGGCGTCGTCGCGCAGGCGCACGACGCCGCGCGTCTCCGCGTGCGCCTCCGCGCCGTACAGCTCGGGATCGACGTCGGAGCCGCCCGTGAAGATGACGCCGTCGAGCGCGTCGAGCGTCTCGTCGATTCCTTCGAGCGACGGCGGCACCAGCATTGCGCGGCCGCCTGCGCGCTCGACCGCGCGCACGTAGTCGAACGGGATGAGCGCGGCCTCGAGGTCCCAGTACCCCCACTTCGCATCCGTGACGTACGTGGTGATCCCTACGACCGGCCTAGCCACGCTCGAACATCCGCTCCCGCTCGTAGCCGGTGACGACCTTGTCGAAGAGCTCCTGCTCGGTGCGCGCGTAGTTGAGGTAGTGGTCGACCACCTCGTCGCCGAGGATGCCGCGTGCGACGGTGCTCTGCTCGAGCCGCGCGATCGCCTCGCGCAGCGCGTGCGGGAACCGCTCCGCCTCGGAGACGTACGCGTTCCCCTCGAGCGCGGGACCGAGCTCGAGATCGTGCTCGATCCCGTACAGGCCCGCACCGAGGAGCGCGGCGAACGCGAGGTACGGGTTCGCGTCGGCGCCCGGGATGCGCGACTCCGCGCGCAGCGACGAGCCTGAGCCGACGATGCGGAACCCGCAGGTGCGGTTGTCGTATCCCCACGCGAGCGTCGTCGGAGCCCAGCTGCCGGCGGCGAAGCGCTTGTACGAGTTGATCGTCGGCGCGATGAAGATCCCGAGATCGGCGGCACACGCGATCTGCCCCGCGAGGTAGTGCTTGAACACGTCCGACTCGCCGGCGAACGCCGCCTTCCCGTCCTGCCACAGCGACGAGTGGATGTGGCACGAGGAGCCGATCCAGTCGTGGCGCGGCTTCGCCATGAACGTGACGGAGCAGCCGCGCTGGTACGCGAGCTCCTTGATCCCCGTCTTGTAGACGACGTGGTCGTCCGCCGCCTTGAGCGCGCCGGCGAAGCGGAAGTTGATCTCGTGCTGGCCGGGCCACGCCTCGCCCTTCGACGACTCCACCGCCATGCCGGCCGCCTTCATCGACGTGCGCACCTCGCGGAGGAACGGCTCGTCGTAGCTCGACGCGAGCACGTGGTAGTCGAGGATGTACGGCACCGACGGCGTCAGGTCGTCGTAGCCCTTCGCGTGCGCCTCGGCGTAGCTCTCGCGGAGGAGGAAGAACTCGAGCTCGGAGCCGAACATCGGCTCGTAGCCCGCGGCGCGCGCCTTCTCGACCTGCGCCTTCAGCACCTGCCGCGGCGACGGAGCGACGGGCGAGCCGTCGTGCCATTCGACGTCGCACTGCACCATCACCGTCGCCTCGTGCCACGGGATGCGCCGAATCGTGGCGACGTCGGGCTTGAGCCCGAAGTCGCCGTAGCCCCGCTCCCAGCTCGCGATGTCGTAGCCGGGGACCGGATCCATCTCCATCTCGAGCGCGAGGAGGTAGTTGCACCCCTCGGTGCCGTGGCCGTGCTCGAGCTGGTCGAGGAAGAACTCGCCGTCGAGGCGCTTGCCCATGAGGCGCCCCTGCATGTCAGTGAACGCGGCGATGACCGTGTCGACGGCCCCGGTCTCGACGTCCGCCCTCAGCTCCTCGACCGTGAGCATGGGGCGACCTTACAGAGAAGAGCTACGCGTGCACCACCACGAGCCCCGCGATCCCGAGCCCGAAGATCACGAGGGCGAGCATCGAGTCCCTGCCGAGTCGCCACACGGTCTTCTCCCGGCGGATGACCACGCCGAAGCAGTAGATGACCGTCAGTGCGATCCCGAGCACCGCGAGCCAGCTGTTCTGGCGCCCGGCCGTCGGAAGCACCGGCTTCCAGGCGATGAGGTCGGCGACGAGGAACAGCGTCACCTGGAAGGAGTTGCCGCCGAAGATGTCGGCGACCGCGAGCTCGTTGTCGCCGAGCCGCACGGCGGCGACGCCCGAGCTGATCTCGGGTAAAGCCGTGGCGACCGACAGAACCGTCGCACCGAAGATGACGCCGGTGATGTGGGCGCGGCCGGCGAGATCGCTGCCTGCCACCTCGAGGACGACGCCGGAGACGAGCGTGACGACGCACGCGACGCCGAACACCAGCAGCGCCCGCACCGTCGACTCCGCGAGCGGCGTCGGCTTTTCGTCCGGGTGTGGAATGCGTCGGTGGGAACGGCCGGGTTGGCTGCCGGGCATGGCGCAGCTCCAGCGCGGCATGCGCCGGGTGGAGTTGAGCGCGTAGATCCCGGCGAACCAGGCGAGCACGATCCCGAGCGACGCGGGGCTCACCGGGCCGATGCGCGTCGACTCGGGCAGGAGCGCGCCCATGAGGACGCCGCAGACGACGAAGATGACGAGGAGGCCCTCCATGACGGGCAGGAGCGAGCCGACGAGATACGTGAGCGACTGCCTGCGAGACGCGGCCGCGTCGCATACAACGAGGACCATCGTCTGCATGGCGATGCCGCCGATGAGGTTCCCCGCGGCGAGATCGAGGTGTCCCTTCGCCGCCGCCGACACCGTGATCGCGATCTCCGGGAGCGTGCCGGCGATCGCGAGCAGGATGACCCCGCCGAGCGCCTCGCCGAGGCCGAAGCGCCGGTCGAGGAAGTCGGTGGTCTTCGACAACGCCGTTCCGGCGATCCACGTTGCAACTGCGCCTGCCCCGAAGACGACCACGAGGAGTGGCGTCGAGAGGGATCCCACGGTTCGCAGTGTGAAGGTCGGGTCGGATTGAAAACGTCCGGCGGCAGGCGTAGCGTCGCGCCAACGTCCAAGGGAGGCTGAATGAGCTCGGTTTCGCCCGGGGCCCACGTCGACGACGACGAACGGACCCTGCACAAGCTCGGTTATGCCCAGGTGTTGTTCCGCGAGATGGGTGGATTCTCGAACTTCGCCATCTCGTTCACGATCATCTCGATCCTCGCCGGCTGCCTGACGTCGTACTTCATCGGCTTCGGCAACGGCGGCCCGGTGGCCGTGACGTGGGGCTGGCTCATCGTTGGCTTCTTCGTCGTTCTCGTCGCGCTCGGCATGGGTGAGGTGGCGTCGTCGATGCCGACGGCCGGCGCGATCTACTACTGGTCGTCGAAGCTCGGCTCGCCCGCGTGGGGCTGGTTCACCGG
>JBOGZQ010000139.1:0-3654 GCA_050697375.1 Gaiellaceae bacterium | reverse complement strand
GGATCCGCCAGCAGGAGAAGGCGGATGGCGCGATCGTCGCCTCCGTCACCGACGGCCGCGTGCACATCGTCGTCAACGTCGCCGAGAGCGTCGGCGTCGACGCGGCGAAGCTCGCAGCGGAGATGGGTCAAATCGTCGGCGGCCGCGGCGGGGGGAAGCCGACGATGGCGCAGGCCGGCGGCAACGTGCCAGAAGGGATCCCGGGCGCGTTCGCGGTGGCGAAGAAGGCGCTCGCATGAAGGTGATGGCGCTCGACTTCGGCTCGGCGCGGACGGGCGTCGCGGTCTCCGATCCGACCGGCGTCGTCGCGCGGCCGCTCGGCGTCGTCGCGCGCGCTGACATCGACGAGATCGCGGCGATCGTCAAGGATCAGGCGGTCGAAGAGATCGTCGTGGGACACCCCCTCACGCTGCGCGGCGAGCGCGGGGAGCAGGCGAAGGCGGCGGAGCGGTTCGCGAAGGCGCTGCGCGTGGCCGTCGAGGTCCCCGTCGTCCTCTTCGACGAGCGCTTCACGACCGATCTCGCCGAGCAGAACGGGTCCTCGACGCCCGAGGATGCCCGCGCGGCCGCCCACCTCCTCTCCAGCTATCTCGAGTGGTCCGCAAGCTCGCGCCGCTAGCCGTCGTCGCGCTCGCCGTTGCCGGCTGCGGCGGTTCGCACGCGTCGCCGCCGACGACGACGATCCGGCAGCTGCATCAGTTCCGTGTCGTGTTCCCGGAGGGATTCACACGGGCGCAGATGGCGCAGCGCGTACAGGCGGTGGCGAAGATCGCGTTCCGCGAACGCCACGTGCATCCCAAGATCTCGGCGAAGACGTATCTTGCGGCGAGCGGGCCGCGGCGCATCACCGGCTTCGGCGCGCAGAAGCTCCCGCTCGAGGGATTCCTCTTCCCGTCCACGTACGACTTCGACCGCAAGACGACGTCGACCGAGCTCGTCGGCGACCAGCTGGCGGCATTCGAGTCGAACTTCGGCAACGTCGACATGGCGTACGCGAGATCGAAGAACCTCACGCCGTACGACGTCCTGAAGATCGCGTCGATCGTCGAGCGCGAGGCGGTCGTCCCGAGCGAGCGTCCGCTCGTCGCCGCGGTCATCTACAACCGGCTCCACGACCGCATGCCGCTGGGGATGGACTCCACGATCCGCTACGGGCTGCACGTGCCGGGGACGCAGTCCCTGCTCGAGTCGGAGCTGAACAGCGACAACCCGTACAACACGCGCAAGTTCCTCGGCCTGCCGCCGACTCCGATCTCGAATCCGGGACTAGCCTCCATCGAGGCGGCGGCGCATCCTGCGCACGTCGACTACCTCTACTTCGTGCGCAAGCCGGACAAGCGCCACCACTACTTCACGTCCAACTACCAAGACTTCGTCAATCACGAGCATCTCTACGGCTACTAGGTACGTCGCGCTCCTCGGCCACCCGGTCGAGCACTCGCTCTCGCCGCGCATGCAGAACGCAGCGTTCGCGGCGCGCGGCCTCGACTGGGCGTACGTCGCGCTCGACGTCGGGCCGGAGGATCTCGCCGACGCGGTGCGCGGGCTGACGGCGCTCGGCTTCGCCGGGGCGAACGTCACCATCCCGCACAAGATCGCCGTGGCGAAGCTCGTCGGCTCCGACCTGCCGTCGGTGAACACGCTCGTCGGCTCGGAGGCCCACTCGACCGATGCGGCGATCCTCGACGGTCTCGATTTCGAGCGGGCCGCGATCATCGGCGACGGGGGAGCGGCGACGGCGTTCAAGCACGCGATTCCGCGTGCGCGCGTCTTCTCCCGCCGCAGCGACTGGCCGCCCGAGGTCGGCGAGGCCGACCTCGTGATCAATGCGACGCCGGTGCGCGACGACGTGCTGTGCGAGCTCGGGCGGAGCCAGACGCTGATCGACCTGCCGTACCCGCGGACGGCGACGGCGCAGGCGGCGGAGGCGGCCGGGGCGCGCGTCCTCGACGGTCTCGAGGTGCTCGTCGCGCAGGGCGCGAAGTCGTTCGAGCTCTGGACCGGCGTCCCGGCGCCCGTTGCCGTCATGCGCAGGGCCGTAGGGTTACCTGCGTGAATCTCGAGCTGGCAACGGCGGGCGAGTCGCACGGCCCGGCGCTCGTCGCAATCCTCGCCGGGCTGCCCGCGGGGCTCATCCTCGACAAGGAGGCGATCGACGCCGACCTGCGCCGCCGCCAGCTGGGCTACGGGCGCTCGCCGCGGCAGCAGATCGAAACCGACGAGGTGGAGGTGCTCGCGGGCCTGCGGCAGGGGCGCACGCTCGGCACGCCGCTCGCGCTCGTCGTGAGGAACCGCGACCACAAGAACTGGACGTGGGGGATGAGCCCGTGGCCGCCCGAGGGTGAGCCGGAGGGCAAGGGGACGAAAGCGGTGACGCTGCCGCGTCCCGGCCACGCCGACCTCGCCGGCGTGCAGAAGTACGGGCTCGCGGACGTCCGCGACGCGCTCGAACGTGCTTCGGCGCGGCACACCGCCGTGCACGTCGCCGCCGGCTCCGTCGCGAAGGCGCTCCTCGCGCACATCGGCATCTCCGTCGCGGGGGAGGCGCTGCCGCAGGCGGGAGCGGATCCCGCCGCGGTCGACGCGGCGCGCAAGGCGAAGGACACGCTCGGCGGCGTCGTCGAGGTGCGCGCGACCGGCGTTCCGCCCGGGCTCGGCTCGTATGCGCGCAAGGAGGATCGCCTCGACGCGCGCCTCGCGGCCGCGCTCATGGGCATCCAGGCGGTGAAGGGCGTCGAGATCGGCGACGGGTTCGCGCTGGCGGAGCTGCGCGGCTCGGAAGCGCACGACGAGATCGGGACGGACAAGCGGCGCACGTCGAACCACGCCGGCGGCATCGAGGGAGGCATGGCGAACGGCGAGGAGATCGTCGTCCGCGCGGGGATGAAGCCGCTGCCGACGCTGATGAAGCCGCTCGCGTCCGTCGACCTCGACACCGGCGAGGCCGCGACTGCGCTTGTCGAGCGCAGCGACGTCTCGGCGGTCGAGGCGCTCGCCGTCGTCGCGGAGGCCGCCGTCGCATGGGAGCTCGCGCGCGCGGCACGCGAGAAGTTCGGCGGCGACGCGCTCGGCGACTTCGTCGGCGCTTGGCAGGCGTACGTGGAGCGGATCAGCTGAAGAAGCGCATCGCGGTCGTCGGCTTCATGGGAGCGGGCAAGACGACTGCGGCCCGCGCCGTCGGCGGCGTCGATTCGGACGACCTCACCGAGGCGGTCGCGCGCAAGCCGATCTCCGAGATCTTTCGCGACGACGGCGAGGCCACGTTCCGCGCGATCGAGGAACAGGCGATCGTGCTCGCGCTCGGAGGAGGGGCGGTCGCGACGCCGGCGGTGCGCGCCGCGCTCGACGACACCCTGACCGTCTGGCTCGACGTCGACGTCGACACCTGCTGGGAGCGAGTGCGCGGCAGCGACCGGCCGCTCGCGCAGGACGAGGCGGAGTTCCGCCGGCTGTACGAGGAGCGCAGGAAGCTCTACGCGGAGGTGGCCGACGTCGTCGCCCGCGACGTGCACGACGTCGTGCTCGCCGCGGCCGGCGTCGTCGTCGAGCGCGGAGCCGTGAAGAAGCTCGGGGCTCTCGTTCCCGGCGACGGCCCGGTCGCGCTTCTCTCCGACGCGCACGTCGCCGGCATCCACGGCATGGACGCGCAGCTCG
>JBOGZQ010000138.1:0-3762 GCA_050697375.1 Gaiellaceae bacterium | reverse complement strand
GGATCCGCCAGCAGGAGAAGGCGGATGGCGCGATCGTCGCCTCCGTCACCGACGGCCGCGTGCACATCGTCGTCAACGTCGCCGAGAGCGTCGGCGTCGACGCGGCGAAGCTCGCAGCGGAGATGGGCCAGATCGTCGGCGGACGCGGCGGAGGGAAACCGACGATGGCGCAGGCCGGCGGCAATGCGCCGGACGCGATCCCGGGCGCGTTCGCGGCGGCGAAGAAGGCGCTCGCGTGAAGGTGATGGCGCTCGACTTCGGGTCGGCGCGGACGGGCGTCGCGGTCTCCGATCCGACCGGCGTCGTCGCGCGGCCGCTCGGCGTCGTCGAGCGCGCCGACATCGACGAGATCGCTGCGATCGTCAAGGATCAGGCGGTCGAAGAGATCGTCGTGGGACATCCGCTCACGCTGCGCGGCGAGCGCGGGGAGCAGGCGAAGGCGGCGGAGCGGTTTGCGAAGGCGCTGCGCGCGGCCGTCGAGATCCCCGTCGTCCTCTTCGACGAGCGCTTCACGACCGATCTCGCCGAGCAGAACGGGTCGTCGACTCCCGAGGACGCCCGCGCGGCCGCCCATCTCCTCTCCAGCTATCTCGAGTGGTCCGCAAGCTCGCGCCGCTAGCCGTCGTCGCGCTCGCCGTTGCCGGTTGCGGCGGTTCGCACGCGTCGCCGCCGACGACGACGATCCGGCAGCTGCATCAGTTCCGCGTCGTGTTCCCGGAGGGCTTCACACGGGCGCAGATGGCGCAGCGCGTACAGGCGGTGGCGAAGATCGCGTTCCGCGAACGCCACGTGCATCCCAAGATCTCGGCGAAGACCTATCTTGCGGCGAGCGGAGCGCGGCGCATCGCCGGCTTCGGCGCGCAGAAGCTCCCGCTCGAGGGATTTCTCTTCCCGTCGACGTACGACTTCGACCGCAAGACCACGTCCACCGAGCTCGTCGGCGACCAGCTGGCGGCATTCGAGACGAACTTCGGGAACGTCGACATGGCGTACGCGAGATCGAAGAACCTCACGCCGTACGACGTCCTGAAGATCGCGTCGATCGTCGAGCGTGAGGCGGTCGTCCCGAGCGAGCGTCCGCTCGTCGCCGCCGTCATCTACAACCGGCTTCACGACCGCATGCCGCTGGGGATGGACTCGACCATCCGCTACGGGCTGCACGTGGCGGGGACGCAATCCCTGCTCGAGTCGGAGCTGAACTCCGACAATCCGTACAACACGCGCAAGTTCCTCGGCCTGCCGCCGACTCCGATCTCGAATCCGGGGTTAGCCTCCATCGAGGCGGCGGCACATCCTGCGCACGTCGACTATCTCTACTTCGTGCGCAAGCCGGACAAGCGCCACCACTACTTCACGTCCAACTACCAAGACTTCGTCAATCACGAGCATCTCTACGGCTACTGAAGTGACCACGTACGTCGCGCTGCTCGGCCACCCGGTCGAGCACTCGCTCTCGCCGCGCATGCAGAACGCGGCGTTCGCGGCGCGCGGCCTCGACTGGACGTACGTCGCGCTCGACGTCGGGCCGGAGGATCTCGCCGACGCAGTGCGTGGCTTGACGGCGCTCGGCTTCGCCGGCGCGAACGTCACCATCCCGCACAAGATCGCAGTGGCGAAGCTCGTCGGCTCCGACCTGCCGTCGGTGAACACGCTCGTCGGCTCGGAGGCGTACTCGACCGATACCGCCGTCCTCGACGGGATCGAGTTCGAGCGGCCGGCGATCATCGGCGACGGCGGAGCGGCGGCCGCCTTCAAGCAGGACCTTCCCGGCGCGCGGGTCTTCTCCCGCCGCGGCGAGTGGCCGCCGGACGTGCGCGATGCCGATCTCGTCATCAACGCGACGCCGGTGCGCGACGAGGTGCTGTGCGAGCTCGGGCCGGGTCAGACGATCGTCGATCTTCCCTATCCGCGGACGGCGACGGCGCTCGCGGCCGATGCGGCGGGCGCGCGCGTCGTCGACGGCCTCGAGGTGCTCGTCGCGCAGGGGGCGACGTCGTTCGAGCTCTGGACCGGCGTCCCGGCGCCCGTTGCCGTCATGCGCAGGGCCGTAGGGTTACCTGCGTGAATCTCGAGATCGCATCCGCGGGCGAGTCGCACGGCCCGGCGCTCGTCGCGATCCTCGCTGGGCTGCCCGCGGGCCTCGTCCTCGACAAGGAAGCGATCGACGCCGACCTGCGACGCCGCCAGCAGGGCTACGGCCGCTCGCCGCGGCAGCAGATCGAGACCGACGAGGTGGAGGTGCTCGCAGGCCTGCGGCAGGGCCGCACGCTCGGCACGCCGCTCGCGCTCGTCGTGAGGAACCGCGACCACTAGAACTGGACGGGGGGGATGAGCCCGTGGCCGCCCGAGGGCGAGCCGGAGGGCAAGGGGACGAAGGCGGTGACGCTTCCGCGCCCCGGCCACGCCGACCTCGCCGGGGTGCAGAAGTACGGCCTTGCCGACGTGCGCGACGCGCTCGAGCGCGCGTCGGCGCGGCACACCGCGGTGCACGTCGCCGCCGGCGCCGTCGCGAAGGCGCTCCTCTCGCACATCGGCATCGCCGTCGCGGGAGAAGCCCTGCCGCAGGCGGGAGCGGATCCCGCCGCCGTCGACGCGGCGCGCAAGGCGAAGGACACGCTCGGCGGCGTCGTCGAGGTGCGGGCGACGGGCGTCCCGCCCGGGCTCGGCTCGTACGGGCGCAAGGAGGATCGCCTCGACGCGCGCCTCGCTGCCGCGCTCATGGGCATCCAGGCGGTGAAGGGCGTCGAGATCGGCGACGGGTTCGCGCTCGCGGAGCTGCGCGGCTCGGAAGCGCACGACGAGATCGGGACGAACAAGCGCCGCACGTCGAATCACGCCGGCGGCATCGAGGGCGGCATGTCGAACGGCGAGGAGATCGTCGTCCGCGCGGGGATGAAGCCGCTGCCGACGCTGATGAAGCCGCTCGCGTCTGTCGACCTCGACACCGGCGAGGCCGCGACTGCGCTCGTCGAGCGCAGCGACGTCTCGGCCGTCGAGGCACTCGCCGTCGTCGCGGAGGCCGCGGTCGCGTGGGAGCTCGCGCGCGCCGCACGCGAGAAGTTCGGCGGCGACGCGCTCGGCGACTTCGTCGGCGCGTGGCGGGCGTACTGCGAGCGCATCGAATGGCGCTGAACGGGGTCGACCGGCACATAGCTCTGATCGGATTCATGGGCTCGGGCAAGTCGACGCTCGCTCCGCTCGTCGCCGAACGCCTCGGCCGGCGCGCCATTGATGTCGACGACGAGCTCGGTGTCGACATTCCGGCGCTCTTCGCGCAGGGCGAGGAGGCGTTTCGCGCCGTCGAGGAGCCGCGCACGTGCGAGCTGCTCGCAGAGCCCGAGCCCACCGTGCTCGCGCTGGGCGGTGGCTCGATCAAGTCCGAGGCGGTGCGCGAGGCACTCGCACGTCGCGCGTTCACGGTGCTGCTGGATGTCGACGTCGACACCTGCTGGGAGCGGGTGAAGGCGAGCGACCGGCCGCTCGCTCAGGACGAGGCGACGTTCAGGCGCCTCAACGACGAAAGGCGGCCGCTTTACGGAGGGCTCGCCGACGCCGTCGCCGCCGACGTGGACGACATCGTCCTCGCGGCGGCGGGCGTCGTCGTCGAGCGCGGATCCGTGAAGAATCTCGGTGCGCTCGTTCCCGGCGACGGCCCGGTCGCGCTTCTCTCCGACGCGCACGTCGCCGGCATCCACGGCATGGACGCGCAGCTCGCGCTCGGCGGGCGCCTCGCCGAGACGCACGAGCTCCCGCCCGGCGAGG
>JBOGZQ010000137.1:0-13431 GCA_050697375.1 Gaiellaceae bacterium | reverse complement strand
CGGTCGACGACGGCGACGATCGTCGCGCCCGCTGCGGCGGTCGCGACGACGCGCGGCAGCTCGACCTTTGGCGCGTCCGCGGCTGGGCGCTCTGTCCCCGGGCCGAGCAGCGTCTCCTCCTCGACGTCGACGAGGAGCACGCCGTCCGCGGTCTCGACGGCGGCGATCACCGCAGCAGCTCCGAAACGAGCGCGGTGGCGCGCCGCGCAGCATCGACGGGATCCGCTCCCTCCGAACGCGCGACGATGTACGCGGCGCCGAACATGTCGCCCGCCCCGGTCGGGTCGCGGTCGACCGGCTCCGCCTGTACGAGCACGCCGTTCACCGTCGCGCCGCGGGCGCCGTGCGTCACGATCAGCTCTGGCACCTCGAGCGGGCCGGTCACCGCGGCCTCCTCGTCCGCGAGCTTCACCATCGCGACCTGCCGCAGCTGACCGTGGTCGAAGTCGCCGTCGAGGACGAGCGGTCCGGGCTGCGGGACGCGTACGAGCCCGTGTCCGTCGAGCAGCACGCGGCGCCCATGCGCGAGCCACTCGACGTCGATCTCGCCGCGCAGGAGCGGCGCGACGTACAGCCACTCGACATCGTCGAGGTCGAGCTCCTCGCGGCGCCACGGGTCGCCGACGACGT
The DNA here is from genome assembly GCA_050697375.1 of Gaiellaceae bacterium. GTDB lineage: Bacteria > Actinomycetota > Thermoleophilia > Gaiellales > Gaiellaceae > Palsa-739. The sequence goes on along the minus strand of JBOGZQ010000137.1, from coordinate 12,801 downwards.
CGATCGCCATCGTCCGCACGCCGGCGGCGTCGTACGAGAACGAGAACGCCGTCGTCTCCTCGCCGACGACGAGCTCGAAGGGCAGGTCGAGTGTCTCCAGGCGGCGCGTGTACTCGACTGCGTCCCGTTCGCCGCACTTCGCGACGATCCGCACATCGGCTCGGAGCGCACGCAGCGCCCTCGCACCGTGCCAGGGCGGACCGCCGATCTCCGGCGGACCGCCCGCGATGACGTCACGCGAGAGCTGTCCGACGACGGCGAGCGACACTCGTCACCGACTTGAGGATGAGCGCGAGCATGAACGCCGCGGCGAAGCTCGGCAGCGATGCGGTGAAGCTGACGGTCTGCGGATGCGTGTGCGCGACGAGCCGCGTCCACCACGCGGGCCCGACGGGAGAGAGCCATTGGTAGAGGCCGAAGCCGACGAGCCAGGCGACGAGCGCGGCCGGCCGCCACTCGACGTCGTTGAAGATGTGCTCGCGCGTGTAATGCGCCCGCTCCGTCAGCCAGTCGGCGACGAGGACGCCGAAGAGCGGGACGAAGAACGAGCCGAGTAGGTAGAGGAAGTTCTGATAGTTGCCGAGGTTCAGCGCAAGCGCGAGCCCGGTCGCTACCGCGGAGACGAGCGTGATGAGCAGGCGCTGGGACATCCGCGGCAGGAAGTTCTGCAGCGAGACGGCGGTCGAATAGATGTCGGCGAATGCCTTCTCACTCTCGTCGACGGTGATCGCGAACAGCGCAACGAATGCGATGCCTCCCGCGGCGGCGACGGCTGCGGGCAGCGCCTGCGCGTCGGAGACGCCGCGCGCGAGCACGATGAGGATGCCGAGGCCGATGCACCAGATCGTCGGGACGAAGTAGCCGACGCCGGCGCCGAGCGCCGCGCCGCGGCGCGTGCGTGCGAACCGCGTGTAGTCCGCCGCGAGCGGCGTCCACGAGACGACGTTGCCGATGACGAGATCGACCGCCTGGCCGAACGACGGGAAGCCGCCCTTGCCCGGTTGCGCCCAGAACGCGTGCAGGTGCGACTTCGAGATCGCCCAGTACGTGAGGTACGCCATCGCGAAGAGAAGCGCCCACGACGCGAACTTGCGCAGGTAGCGGCGCACGAATCCGATTGGGCCGAGCATCCCGAGGCCCCAGCTGAGGGCGCCGAAGACGAGCGTCCAGAACCATTTGCCCTGCCAGTGGAAGAGGTGCTGCGAGAGCGCGCCGGCGGCTGTGGCGATGATGATCAGCTCGAACGTCGACCAACCGACGTTCTGCGCGACGTTCAGCCCGGTCGGCAGGTATGAGCCGCTGCGGCCGAGGGGCGCGCGCAGCAGCACCATCCCAGGTACGCGTGCATCGGCGCCGATGAGCGCGGCGACCGCGAGCAGGATGTTTCCCGCGACAGCGCCGACCACGATCGCGAGCAGCGCGTCCCGCAACGAGAGCGCGGGCACGAGCAGCGCGCCGATGACGATCACGAGCAGCGAGACAGAGAGGTTTCCCCAGAGAAGCGTCGAGTCGATGCCGCTGAGAACGCGGAGCCGCTCGGGAACGGGCTCGACGCCCCAGCTCGGTGTCGCCTCCTGCATCCGGGGGTAGGCTACGCACTCGATGAAGCGTCTCGCGGTTCTCATCGTCGCGGCTGCCGTGCTCGCCGGCTGCGGCGGCAGCAGCCGGATGTCGAAATCGTCGTACGAGCAGAAGCTGCAGACCGACGGGAAGGCCGTTCAGACGCAGCTGACCTCGTTGAGCAAATCGCCGCCGACGAGCCTCGCGGAGCTGGCGAAGCGCGTCGACACGATCGAGTCGGTGGTGAAGAAGATGGCGGACGACCTCTCGGCGCTGAAGCCGCCGTCGGACGCGGAGACCGACAACACCGCCATCGTCGCCGGGCTGCGGCGGATCGAGAGCGGGGCCGAGCAGGTGAAGTCGAACCCGACGTCGGCGCAGGCGATCGTGACCGCGATCGAGAAGTCGCCGCAGTTGAAGGCCGCCGACAAGGCGATCGCCGACCTGAAGTCGAAGGGCTACAAGGTCGGCGTCATCGGCCTGCCGTAGCTTCGGCAAGAAGCCGAACGAGCTCGGCCTCACCTCGTTCGAGCGCGTACGCGTCCTGCTCCATGTTCAGCCGGAGGAGGCGGACGGCTTCGTCGTCGAGCTCGAGCGCTTCGGCGAGCCGCACGAGCACGGTGTACTCCGCAATCTCGGCGTGCTTCTTCCGAATGGTCGCCGCGAGCTCGTCGTCGGGCATCTCCTCGCGCTCGACGTCGGGCTCGCCGATGATCGTCAGCACTCGGCGCAGGTTCGCCTCGTGCTGCGCGGTTTCGCGTCCGAGCATCGCCTGCAGCCGGCGGACGAAGAGCTCCCTCACGTCCGTGCGAGCCGCGCTTCAGCCTCGGCGTCGTGCGCGTCGTCGTCGACCTTCTCGCCTGCGACGAGCTCCTCGCAGACGCGGTAAGCGACCGCGGCCGCCAGCAGCGGAATGACGAAGACGAGTACGCGGTAGATGTCGATCTGCGAGGTGTACGAGACGTTGAGCCAGACGTACACGCGGTCGGAGGAGCCGGCGATGAACACGAGCAGCACCCACGCTGCCATCCCGATCCCGACAGCTGTGCGCAGCGCATTGTCGCGCGGCCGTTCGAGGAGGTTGTGGAACGCATGGTCGCCCGTCACCTTCCGCTCGATCGCCGGCCAGAAGTAGAGGAAGCCGAAGACGACGAGCGGGAATGCCACGCCGCCCCAGAACGGATTCGGCACGAGCGTGTACTTGCCGATCACGAGATCGAAGCTCGGCACGAGCCGGAGGCCGCCGATGAGCCAGCCGAGATACCAGTCCGGCTGCGCGCCGTTCGTCGAGACGTACGTGTGGAACGGCCCCCATAGCCAGACCGGGTTGATCTGCACGAGGCCGCCGAGAAGGAAGAGGATGCCCGCGGTCGCGAACATGAGGCCGAGCGAGCGCGGCGCCTGCCCGGGATACGTCGGAACCCCGCGTACCGTGCGCTCCGACTCCGACGCCGTCTGCCTGAACTGCGTGTGGTGGCGCATCGCGACGAGGAGCACGTGCACGGTCAGCAGCGTCCCGATGAGCACCGGGAAGAGGAGGACGTGCGCGATGTACATACGCGGCCAGAACGCGCCCTGGCCGGGGAACGGCCCATGGAAGAGCCAGGACATGAGGTTCGCGCCGACGAACGGGATCGAGAGCCCGACGGAATAGCCGATGACGAGCCCCATACCCGACAGTAGGTCGTCGACGAGCGAATAGCCGATGTACGCCTCGAGCAGCGTGAGCATGAGCATCGTCACGCCGATGAAGAAGATGAGCCCGCGCGGCTTCCGGTACGCGCCCGTGAAGAACACGCGGAAGAGGTGGAGGATGATCGCGGCGATGAAGACGTTCGCCGCCCAGTGATGCGTCTGGCGGATGAGCAGTCCGGCTTTCACCGTCGTCGAGATGTTCAACACCGACCGGTATGCCTCGCTCATCTCCTGCCCTTGCAGCGGCACGTACGGACCGTGGTAGATGACCTCGCGCGTCGAGTCGACGAAGAAGAACGTCAGGTAGATCCCCGTCGCGACGAGGACGATGAACGCGTACAGCGCTATCTCGCCGAGCAGGAACGACCAGTGGTCGGGGAACACGTAGCGCAGCGTCTTGCGCACGAGCGGCGTCGTCGCGGTGCGCGTGTCGAGATAGCGGACGATGCGGCGGATCACGGATTCGGCTTCCAGATTCGCGTGCCCCACCACGTCGGGCCGACCTCGCCGTCGAAGTTGCCCTTCGCGCGCAGAAAGCCCTTCGAGTCGATCGAGAGCGGCAGCATCGGCAGTCGCCGGCCGGCCGGCCCGAAGAGAACGCTGCCGCCGTCCGCCGGGTCGAACGTCGAGTAGTGGCACGGGCAGACGAGCGCGGGCCGCGGCTCGTCCGGCTGGAAGAGCGGCGCGCGGTACATCGAGATCGCGCACCCAGCGTGCGTGCAGATCTTCGAGTACGCGACGATGCCCTCGGCGTCGTAGCCGGCGAGCTCCGGCGGCAGCCTCAGCAGCCTCTTCGGGAGTCGTACGAGGATGATCGGCGCGCCGATGTCCTCGCGCGACTGAAGCGTCGACCCCTCCGGGAAAGCGGTGTAGAAGTCGCTCTCGGCAATGTCGGCTGCGCGGTAGGGGCGTGAGCTCTCGTCGACGAGCCGCGTGCCCTTCCGCCACGGCGTGCCGCGGAAGTACTTCGTCTGGAAGAGCGGGCCGAACGAGAGCGCGGGCGTCAGCGCCGCGAGGCCGAGCGTGCCGCCGGCGACGCCGAGACCGAGCTTGAAGAGCCGACGCCGGGTGATGCGGTCGCCCGACTCCTCGACGAGCTGCACGATCAGCTCCTCCTCGCCCGGGTGCTCCGTCGGCGGGTACGGCTCGACGAGCTCCTCGGTGACGACGAGCCGTTTCCCGACGATGACGAGCGCGGCCGCGATGCACAGGAGGCTCAGCCCGAGCGCGACCCCGAGCAGCTGCGTCTGATGCGAGACGGAGACGGCGTAGAGGACGATGAAGCCGGCGGCGAAGAGCGCAGCGAGGAACAGCAGCGCCACGGCCGCCGTCTCCGCGCCCGGATTCGCCGGCTGCTCCGGCACCACGCGCTCGCGCCGCTTCGCACGCCCACGGCCGAGGAGCAGCACGAGCGCTGCGGCGAGGTACTTACGCACGACGGAGCCTCTTTCCCATGACGACGCACAGCGCAACCAGCAGCGCGGCGGCGAGGAACCAGGTCACGAGCCCTTCCGGCACCGGGCCGATGTCGCCGATCGCCCAACCGCCGCGGTTGTCGGGGTGCTTCACCCAGTCGACGTAGCGGACGATCGAGTCGAGCTGCCGGCTCGAGATCGCCTTCTCCGAGAACGTCGGCATGACGTACGGGCCGATGCGCACAGCCTCCGCGATCTGCACGTCGGTGGCATCGAGGAGCGGGGGCGGCAGCGCGCCCGGGACGACGCCGCCCTGCGCGACGATCTGGTGGCAGCCGGCGCAATTGTCGGTGAACAGGTGAAGCCCTTCGGCGAGATTGCCCCGCTCGGGTTGCGGCTTCGGGATCGGCGGGCCCTTGCCGAGCGATGCGATGTACGCGACGAGGTCGCGGATCTGCGCGTTGCTGAGCAGGACGCGCGCGCGGCGCGGCTGGTCGCCGATCCGGTGGAGCGGCATGTATCCGGTACGGAGGTAGAAGTCGGCGGTGAGCGCTCCCGCGCCGCGGAGCGAGGGGCCGAGGGCGGTCTGCTGCTCCTGGATGCGCTGCGGCGCGCCGCCGATCGTCCGGGCGTGCGCGACGCCTTCGCCGTTTGCTCCGTGGCACGAGAGGCAGTACTGGCCGTAGAGCTGCTTCCCGTGCCCGAGGGAGATCGCTGCAACGGCGGCTGCGAGCGCGACGTGCCTCACGACTGCCTGCACGCGGTCTCGACGATGGACACGATCCCGTCCAGCAGGACGATGACGAGATAGATGAGGTTGGTCGTCATCGCCGCGATCGCGACGAGCTGCACGCGTCCCTCCGGCGGCGCGCTCTCGTAGCTGCTGCCGCGCGTGCTGCGGAACGCCGCGATCGCCGCCGCCTCCGAGAGGAGGATGAGCGTCGCAGCGCCGCCGAGGAGGGCGATCTGCCAGGTGCGGTTCGACACGCCCCACGACGCCCCGGCAACGGTGCAGCTCGCCTGCGCGATCGCCTGGCCGACAACGTGCTGCCCGAACCACGCGGCAGGCGCGACGAAGAAGCCCACCCACTGGAAGACGAGCAGGGCGCGCCCGCGGGTCACGTGACGTTCACCGCCGCGAGCGTCCCGATGACGAAGACGGTCATGACGTTGACGAAGTGCCAGTAACGCGTGACCGCGACCGTCGCGTTGGGGCGGAGCTTGAACAGCAGCCACACGCTGAGCAGCATCCCGACGAAGACGTGCGCGTGGTCCGCGCCGAGCAGCACGTAGTAGATCGAGGAGTACGCATCCCGCGTGACCGCGAACGTGTGCAGCTGGTCGCGATAGTCGTTCACCTCATAGGCGAGATAGCCGGTCTGCACGATGAGCGCGAGCAAGATGAACGCGCGCGTCGCGGCAGCGCGACCTGCGCGGACGGCGCGCGCCGCGAGCTGGATCGGGATGCTCGTCGCCAGGAGGACGCCGGCGAGCGCGAGCGGGACGACGACGCGCGGCTCGGGGATGCCCGCGGTCGGCCAGTGCGCGACGCGGAGGCGCAGGTACCAGAACGTCGCGATGAAGCAGCCCATCAGCGTCGCCTCGCTCGCGATCACCATCGCGATGCCCCACTCGGCGACGCCGTGCGACTTCCCGTCCGGCCAGTGCCAGGCGACGAGCGTGATGGCGCAGAGAGCCGCGCAGATGCCGGCGGTGCTGAACTTCTCCAGCACGAGCGAGCCGAAGAGGAGCGCGAGGAACGCGGCGAGGATTGGCGGCCACGGCGACGAGTGCGGCATGTCCATCACCTCGCCGAGGTGCGCGTCGACGGCGGTCGTGACCGGCTGCTGCTGCCCCTCGTCCAGCACCATCGTCCCGCGCGGATTGTCGTCCCAGTTCGGGTACGCGCTCGTCACCGTGGGGATGACGGCGAAGTTGTAGTCCGGCGGCGGCGAGCTCGTCGCCCACTCGAGCGTCGGCGCGCGCCATGGGTCCGGCCCCGCCGGCGGGCCGCGGAACCAGCTCGCGACGAGGTTCGCGAAGAGGACGAGGATGCCGATCGCCGTCAAGTACGCGCCGGCGGTTTCGGCGGCGTTGTACCAGTCCCAGCCCATGCCGGATGGGTACGTGTAGATCTGCCGCGGCATCCCGAGCAGCCCGACGATGTACATCGGGAAGAAGAGGAGATTCGTCGCGACGAAGATGATCCAGAAGCTGATCTGGCCAGGCCGCTCGAAGTAGAGCCTCCCCGTCAGCTTCGGAAACCAGTAGTACATGCCGGCGAAGATCGGGAAGACCGCGGCGCCGAAGATGATGTAGTGGAAGTGCGCGATGATGAAGTACGTGTTGTGCACCTGCTGGTCGAATGGGATGCCGACGACCATGATCCCGGTGAGCCCACCGTTCACGAACATGAAGATGAAGCCGGCGATGAAGAGCAGCGGCGTCTTGAACTGCGGCATGCCGGTGATGAGCGACGTGCACCACGAGAACACCTGGATCGCGGATGGAATGACGACCATTGCCGTCGCAGCCGCGAAGAAGACGACCGCGATCGTCGGCAGCCCCACGGTGAACATGTGGTGCGCCCACACGCCGAAGCCGATGAAGACGACGAGGATCTCGGCGATGGCGACGAGCGGATAGGCGACGATCTTCCGCTGCGTGAACGCGGGGATGATCGCGGTTGCGATCCCGAATGCCGGGACGATGAGGATGTACACCTCCGGGTGGCCGAAGAACCAGAACAGGTGCTGCCAGAGGAGGACGGAGCCGCCGTGGGAGACGTCGAAGAAGTGCGTGCCGACATTGCGGTCGAGGAAGAGGAAGATGCAGTCGGCCGAGAGCGCGGGCAAGGCGAACAGCAGGCCGAAGGACGCTGCGAGGAACGCGTAGCAGAACGTCGGCAGCCGGTTGAACGACATGCCCGGCGCCCGCAGCTTCAGCATCGTCACGATGAGGTTCGCGGCCGTCAGCGTCGACGAGAGCCCGTTGAAGATGAGCGCGAGCGCGTAGAAGTCCGCGCCCCGGGACGGGTCGTACGGCCTCGTCGTCAGCGGCGGGTATCCAAACCACGCGCCGTTCGGCCCGTTCTTCGAGGCGAAGCCGATGTAGAGGAACAGGCCGGACGCGAGGAAGACCCAGTAGCTCAGCGCGTTCATGCGCGGGAACGCCATGTCGCGCGCGCCGATCATCAGCGGCACGAGGTAGTTCCCGAACGCGCCCGTCGACATCGGGATGATGAAGAAGAAGATCATCGTGATCCCGTGGAGGGTGAAGATCTGGTCGTACTCGGCCGGCCCCAGGACGTTGTTGTTCGGCACGACGAGCTGCGTGCGCATGAACATCGCTTCCGTGCCGCCGGCGCCGAAGAGCAGCAGGGTCGTCCAGAAGTAGAGAATCCCGATCCGTTTGTGGTCGGTCGTCGTCAGCCAGCCGAGGACGCCGGGCTTCGGCTGCCACTGCCGCTCGAGCCGCGAGATCTGCTGCTGCGCGGGGAGCTCGATCGTCGCCACTACTTCAGCGTCTCCAGGTAGGCGACGAGCGCGTGCAGCTTCGCGGCCGGGAGCGGGATGTCGGGCATCTGGTTCCCCGGCTTGATCGACTGCGAGTCCGTGATCCAGCGCGCGAGCTGGGCCGGCGTGTTGGCGACGGTCACGCCGGCGAGCGTCGTGCGCGATGCGATGTGCGTCAGATCGGGGCCGACGTCGGAGTTCGCGGGCGTGCCGCGGATCGCGTGGCAGCTCGAGCACGGTCCCTGCATGAATACGCGCTCGCCGGCGGAGGCGGTCGTGCGCGCCGGCTGGGACTGCCGCGCCAGCCACTTCCGGAACGTGGCCGGCGGGTCGGCGAAGACGAGGAAGCCCATGTGGGCGTGCTGGAGCCCGCAGTACTGGTTGCACTCGCCGCGGTAGACGCCGGGGTGGTCCGCGTACAGCTCGACGGCGTTGTCCTGTCCGGGGATTGCGTCGATCTTCCGGTTCAGCTCCGGCACCCAGAAGCTGTGGATGACGTCCGCGCTCCGCACCTGGACGAGGACGGGCGTGCGCGCGGGGATGTGCAGCTCGTCCGCCGTCACCGCCTTCGTGCCGGGGTAGTCGAACTCCCAGTACCAGAGGTGGCCGACCGCGCGCACCGTGAGCTTCGTGCTGTTCGCGGCAGGTGCTTCGGTGCCGCGGATGACGAAGACGTCGGAGACGACGAAGAGCGTCACCAGGCCGGCGACCATGACGCCGACGCCGAGCGTGAGGATGACGATCCAGCCGGCGCGCTCGCCCGGCTCGCGGCCGGGCCCCATCGAGCGGCGGCGGACGTACGCGGTGATGAGGAGCGCGGTGACGAACGCGAGGCCGAACGAGCAGCCGCCGAGCATCCACCACCAAAGGCTTGCGACGTCGCGCGCTCCCGGCCCGCCGGGGCGCAACATGTCGGTCTGCGAGCCGCAGCCTGCGAGCAGCAAGACCGGAGCGAGACCGGCGAGTTTCGGCAACCCGTTAGTCGGCTACCCGGGAGTTAAGTGCCGAAACTCGAGCCGACCCAGCTCGTGCCGATCGTGCTCGGCGTGACGCTCTATGCACGTAGGGCGTTGGCGCTGCGGCGACGCGGCCGGCCCGTCCCCGCATGGAAGATCGCCTGCTTCGGCGCCGGGGTCGTCGTCCTCCTCGGGGCGCTCGAGTCGCCGATCGACACGATCGGCGAGGAGCGGCTCTTCTCGGTGCACATGATCCAGCACGTCCTCATCGGGGACGTCGCGCCGTTCCTTATCGTGCTCGGGCTCAGCGGGCCGTTGCTGCGGCCACTCTTAGCCGTGCGCGGCGTGTACCGGCTGCGCGTGCTGATGCATCCGTTCGTCGCGCTGCCGCTGTGGGCCGGGAATCTCGCGGCGTGGCACGTGCCGTACCTGTACGACGCAACGCTTGCGCATTCGGCGGTGCACGCGTTGGAGCACGCGCTGTTCTTCGCGGCCGGCGCCATCGTGTGGGCGACGCTCTTCGAGCTGCTGCCGGGGCCGCGCTGGTTCGGCATCGGGGCTCGGGCCGCGTACCTCTCCGGGATGTGGTTCTTCTCGCTCGGGCTCTCGTCGGTCTTCCTCTGGTCGAGCCATCCGTTCTACGAGCCGTACGTGCGCGCGCCGCGGATGTGGGGGCTTTCGCCGCTCGCAGACCAGCGCCTCGGCGGCGGCGTGATGCTGCTCGAGGGGAGCCTCATCATGCTCGGCGTCCTCATCTGGCTCGGGCTCCGGTGGTTCGAGGAGGCCGAGACGAGGCAGCGCGCGCTCGAGAGTCGTGACATCGACGTCGGGGTACCTGGTACCGGTCTCCGCGAGGCGGCTCCACTGGCGTAATACCGGTACCAGGTACCGGTACGTAAGCGTCACGCGATTTAGACGTATCCCTCGTCGAAGAAGCGGCCTTCGTGCGCGATCGCCTGTGCGCGCGTCAGCCCTTGCTCCGAATGCGGCTTCGCGCCGATCGCATCGGCGAAGCGCGTGATCATCTCGAAGCCCGCCTGCACGTCCGCCGCGTCCCGCAATGCCTGCTTCGACACGCCCGCGACGAGCGCGCGCGCCGGATCGAGCGTGGCGAGGAAGTGGAGCGCGCCGCGCAGCCGTTCGTCGATCGGCGCGGTCTCGTAGTCGTCGAGCACCGCTTCGACGAGCTCCATGTCTCCGAAGGCATACGACGCGACCGCGCCGTGGGCCTCCGTTCAGAAGGGACACTGGTTGAGCTTCGAGACGAACGCGGCGAACAGCTCGCGCTCGGCCTCGCTCCAGGCGGACGGCCCCTTCATCACCTCCTGGAAGTACGCCGAGACCGGCGCGCCGAAGAGCTCCGGGCGATGCCGCAGCGCGAGCGAGATGTCGGAGACGTAGCCGGCACGCGCGCGCAGCTCCTCGATGCGCGCCGCCGTCTCCGGCGAATGCCGCAGCTCAACCCGCATCGATCGCCTCGTGTGCGCGCCGCCGCTTCCCGTCCGCGGCCGCGAACGCGACCGGGAGAACCGCCTTGTACAGGGCGTCCGCATCGAGGCCGGCGACGTCGGCGTCCGTGATCCGCCACGCGGAGTCGCGCACCTTCTCGAGCAGCGGCGTCAGCTCGCCGGCCGGCCCTGCGGCCGCGCCAACCGCGCGCCAGAGCTCCTCAGCCCGAGAGGAGCCGGCGCAGGACGTACTGGAGGATGCCGCCATGCCTCAAGTATTCACGCTCGCGCGGCGTGTCCAGCCGCACACGCGCGCGGAACTCCTTGTCGTCGGCGCGCACCGTCACCTCGTCCGCCTCGCCGTTGTCGACGCCGAGGATCGAGAACTCCTCGCGTCCGGTGAGGCCGAGCGACTCGCTGCTCTCTCCCGCCATGAACTGGAGCGGCAGCACGCCCATCATGAGCAGGTTCGAACGGTGGATCCGCTCGTACGACTCCGCGATCGCCGCCCGCACGCCGAGGAGGTTCGGCCCCTTCGCCGCCCAGTCGCGCGACGAACCCGAGCCGTACTCCTTGCCGGCGAGCACGATCGTCGGGATGCCCTCCTCGCGGTAGCGCATCGCCGCGTCGTAGATCGTCATCTCCTCGCCGTCCGGAAGGTGCGCCGTCCACGTTCCCTCGCCGCCGGGGACGAGCTGGTTGCGCAGGCGCACGTTCGCGAACGTCCCGCGCATCATCACCTCGTGATTTCCTCTTCGCGACCCGTACGAGTTGAACTCGCGGCGCTCGACGCCGTGCTCCGTCAGGTACGTCCCCGCCGGCGAGTCCGGCCGGATCGCGCCCGCCGGAGAGATGTGGTCGGTCGTGACCGAGTCGCCGAGCATGACGAGGCAGTGCGCGCCGACGACGTCTTCGACCGGTGACGGCGTCGCCGGCATCCCGTCGAAGTACGGCGGCAGCCGGACGTAGGTCGACTCCGCCTCCCACGCGTACAGATCGCCGTCGGGAATGTCGAGCTCGTTCCAGCGCGCGTCGCCCGTGTAGACGTCCGCGTACGTGCGCGTGAACATCGATCCCTCGACCGACCCGGCGATTGTCGCGTCGATCTCCTCGCGCGTCGGCCACAGGTCGCGCAGGTAGACGTCCCCCTGGATCGGCTCGGTCGTCAGGTCGATGTCCATCCGTCCCGCGAGCGCGTATGCGACGACGAGCGGCGGCGACGCGAGGTAGTTCGCCTTCACCTCGCCGTGGATGCGCGCCTCGAAGTTGCGGTTGCCCGACAGCACCGCGCAGACGACGAGGTCGTTCTCGCTCACCGCGGTGGAGATCTCCTCCGGCAGCGGACCGGAGTTGCCGATGCACGTCGTGCAGCCGTACCCGACGGTGTTGAAGCCGAGCTCGTCGAGGTACGTGTCGAGGCCGGCGCGCCGGTAGTACTCGGTGACGACCTTGGAGCCCGGCGCGAGCGACGACTTCACCCACGGCTTGCGCGTGAGCCCGCGCTCGACCGCCTTCTTCGCCAGCAGGCCGGCCGCGAGCATGACGGATGGATTCGACGTGTTCGTGCACGAGGTGATCGCGGCGATCACGACCGAGCCGTGGCGCAGGCCGCCGCTCCCGTCGTCCGGCAGCGTCGCGACCGCGGCGTGCGCAGGCGCCGCCTGCTCTTCGCTGACCCCGTCGTACGTCGGCGGGTCGCTGGCGGGGAAGCTGTCGGCGACCTCCTTGTCGTACGTGCCGTTGTCGTAGTCGACGCCGAACGAGCCGAGCGACTCGAGGAATGCAGTCTTCGCGTTCGCGAGCGGGACGCGGTCCTGCGGACGCCTCGGGCCGGCGAGCGACGGCTCGACGTCGCCGAGGTCGAGCTCGACCACCTGCGAGTACTCCGGATGCTCGTGCGGCTCGTGCCACAGCATGTTCTCCTTGCAGTACGCCTCGACGAGCGCGATGCGCCCGTCGGGACGGCCGGTCAGCCGCAGATACGCGAGCGTCACGTCGTCGACGGGGAAGAAGCCGCACGTCGCGCCGTACTCGGGGCTCATGTTCCCGAGCGTCGCGCGGTCGGCGAGCGCGAGCGACGGGACACCCGGCCCGAAGTACTCGACGAGCTTCCCGACGACGCCCGTGCGCCGCAGGATCTCGGTCACCGTCAGCACGAGGTCGGTCGCAGTCGCTCCTTCGCGCAGCGCGCCGCTCAGCCGGAAGCCGACGA
>JBOGZQ010000136.1:0-25117 GCA_050697375.1 Gaiellaceae bacterium | reverse complement strand
GGGCTCCTCCAGGCGGGCGATCTCATCCGCGCTGAGCGCCAGCGGCTCGGCGGCGAGCGCGTCTTTGAGGTGCTCGACCTTGGTCGCGCCGACGATCGGGGTGGTGACCCCGGGCTTGTGCAGGAGCCACGCGAGCGCGACCTGCGCTGCAGGGACGCCGCGGGCCGAGGCGACCTCGATCGCGCGGTCGACGACGTCGAAGTCGGCGGGTACGTACAGGTTGTCGGCGAACGGATCTGTACGCGACCGCTCGGTGCGGCGCTCGCCCTCGCGCGAGCGCGTGCCGGCGAGAAGTCCGCGGGCGAGCGGGCTCCACGGCAGCACGCCGACGCCCTGGTCGACGCACTGCGGGATCATCTCGCGCTCCTCCTCGCGATAGACGAGGTTGTAGTGGTTCTGCATCGACACGAACCGCGTCGGCGCGACCGACTGCGCCTTCGCGAACTGCCAGGCGAACATGCTGCTCGCGCCGATGTAGCGCGCCTTACCGGCCTTCACGACGTCGTGCAGTGCGTCCATCGTCTCGTCGATCGGCGTGCGGTAGTCCCAGCGGTGGATCTGGTACAGGTCGACGTAGTCGAGACCGAGCCGCTCGAGCGACGCGTCGATCGACGCGAGGACGTGCTTGCGCGAGAGCCCGGCGCCGTTCTCGCCCGGCATCGTGCGCCCGTGCACCTTCGTCGCGACGACGTACTCCTCGCGCGTGCCGAAGAGCTTCTGCAGCAACCGCCCGGTGATGACCTCGCTCTGCCCGCCGTTGTAGACGTCGGCGGTGTCGAAGAAGACGATCCCGCCGTCGACGGCGCGGCGCACGATCGGCTCCGCCGCCTTCTCGTCGAGCGCCCACGGCCGCGTCTCGTGGGGGCCGAAGCTCATCATCCCGAGGCAGAGACGGGAAACGCGCAGGCCCGTGCGGCCGAGGTTCACGTACTCCATGTCCTGGACGTTATCGTCCGCACCGTGGAAGGGGGATGTTCCTGTGGTGCAGTGCGGTACCGGCTCGCATCCGAGCCACTCTTCGTGCACTGCTGCCACTGCTTGAACTGCCAACGGCAGACGGGTAGCGCGTTCGTCATCAACGTGATGATCGAAGCCGACCGGGTTGAGCTCACCGCCGGCGAGCCGCAGCCGGTCGACGTGCCGCGCGACGATGGCAGCACGCAGACGATCTACCGCTGCCTCGACTGCCAGGTCGCGATCTACAGCAGGTACACGCGTCCCCAGATCCTCTTCGTCCGCGCAGGAACGCTCGACGATCCGTCGGCCGTCAGTCCCGACGTCCACATCTTCACGCGATCGAAGCTGCCGTGGGTGGAGATCCCTGAGCGCGTTCCCGCGTTCGACGTCTACTACGACAGCAAAACACTCTGGCCGCCGGCGAGCCTCGAGCGACTCGCGGCGCTTCGAAAGGAGCGAGCGTGACCGACTACGCAATCGTCAACCTGAAGGAGATCGACGACTCCGCGGGCGATCGTGCGCCGGGAATGGAGGCGCGCTTCGCGCGCAAGCACATCGGCTCCGAGCATCTCGGGGTCACGTACATGCGCTACGAGCCTGGCGTGCGCTCGCCGATGGCGCACAGCCATCGCGAACAGGAGGAGGCCTACGTCGTCATCGGCGGATCCGGCCGCGTGCGGCTGGACGACGACGTTCGCGACGTGCGGCAATGGGACGTCGTCCGCGTCGCGCCGCCGACGATCCGCGCTTGGGAGGCCGGGCCGGACGGCCTCGAGATCATCGCTGTCGGCTCCGACCGCCCCGAGGGCGGCGACGGCGTGATGGCCGACGGCGCCTGGGTCGACTAATCCGGTAGCAGCGGCATCGTGACCCCGGGCGCGCGGCCGAGTAGCGCCGCGCGCACGATCGCGTCGGAGCCGTAGCGCTCGCGCACGAGATCGAGCGCCGCGTCGAGCTCCTCGTTCCGGTCGAACGGGAGGACGAGCTGTGCGTCGCCGTCGAGGTTCGAGACCGAGATCCCGACGAGCGTGAGGCCGCGGTGGCGGATGGTCGGCAGCGCGTCGGCGACGAGAGTCCTCGCGGTCGAGAGGATCCGCTCGGTGCTCGCCGTCGTGGCCGGCAGCGTGTGCGAGCGAGTTGCGCGCGTGTAGTCGTCGAAGCGCAGGCGCAGGACGACCGTGCGTCCGCGCCGGCCGGCGTTGCGCATGCGGCGCGACACGCGATCGACGAGCGTCATCAGATCCGCGTCGACCGACTCGTGCGACCACGGCGCGCGCCCGCGTGCCCGTTGCGAACCGATCGACCCGCGCCGCCGGCCTGCGCGCACCGGCCTCGGGTCGAGGTTGTGCGCGAGCGCGTGCAGGTGCCGCCCGGCCGCGCGGCCGAGCATCGACTCGAGAATCGACTCCGACAGGAACGCCAACTGGCGCACCGTCGTGATCCCGCGCTCGCGCAGCTTGCGCGCGGTCACCGGGCCGACGCCCCACAGCGCCTCGACCGGCAGCGGGTGGAGGAACGCGAGCTCGTCCTCGGGTGGAACGAGGAGGAGGCCGTCGGGCTTCGCGACGGCGCTCGCCACCTTCGCGAGGAACTTCGTCCGCGCGATGCCGACCGTGATCGGCAGGCCGATCTCCTCCCGCACGCGCCGCCGCAGCACGGTCGCGATCTCGACCGGCGAGCCGACGCTCCGCTCCATGCCGCTGACGTCGAGGAACGCCTCGTCGATCGACAGCCCCTCGACGACGGGCGCGACGTCGTCGAACAGGCGGAATACCGCCTTGCTCGCCTCCGAGTACGCCGACATGCGCGGCGACACGACGATCGCGTGCGGGCAAAGCCTCCGCGCGCGCCTGCCGCCCATTGCCGTCTGCACGCCGAGCGCCTTCGCCTCGTAGCTCGCGGCGAGCACGACCCCGCCGCCGACGATCACCGGGCGGCCGCGCAGCCGTGGGTCGTCGCGCTGCTCCACCGACGCGAAGAACGCGTCCAGGTCGGCGTGGAGGATGGAGGCCCCTCCGGACACGAACACATGTTCTCATGTAACCGCCCCCGCGTGGGGTACAAATCAGCGATGAACGCGGCCCTCCTGATCCTGCGGCTCGTCCCGGGCCTCCTCTTCATGGGGCACGGTCTGCAGAAGCTCGTCCCGGCGCGCTTCTCGCCGGGTTGGCTGAACGCGACCGGCCCGGGGCCGATGGCCGGATTCTTCGAGCAGATGGGACTGCGCCCCGGCTTCGCCTCGGTCGTGCTCGCGGGCCTTGGCGAGCTCGCCGGCGGGATCCTCGTCGCGGCCGGGCTCGTCACTCCGCTCGGGACGGTGCTCCTCGCCGCGGTGATGACGACCGCGATCCTCGTGGTGCACCTGAAGAAGGGAATCTGGAGCACGAACGGCGGCTTCGAATATCCGCTGGTCATGCTGACGGCGGCCTACGCGGTCAGCGCCCTCGGCCCGGGCTCGCTGTCGGTCGATGCGTGGGCGGGAATCTCGAACTGGGACGGCATCCACTGGGCGGCGGGCAACGCCGACCGCGCCGGGGCTGCGGTCGGGATCGGCGTCGTCGCGGGCCTCCTGACGATGGCGTTCGGGCGCATGCGGATCGCGCTCGATCGCCGCGCGCCGCGTCCCACGTAGACGTCAGGTCGCGAGCGCCCTCAGCCGGCCGAGGACTCCCTTCTCGGCCGCCTGCGCGCGACCGGCCGACCCGTGAGCCACGAGTTGTCGAGATCAGGCAGCCGCTGCTACGGGCGTCCAGGTAAAGCGCCACAGCGCGACTGCAAGCCCGACGGCGGCCCAGAGCAGGAGCACGCCGATGTCGGTCCACATGAAGCCGGTGCCACGCATCGACGGATCGAATGCATGGTGGAGGCCATCGGCGAGATGCTGGACGGGGAACACCTCGGCGACGTCGCGGAGCCACGTCGGCAGGTTGACGTTCGGGATGAAGACGCCGGAGATGAAGTAGAGCGGCAGCATGATCGCCTGCACCATCGGCTGCGCCGCGTCCTCGTTCTTGATCGCGGTCGTGAGCGCGAAGCCGAGGCAGACGAAGCTGATCGAGCCGATCACGGCGGTGACGACGACGCCGGGAAGCGTGTGCGTCGGCAGCTTCACGCCGTAGCCGAAGCGCCCGATCAGGAGCAGCACCGTCATGACTCCGAGGGCGATGACGATCGCCGTGAGCGCGCGGCCGGCGATGAGCACCCACGCAGGCACGGGCGTTGCGCGACGCCGCTTCAGCACCCCCGACTCGCGCTGCGCCGTGACGGAGATGACGAGGTTGACGAACGAGCCGGCGATCACCCCCATCGCCGAGAGGCCGGGGACGTAGTACGTCGAGGCCTTCACGCCGTTCGTCAGCGTGTGGTTCCCGAAGATGCTGACAAAGATGACGAGGAAGAGGACGGGGAGCACGACGGTGAAGAACCGCGCCTGCCGGTTCCGGAAGAACGCGAGCAGGTCGTAGCGGAACTGGTGGAGGATCATCCTGCCGCTCCGGTCAACTGGAGATAGACGTCCTCGAGCGACGGCCGGCGCACGTCGAGGTCGGGGAGGTCGATGCCGCGTCCGAGTGCCCAGTCCGCAAGCGTCTTCACGTCGACGAGCGGGCGCTCGCTCTCGACGACGACGCGGCCGTCGACGGCCGAGATGGGAAGCGGCAGGTCGGCGGCGGCGATTCCCTCGGGCAGCGTGAAGGAGATGCGCACCGCCATCCGCTCGCGGCCGCCGAGCGTGCGCGGCGTCCCCTCGGCGACGATCGTGCCGCCGCTGATGATCGCAATGCGATCGGCGAGGTTCTCCGCCTCGTCCATGTAGTGCGTCGTCAGGAAGACGGTCTTGCCGAGCTCGCGGAGGCCGTCGATGACCCCCCACGCGGCGCGGCGGGCGGACGGGTCGAAGCCCGTCGTCGGCTCGTCGAGGAACACGAGCTCGGGATCGCCGATGAGCGCGAGCGCGACGTCGAGGCGGCGCCGCTGCCCGCCGGAGAGCTGCTCGCCGAGCGTCTCGGCCTTTCCCTGGAGGCCGGCGAGCGCGATCGTGTCGTCGATGTCGCGCGGCTTCTCGTAGTAGCCCGCGTACAGCTCCAGACACTCGCGCACGGTCAGGCCCGGCTCCACCGACGACTCCTGGAGGACGCAGCCGACGCGGTTCCGCCAGGACGCACCCGAATGAGCTGGGTCGACCCCGAGGACGCGCACCTCCCCCTCCGTGCGCGAGCGGAAGCCCTCGAGGATCTCGACGGTCGTCGTCTTCCCGGCCCCGTTCGGGCCGAGGAACGCGAAGATCTCGCCGCGCCCGACGTCGAGATCGATGCCCGCGACCGCCTCCACCGCTGCGTAGCGCTTGCGCAGGCCGCGGACGGAGATCACCGCCTCGTCCACGACCGCACTCTCGCACAATGGTGCTGATGGCCAACGGTGGAAAGGGTGGATTGGGTCGTTCGCTGCTCTCGGGGCTGGCCGCGATCGCGGGCGCGGTTGCCGAGGCAGGCGCCGACCGTCTGACCGTCGCGCTCGGTGGCCGCGAGCGGGCTCGCGTGATCATCGTGCTCGCGTGCGTCCTCGGGCTGAGCGCGGCCGACGTCTCGACGGTCGGCGCGTCTGCAACCGAGCTTCGGTCCGGCCTGCACATCAGCAACACCGACATCGGTCTGCTCGTCGCGACGACGTCGCTCGTCGGTGCGTTCGCAACGCTCCCGTTCGGTGTGCTGGCCGACCGCGTTCGACGCACGACGACGCTTGCGATCACGATCGTGATGTGGGCAGTCGCGATGCTCTGGAGCGCGTCGGTCCCGACCTTCCACGAGCTGCTCGTCGCCCGCATCTTCCTCGGCGCCGTCACCGCTGCCGCCGGGCCGATGATCGCGTCGCTCGTCGGCGACTACTTCGGAGGCTGGGAGCGTGGCCGCGTCTACGGCTACATCCTTACCGGCGAGCTGCTCGGGGCCGGCTTCGGTTTCGCCGTCAGCGGAGACATCGCGGCGCTGTCATGGCGCGCGGCCTTCGTCATCCTCGCCATTCCGGCCCTCGCCCTCTCGGTGTTCGTCGCGCGGCTGCCAGAGCCCCGCCGCGGCGGCCAGGGCGTGCTCGCGCACGAGCAGGATACCCGGCTCGGCGATGCCGCTGCCGTGCACGAGACCGATGCGCAGCGGATAGCCCGCGAACGCGGGCTCGAGCCCGACCCGGAGCTCGTGCTGAAGGGAGACCCGCGCCGCCTGAATCTTCTCGCCGCGACGAAATACGTGTTGCGCATCCGCACGAACATCGTGCTCATCGCGGCGAGTGCGTGCGGGTACTACTTCCTCGCCGGCGTACAGACATTCGGAGCCGAGTTTGCGAAGGAGCAGTACTCGATCGGTCAGGCCCTCGCGAATGTTCTCCTGCTCGTCGTCGGCATCGGCGCGGTGGCGGGGGTGCTCGCCGGCGGCGCGATCGGCGACCGTCTTCTTCGCCGCGGCCGCATCAGGGGTCGCCTCTACACCGCGGCTGTCGCGGCCAGCGTGACTCCGGTTCTGTTCGTGCCGGCCCTGTTCGCGCGCAGCGCCACCACAGCCGTTCCCTATCTCATCGGCGCCGTGTTCTTCCTCACGGCACAGAATCCGGCAGTCAACGCCACGCTGCTCGACATCATGCCGCCGCTCTTGCGCGGCCGCGCGGAGGCGGTGCGCACGCTCCTCCGCTCACTCGCGCAGGCGCTCGCGCCGCTTCTCTTCGGCGCGGTCAGCGACCACGTCTTCGGAGGCGGTCGGGCGGGGTTGCAGTGGACGTTCGTCGTCATGCTCGTTCCGCTGGCTGCGAGCGCGTACCTGCTCTTCCGTGCGCGGCGGACGTATCCGCGCGACGTCGCGACTGCCGCTGCTAACGCTTGAGCATGACGTCGATGGCGCGGTCGAGCTCGTCGAGCCGGCTGACGCCGAACGCGCGCACGGTGCCGTCGGAGTCGACGACGAGATTGGTCGGGACGCCGCGCACGCCGAGTGAGCGCGCGTACTCGCCGGTCTCGTCGAGCAGCACCGTTCCCTTCAGCCCCCACATCTCGCAGAAGCGCTCGACCTCCGGCTTCGGGTCGGATCCCTCCCAGATGTCGATGTGGATGACGTCGAGACCCGACCGGTCTCGTTCGCGCAGCCGCAGCTCCTCGAGGAACGGCGCCTCCGCGTTGCAGGGCCCTCACCAGCTGGCGAAGAAATTGATGATGTAGCGCTTCTCCGCCCATTCGCGGCTCGAGCGCAGCTCGCCGGTGCGGAGGTCGACGAGCGAGAACTCCGGGAGCGGGCCGCCGACGAGCAGCGACAGCTCCTCGAGGGCGGGGGCGGGCGGGCGGCCCGCGAGCAGGTCCTCGACGATCGTCAGCGTGCCGCTGCCGGCGTCGGCGACGAGCAGCCTCCCGTCGACCGGGTCGACGGTGACGCCGCCGGGGCCTTCGCCGACGCGGATCTGCGTCCATTCGGTGCCATCGGCGATGCCGAGCACGCTGACGGTGCCCGCGCCGCGGTTGCTGACGTACAGGCGGTCGTGCGCGGGCGAGACCGTCAGCCCGACGGGCGCCTCGCCGACGCGGAGCTCCTCGACGACGCGCCCGCTGTCGATGTCGATGCGATTGACGGTGCCGGCGACGGAGTTGACGACGAAGGCCTCGCCTCGCTCGGGGACCACGCCGACCGCGCAGGCGCCGGTGCCGACGTCGATGCGGCCGAACGGCTCGTTCGTGTCCGCGTTCACGAGCGTCACCGACGCCGCGATGAAGTTGACGCAGAGGATGATCCGCCGCTCGCGATCGAGCTCGATCGCGCCGGCGCCGATCTCCGCCTCGACGGTCGCCACCGTTTCGAGCGTGTCGACGTCGATGACGCTCATCGTGCCGCCGAGCGAGTTGCCGACGTACAGCCGGCGCCGCTCGCGGTCGTAGCCGAGCCCCGACGGATAGCCGCCGACCGGGATCGTCGCCTCCAGCTCGAGCTTCTCGGCGTTCACGACCGAGACCGTGTCGGCGTGCGCGTCCGCGGTGAAGATCCGGTCCGTCGGCGCGTCGAAGACGAGGTCGATCGGCTCCGCGCCGACCCGGATCCGCGCGATCGCCTCGAGCTCCTCGAGGTCGACGACCGTCACCCAGTCGCTGCGGGAGCAGGCGACGTAGGCGCGGCGGCGGGCGGCGTCGGCGGCGACGCCCTCCGGGTCGAGGCCGACCGGGATCTCGGCGATCGTGCGCGAGTGGGCCGGGACGTCGATCCGGCAGGCCGCACCGGCGCCGAATTCGAGCGGGTCCGTCGTCGCCACGGCGCTATGTAACCACACCGTTTCCGTGGATCAGTGGGAGCTGGCGGCGACCAACGCCGCCAGCTCCCTCCGTGCCTGCTTGAGCTCGTGCTTCGGCTCCCGGAGCGCGGGGCCTCGGGCCCCGCGCACCTTGAGGAGCTGGAGCTCGCGAACGCGCTCCCTGATCTGAGCGAGGAGCCGTTCGACCTCGCGCTGGTATGCGTGGCGATCCATCACGCAGCCACCTCGATGATGGGATCGAGATCGCCGAGGGCGATCGCCTCTTCCTCGACCTCCGCCGGCTGCGACTCGATGAGGAACGCAGACAGGACGGCGCCGGCGAGGGAGATGCCGGCGAGGACGTAGAACGCGACGGTGAACCCGTGCGTCAGCGCCTGCGGTGCGAACGAGCCGACGTGATGGTGCGTCGCGAACCGCGCGGTGTACGTCGTCGCGATCGTTGTCGCGATGGCGACCCCGATCGCGCCGCCGATCTGCTGCGATTGGTTCAGCAGGCCGGACGCGACGCCGGCGTCACGCTTGCCGACGCCCGCGAGCGCGCCGATCGACATCGGCACGAACGCGAACGCCATGCCGATTCCGCCGACGAGGAACGCGGGGAAGAGATCCCAGAAGTAGTGCCCGTGCACCGGCAGCCGCGTGTACAGCAGGAGCCCGCCGGTTGCGAGCACCAGCCCGGTCGGCAGGACGCGGCGGATGCCGACGCGCGTGACGACCGCCTGTGCGACGCCAGAGAACACGATGATCGCGAGCGTGAACGTGATGTACGCGGCGCCGGTCTGCAGCGCCGAGTAGTGGAGCACCTGCTGCATGTACAGCGTCAGGAGGAAGAACTGCGAGAAGATCGCAGCGCCCGAGAGCAGCGCAGCGGTGTTGGATCCCGACAGCGTGCGCAGCCGGAAGATCCGCAGCGGCAGGACCGGCGCCGGCGAGCGGAGCTCGACGACGACGAACGAGCCGATGAGGGCAGCGGACGCCGCGAGCAGGCCGGCGGTGGTCGCCGTTCCCCATCCGTGCTGGCTCGCGCGCGTGAGCGCGTACACGAGCAGCATCAGGCCGCCGGTGATCGTCGTCGCGCCCGCGATGTCGAAGTGACGATGGTTGAGGGCCGCCCGGCTCTCGCGCAGCAGCACGGGGCTGAGGACGAGGACGAGCGCGCCGACCGGGACGTTGACGAAGAAGATCCACGACCAGCTGAACGCGCTCGTGAGCGCACCGCCCAGGAGGACGCCTGCCGCCGCGCCGCTCCCGGAGACCGCGCCCCAGATGCCGAGGGCGAAATTCCGCTCGCGGCCCTCCTGGAACGTCGTCATCAGGATCGAGAGCGCGGCCGGTGCGAGTAGCGCCGCTCCGAGCCCCTGCAGGGCGCGGAACGAGATGAGCGACGGCTCCGACCAGGCGAGCCCGTCGAGGAGCGAGCTGACGGTGAAGAGCGTCAACCCGGCCATGAACATCCGGCGCCGGCCGAGCAGGTCGGCCATCCGGCCGCCGAGGAGGAGGACGCCGCCGAAGAGGATCGAGTAGGCGGTGATCACCCACTGGAGGCTCTCCTGGCTGAAATGGAGGTCGGTCTTGATCGTCGGCAGCGCCACGTTGACGATGGCGATGTCGAGGACGACCATGAACTGTGCCGCCACGAGGACGGCCAGGCCGAACCAGCGCCTGTTGTTCGTTTCAATCGTGTTCGCGGTCATTTACTTCTCCCCTAAATCGTTTACTGATTCCACGATATACACAGCAAACGATCCTGCGCTACACTTATTCCCGCAATGAACCCTGAGGTGCCGACGAACTGCCTTCCGGTCGAGCTGATCTCGCGGACGGGCTTTCTCCTGGGCCGGATCGGAATCGCCTTGAAGATGCGGACGATGGAGGCCTTCGAGGCGGAGGGCTTCAGCGCGTACCAGTACTCGGTGCTGGCGCTCCTCGACGAAGGCCCGCGGACGGCGCAGGCGGCGATCGCCGACGCGCTCCAGTTCGACCCGAGCCAGCTCGTCGCCATGCTCGACGGGCTCGAGGAGCGCGGCCTGATCGAGCGGCGCCGCGACCCGAACGACCGCCGCCGGCAGATGGTCAGCCTCACGCCCGCGGGCAAGCGCCAGCTGGCGGCCTTCCGCAAGCTCGCGCAGCGTATCGAGGACGAGTTCCTCGCACCGCTGGACGACGAGGAGCGCCGCGAGCTCCACGATCTGCTCCTGCGGGTCGCCGCGCACCGGGACGCACGGTTCGTCGTCCCGGCTGTGTCGAAGGCCTAGCGAGCGTGCCGCTCGCGCTCATCTTCGATCTCGACGGCACGCTCATCGACACGGTGTATGCGCACGTGTTCGCGTGGCAGCGCGCGCTCGCGGAAGCCGACATGCCGATCGACGGCTGGCGCATCCATCGCCGCATCGGCATGAGCGGCGGCCTCTTCGCGCGCGCGGTCGCGCGCGAGGTCGGCCGCGAGCTGACGCCGGCGGAGACGGAAGAGATCCAGCAGCGGCACGGCGAGATCTTCCGCGGCTTGCTTCCGGAGCGTCGCCCGCTCCCCGGCGCGGTCGAGCTGCTCGGCGAGCTGCGGCGCCGCGGGATCGTGCACGGGATCGCGACGTCGGGCCGCCGGCCGGAGATCGACGCGTCGCTCGAGGCGCTCGGCGTCGGCGACGACACGGTCGTCATCGATCGCGGCAACGTGGCGCGGGCCAAACCGGCGCCCGACCTGTTCCTCGCGTGCCAGGAGGCGCTCGGCGTGCAGGCGATCGACTGCTACGTCGTCGGCGACGCCGTCTGGGACCTCCTCGCCGCGCGGCGAGCGCGGATGCTGAGCATCGGGCTGCTCAGCGGCGGCTACGGCGCCGACGAGCTCTCTGGTGCGGGCGCCTTCCGCGTGTACGAGGACACGGCGGAGCTGCACCGCTCGCTCGACGAGCTCGGCTTCGATTGACCTAAAGGCCCGTACTTAGTACCTGCGCGAATGTGTCACGAACCTTCGACGTAGCGGCGTAGGGCGCCTTGAGGCTCGCAATCCGGCCGTGCGAAGTACCGAAGGATCCGTCCGGGATCGACGAAGGTGGCGAGCGGCGCGAGACCGACTGTTCCGGCGTAACTGCTCCAAAGCCAGTCGCCCGGCTTCTTGCAGAGGCCGGCTTCGACCGGATTGTTTGCGACGTATTTGAACCTGTACGCGAGATCCGCCTCACCCTCGATGCGGCGGGCGCCGTACGGTTCGAACTGCAGATGTCCGCGGAGGACGTACTTCTGGTTGAAATTCCGGACGTATCCAAGGTTCAGGCGGTGCATCGCCTTGGGGAGGATCCCGTCGTCCACCTCCACGATCAGGTGGTAGTGCGACGTCATGAGGCAATAGGCGAGGCACGTCCACGCGAGCTGGTCGGTCACACGAGCGACGCGGCGGAGGAAGTCCATCCGGTCGTCGTCGGACCGGTAGAGCTCGCGTGTCACCCAGACGCAGTGGGTGTAGATGTGGAAGAGCCCAGCTCCGGTGTCCCGTGCCTGACGCGACATGCATCAACGATGGACCGGTGGGTGCCCCGAGTACTTCAGGGCTTCGTCACAAGTTCGTGCCGGTACTAAGTACACGGACTTGGCCGTTTGGGCGGGACTTGGCCGTTTGGGCGATGAGTTTCGGGCGTAACCCCAGTCTCATTTTCTAGGATGAGCGTCGTGGAGTCGCCGGCCGCCGCCACGCCCGCGTTCGCGGAGCTGGAGCAGCATCGCGGAGAGTTGACCGCGTACTGCTACCGCATGCTCGGGTCGCCGTTCGACGCCGAGGACGCGGTGCAGGACACGTTCGTCCGCGCCTGGCGGAACCTCGAGCGCTTCGAGGGCCGGGCAGCGCTCAAGTCGTGGCTGTACAAGATCGCGACGAACGTCTGTCTCGACATGCTCAACGCGGGCAAGCGCCGCGCGCGGCCGATGGACCTCGGCCCGGCGAGCGAGCCGCTGTTCGAGAACCTCAACGTGCCGACCGAGGTGACGTGGATCGAGCCGATGCCCGATCCGGCGGACGCCGTCGTCGCGCACGACACGATCCGGCTCGCGTTCGTCGCCGCGCTCCAGCATCTGCCGCCACGGCAGCGCGCCGTGCTCATCCTCTGCGAGGTGCTCAAGTGGCAGGCGACCGAGGCGGCGGAGCTGCTCGACACGTCGGTCGCATCGGTCAACAGCGCGCTTCAACGCGCGCGGGCGACGATGGCGAGCGCGAACGTGCAGGAGGTCGATACGCCCGACGTCGACGCCGCGCTGCTCGAGCGCTACGTCGCGGCGTTCGAGGCGTACGACGTCGAGCTGCTGACGGAGCTCCTGCGCGAGGACGCGATCCAGTCGATGCCGCCGTTCGACCTCTGGCTCTCCGGCCGCGACGACATCTTCACCTGGTGGTGGGGCCCCGGCATCGCGTGCAAGGGCTCGCGCGTCATCCCCGTCCGTTCGGCGAACGGCTCGCCCGCATTCGGCCAGTACAAGATCGATCCCGAGGGCGGCTACGCGCCGTGGGCGCTCCAGGTGCTCGAGACCTCAGGCGGGAGGATCGCGGAGCTGACGTTCTTCCTCGACACCGAGCGACTCTTCCCGCTCTTCGGGCTGCCAGAGCACATCGACTAGCCCGACGAGCTCCAGCAGCTCCAGCAGCTCCTCCGTCGGGGTCAGGCGAACCGCGAATCCGAGCCGTTTTCCGGCGAGACGCATGCGCGCGAGCGCGTCGACCGTCTCGAGGCAGGTGGCCATCTGAAGCTCAGACCGGTCGCGGAGGCCGAATTCATCGGCTACCGTGAAAGGCACATGGCCGGCAAAGAGGAGAAGATCGAGCTCGAGGGCGAAGTGATGGAGTCGTTCAAGAGCGGCATGCATCGCATCGCGCTCGACAACGGGCACGAGACCCTCGGCTACACCTCCGGCCGCATGCGCCGCTACCGCATCAGGATCAACCCGGGCGACCGGATCAAGGTCGAGCTGTCGCCCTACGATCTCACGCGCGGCCGCATCGTCTACCGCGAGCGGTAGACCTCTCTACTTCTCCTCGAGCTTCAGCGCCGCCGAGTTGATGCAGTAGCGCTGCCCGGTCGGGTGCGGCCCGTCGGGGAACACGTGGCCGAGGTGGCCGCCGCAGCTCGCGCACAGCACCTCCGTGCGGATCATGCCGTGGCCGGCGTCGCTCTCCTCCGCGACGGCGTCGTCGCCGGCAGGCGCAGAGAACGCGGGCCAGCCGCAGCCGGAGTCGTATTTCGCGTCCGACTCGAACAGCTCGGCGCCGCAGCCGGCGCAGACGTACGTGCCGGGCTCGAAGACGTGGTCGTACTCGCCGGTGAACGGCGCCTCTGTGCCTTTGCGGCGGAGGACGTGGAATTGCTCCGGCGTCAGCTCCTGACGCCACTCCTGCTCAGACTTATCGATCTTCGGCATGCTGCAACTATGCCGACCGCGACCGGGGCACCGCGGAAACGCGTCATCTTCAGCGCACTAATGCTCGTCGTCCTTCTGGCGGCGCTCGACCAGACGATCGTGTCGACGGCGCTGCCGACGATCGTCGGCGACCTCGGCGGGCTCTCGCACCTCTCCTGGGTGGTGACCGCGTACCTGCTCACGTCCACCGTCTCGGGGCCGTTGTACGGGAAGTTCGGCGACCTCTACGGCCGCAAGGTCGTCATCCAGGCGGCGATCGTCATCTTCCTCGTCGGCTCGGCGCTCTGCGGGATCGCGCAGAACATGACGGAGCTCATCCTCTTCCGCGCGCTGCAGGGCCTCGGCGCGGGCGGCCTCGTCGTCGTCGCGATCGCCGTCATCGGCGACATCATCCCGCCGCGCGAGCGCGGCCGGTACCAGGGATTGTTCGGCGCCGTCTTCGGCGTCGCCACCGTCATCGGCCCGCTCATCGGCGGCTTCTTCGTCGACAACCTGTCGTGGCGGTGGATCTTCTACGTCAACCTGCCGATCGGCATCCTCGCATTCGTCGTCATCGGCGCGACGTTCCACGCGCCCACGGAGCGCGTGCAGCACGCGATCGACTATGTCGGCGCGTTGCTGCTCGCCGGCGGCCTCGCTGCACTCGTCCTGCTGACGAGCCTCGGCGGCACGACGTACGCGTGGGGGTCGCCGATCATCGTCGTGCTCGGCGTCGTCGGCGTCGCGCTGCTCGTGCTGTTCCCCTTCGCGGAGAAACGCGCGAGCGAGCCGATCCTGCCGCTGTCGCTCTTCCGCAACCGCATCTTCGTCGTCTGCTCGGCCGTGGGCTTCATCATCGGGGTCGCGCTCTTCGGCGCAATCACGTTCCTGCCGCTCTTCCTCCAGATCGTGCGCGGCCGGAACCCGACGAGCTCGGGCCTCCAGCTGACGCCGATGATGGTGGGGCTGCTCATCACCTCCATCGTCGGCGGGCAGATCATCTCCCGCACGGGCAAGTACCGGCCGTTCCCGATCGCAGGGACGGCGATCGCCACGGTCGGGATGGCGCTGCTCTCGCTGCTGAACGTGCACACGTCGACGGTGGAGACGTCGCTGTACGTCCTCGTCATCGGGTTCGGCCTCGGCATGGTCATGCAGGTTCTCGTCCTCGCGGTGCAGAACGCCGTCGAGCCGCGCGTGATGGGCGTCGCGACGTCCGGCTCGATCATGTTCCGCCAGATCGGCGGCTCCGTGGGAATTGCCGCATTCGGCGCGATCTTCGCCAACCACCTGCGGCAGCAGCTGGCGGAGACGCTGCCACCCGGCGTGCACGGGCCTACGTCGGCGACGCCGAAGGCGGTGAACGCACTGCCGCCGCACGTGCACGCGCTGTACATCCATGCGTTCTCGAACGCGCTCCACCCGGTGTTCATCGTCGGCGCCGTCGTCTCCGGCATCTCGTTCTTCCTCACGTGGCTGCTCCGCGAGGTCCCGCTGCGCAGGACGACCGAGGGCCTCGCCGAAGCCGTGTGACCGGCGAGCTCGAGCTGTACTGGCTCGAGGGCTACAGCGGCGGGATCTTCCTGCCGTTCACCGACGCGACGCGCGGGACGGAGACGTACGGCGCAGGCCGGTACCTCCTCGACACGGTGAAGGGCTCCGACCTTGGACTGGACCACGGGCGCCTCGTCCTCGACTTCAACTTCGCGTACAACCCGTCGTGCTCGTACGACGACCGGTGGGCGTGTCCGCTGACGCCGCCCGCGAATCGGCTCCAGCAGCCGATTCGTGCGGGAGAACGTCTGCTACTCTGATTCCACGGACGGCAACAGGGCCGTCCCGTGAGATTTCAGCTTCTCGTTCCTCCTTCGGTGGTTTCGAGTCGTGTGATCTCGAACCGCAACACCAGAAGGAGTCGAACAACTCAATGCAACACACCTTTCGCGCGCTCGGCGTGAGCGCGGCCGTCGAGCAGGCGCTCGCGGACCGCGGCATCGTCGAGCCGTTCCGTATCCAGTCTCTCGTCCTGCCCGACGCCATCGGCGGCCGCGACATCCTCGCGAAGTCGCCGACTGGCTCGGGCAAGACACTCGCCTTCGGGATCCCGCTCGTCGAGCGGGCGCCCGTCGACGGCAAGGCGCCCTCCGCGCTCGTGCTCGTCCCGACCAGGGAGCTCGCGCTCCAGGTTTGCGACGACCTCGAGCCGCTGGCACGGGCACGAGGCATTCGCGTCGCCGCCGCGTACGGCGGCGCGCCCGTCGGCGCGCAGGCGAAGCGCGTCAAGGGCGCGCAGATCGTCGTCGCGACGCCGGGCCGCCTCACCGATCTCGTCGAGCGGCGTCTCGTCTCGCTCGACGCCGTCACCGCGCTCGTCCTCGACGAGGCCGACCGCATGCTCGACATGGGCTTCAAGCCGCAGGTCGAGCGCATCATGCGCCGCCTTCCGGCCGCGCGGCAGACGATGCTCTTCTCCGCCACGCTCGACGGCGAGGTGGGCGAGCTCGCGAGCGCGTACACGGATGCGCCGGCCCGCTACGAGAACGGGCGCGAGCAGGACGTCGAGGACAGCGTGGTCGAGCACGACTTCGTCCCGGTCACGGCCGGCGACAAGATCGACCGGCTCGTCGACCTGCTCGAAGCCGAGCCGGGGCTGTCGCTCGTCTTCGTACGCACGAAGCGTGGGGCGGACCGTCTCGCGCAGAAGCTCAGCCGCCGCGATGTCCGCGTCGTCGCCATGCACGGCGACCTGTCGCAGCCGCAGCGCGAGCGCGCACTCGAGAAGTTCCGCTCCGGCAAGGTGACGACGCTCGTCGCCACCGACGTCGCCGCGCGCGGCCTCGACCTCGACGGCATCGCGCACGTCATCAACTTCGATCCGCCGGAGGACGACAAGGGCTACGTCCACCGTGTCGGCAGAACGGGCCGCGCGGGCGCGTCCGGGCGGGGCAGCACGCTCGTGCTGCCGGAGCAGCAGGCCGACGTCAGCCGCGTCGCGTCGCGACTCGGGCACCGCGAGCAGTTCGAGAGCACCGGGATGGCGGTCGCCAAGCCGAAGCTCCTGTACACGAGCCGGCGTGGCCGCCGCTCCCGTTGGTAGATACACTCCGTGGCATCTAGAACGAAGGACGAGTACCGGAGTGCAGCATCACCGCCTCCCAGCTTGTTCGCGAAAACGCAGGGAGGTGAGTTAGATATGGCAACCGGAACCGTCAAGTGGTTCAGCGACGAGAAGGGGTACGGCTTCATCACCCCGGAGGACGGCGCAAAGGACCTGTTCGTCCATCACACGGGCATCGCAGGCGAGGGCTTCAAGACCCTGTCCGAAGGCGCCAAGGTCGAGTTCGAGGCGACCGAAGGTGCGAAGGGCCCGCAGGCGACGAACGTCCGTATCGTCGCGTAGTCCGCGTCGCACCGACGTTTCACGGAGAGGGCCCCGAAAGGGGCCTTCTCTCGTTCAGCGGCGCCGCCGGACCCACGCGTCCGGTTCCCGCGTGAGCTTCGTGATCCGCGCGGGCAGCTTCCCGTTCGCGACGTCGGCGAGAGTGACGTGCTCGAGAACGGAGCGGACGGCCGAACGGAGCGCAACCCAGACGTCGCGCAGCTGCTCGGCGGGGCCTTCGTACTCGAGCGTGTCCGGGGAAAGGCCGCGGACGCTTGCGAGCGGGCCCTCGACGGCGCGCACGACGTCGGCGATGACGATCTCCTTTGCGGGCCTCGCGAGCAGGTAGCCGCCGGCGGCGCCGCGCCGGCTCTCCACGATCCCCGCGCGGCGGAGGTCGAGGAGGATGTTCTCGAGGAAGTTGACCGGGATCTGCTGCGCCTCGGCGATGCGGTCGGCGGGGATCGGCGATCCATCGGACGCCGCGAGCTCGATGGCGGCCCGCACGGCGTAGTCGGCCTTCGCGGTGGTGCGCACGGTGTGATTATCGTGAAGGGCGGTGGCCGGGCCTCCGTACAGCGGGCATTGCATGTGCGGCGGCGTCCGTTTCGAGGTGACGGAACGGCCGCTCAGCGCCGGGTACTGCCACTGCACGCGGTGCCAGCGAAGAACAGGGACGGGTGCGTCCGCGCAGGCGCGGATCGCTCCGGGCAGCATTCGGCTGCTCGCCGGCGAGGAGCTCGTCGCGGAGTACAAGCCGGAGGACGGGTGGCCCAAGTGCTTCTGCTCGCGGTGCGGCGGCGCGCTCTGGAGCCTGGACCCCGACACCCGCGAGATCGGGAGCGTGAGGCTCGGCTTGTTCGATCCGGGCCACGACCTCCGGCCCCAGTGGCACACGTACGTGAACTACGCGTGCGAATGGGAGCCGCTGCGCGACGACGGGTTGGAGCGGTACCCCGAGGGAAAGCCGCGCTAGCGACCCCGCGAGGATCTCGTGACACTTTCAGGCGGGTACTTGGTACCGGCCTCTCGTTGGTCACGCGGCATCTGAACGGCCGGTACCAGGTACGCGTACGTTCGAGTCACGGAAGTGTCACAGCGGCACGAGGCGTGTCCCGGTGGCCTTGAAGGTCGCATAGGCGACGCCGCCGCCGGCGAGGTCGAGCCGCTTCGCCGAGGACGCCGTCACTTCCGCCGTCACGGGGCCGACGCGGACGCGCACGCGGTTCCCGACCTCGACCACCGAGCCGACCTCGCCGCGGATGACGTTCAACGCCGACTCCCCCTCCGCATGCGCGCGGGCGACCGAGATCTCCCACGGGTAGACGACGACGCCGACCTCGCCCTCCGCCTCGTCGGTCGAGAACACCCGCTCGCCGCCCTCGAGCACCACCTCGGTCAGCTCCCCGCGGCGCGCGCGACCACGCAGCAGGTTCGCCCCGGTGAACGACGCGACGAATGCATCGTTCGGCCGCGCGACGAGCTCCGCCGGCGGCGCGACCTGACGAAGCTTCCCGTCGACGAGGACGCCGACCTCGTCCGCGAGCGCAGCGGCGTCCTCGTAGTCGTGCGTCACGAGGATCGTCGGCAGTGCAAGCTCGCGGAGAAGCTCCCGAAGCTCGCTCCGCACCGTCGTCTTCGTGTGCGCGTCGAGCGCCGCGAGCGGCTCGTCGAGCAGCAGCACCGACGGTTTGCGCGCGAGCGCCCGCGCGAGCGCGACGCGCTGCCGCTCGCCGCCCGAGAGCTCGCGCGGCCGCGCATCCGCGAGGTGGCCGATGTGGAAACGCTCGAGGAGATCGTCCACCGGCCCCGCATACGCGACGTTCCCGTGCACGCTCATGTGCGGAAAGAGCGCGTAGTCCTGGAACACGAAGCCGACGCGCCGCTGCTCCGGAGGAATGCCCTTCCACGAAACACCGTCGAGCGACACGCCGCCGCGCGCCGGCTCGGCGAGGCCGGCAACGACGCGCAGCGCCGACGTCTTCCCTGCGCCTGACGGCCCGACGAGCGCGAGCGTGCGCTCGACCGGCAGCTTCAGCTCGAGGTCGAAGGCGCGAAGCGGAAGAGTGAAGTGGAGGAGGAGGCGAGCCATTTCAATGTGACGAGCAGCACGGCGCTGACGAGGACGAGCAGCCCTCCGAGCGCGAGCGCGAGATGGAAGTCGACGTCGAACTCCTGGTACACGGCGAGCGGAAGCGTCTGCGTGACGTCCTGGAGGCTGCCGGCGAACATGATCGTCGCGCCGAACTCGCCGAGCCCGCGCGCGAAGGAGAGCGCCTCACCCGCGCCGAGCCCGCCGCGCGCGAGCGGGAGGACGACGCGGAAGAACGTCTTGACCGGTCCGGCGCCAAGCGTGCGCGACGCGGCGACGAGCGTCTCGTCAACCCCTTCGAATGCGGCGATCGCCTGCCGCACGTACAGCGGGCCGGACACGAACGCGACCGCGACGACGACCGCCGCCTGCGTGAACGGGAGACCGGTGTGCAGCAGGCCCATCCGACCGAACGCCGCCAGCAGCCCGATGCCCGCGACTGCGGGCGGCAGCACGATCGGCAACTCGACGAGCGTGACGACGAGCGAGCGCCCACGGAAGCGGTGCGTCGCGAGCACCCACGCCGCCGGCGTCCCGAACGCGAGGACGAGCGCCTGCGCCGCGAACGTCGTCTTGAGGCTGACGACGATGGCGTCGGTGACGAGCGAGCTCGAGAGATGGCCGATCGAGAGGCGGGCGAAGATCGCAACGATCGGCAGCGCGACGAAGGCGAGCGCAGCGAGCGCCGCACCCCACACGAGCGTGCGGCGGATCATCTCGGCGCCAGGAAACCGGCGGCCCGCAGCTTGGCCTGCGCCGCCTTGCCGAGCAGGCCCTTCACGAACGCGCGCGCGGCCGCGAGATGATGGCTCGACTTCACGATCGCGACCGCGTACTTGACGATCGGCTGTGCGCTCCAGCGAATCCCGATCGTCGCCACCTTGCCGCGCACGCTCCGCGCATCGGTGAGATAGACGAAGCCGGCATCGGCCTCGCCGAGCGCGACCTTCGCCAACACCTCGCGCACGTCCGTCTCCTGGCTGACGACGTTCCCCAGCACGTCGTCGAGCCCGAGGTTGTGGAGGACGACGCGCGTGTAGTCGCCCACCGGCACTCCAACGGCGCCGACGACGAGCTTCATGCCGGGCTTGCGCAGGTCGTACACGCTGTGGATCCCCGCAGGGTTGGCTTTCGGGACGATGAGGATGAGCTCGTTGCGGGTGAAGACGACGGGCTTCTCGACGAGACCCTGCTCGTACAGCTGCTCCGGCAGCTTCGTGTTCGCCGACGCGAAGACGTCTGCCGGCGCGCCCTGCTGGATCTGCGCCGCGAGCATGTTCGAGCCCGAGAACGAGTATCGGTCGTGCGGGGCGATCCGGGGGAAGACGTTCGTCAGGGACGCCGCCGCGAACACCGTGAGGACAACGCCGGAGATCACGTCTCGACCATGACCGAGGTCGACTTGACGACTGCGGTCGCCGGAGTCCCCGGCTTCAGCCCGAGCTCCTCGACCGCGTCGCGCGTGACGATCGCGACTACTCGCGTCGGCTCGGTGACGAGGATCTCGACCTGGGCGAGCAGACCGTCGACCTGCACCGACTGCACCGTTCCCCGCAACCGGTTGCGCGCGCTCATGTGGCTCGACTCGTCGCCGCGCAGCCGCTTGATCTCCCTCGCGCTGATGATCCGCTTGTTGTTCGCGTCGCGGGTGGTCTTGATGCGACCCTCCCGGTCCCAGCGGCGCAGTGTGTCGACGCTGATACCGAGTGCCCGTGCTGCTTCCGTAGCGCTGAAAGTGTGCATAGGCATTGCCTATGCACACTACCAGTTATCGAGGGTTGCGGATGCCGACCGCACCGATCAGCCCGCCCACCACCATCAGCACGCAGACGACGAGCATCGAGTGGTGGAAGCCGCGCGCGGTGAGATGGTCGCCGCCGCCCGCGGCTGCGATCCCCAGCACGGCGACGACGACGAGGCCGGCGACCCGGGCGACGGCGTTGTTCACGCCGGAGGCGATGCCCGCGTCGCCCGGGCCGGCGTCCGACAGCACGGTCGTCGTCAGCGGCGCGACCGTCATCGACAGGCCGACGGAGAAGCCGACCAGAGGCGGGAGGAGGTCGACCCAGTAGTTCAGATCGGCCGGGAGTCGCGCGAGCGCGATCAGCGAAACGCCCGCGACGATCGGGCCGATCGCCATGAAGACGTGTGGGCCGTACTGCATGGAGAGGCGGCCGGCGTAGCGTGAGAGGAAGAACATGACGACTGTGATCGGCAGCGTTGCGAGCCCAGCGTGGAACGGGTCGTAGCCGCAGAACTCGAGCAGGAACAACGAGAGGAACACGCTCAGCCCCGACAGCCCGCCGTAGACGGAGAGCGTCTCGATGTTCGTCACCGAGAAGTTGCGCAGCCGGAAGAGCTGCAGTGGCAGCATCGGCATGGCGGTGTGCATCTCGTACACGACGAAGATGGCGAGCAGGACGAGGCCGCCGGCGATGCCGCCCGGGACGAGCGGGTTTCCCCAGCCGAGGCTCGGCTGCTCGATGAAGCCGGCAACGAGCAAGCCGAGGCCGGCTGCGCAGAGGGTCGCGCCGGGAAGGTCGACGCGGACGTCCTTGTGCAAGTCCTCGCGCCGGCCGCTGAGCCTCAGGGACAACAGCACCGTCGCGAGTGCGATCGGAACGTTGATGAGGAAGATGACGCGCCAGCTCGAGACGTCGATGAGCCAGCCGCCGAGGAGCGGGCCGACGACGAACGAGATGCCGCTCCACGCGGTCCACGTCCCGATCGCGGCTCCCCGTTCCGCCCCCGAGAACGTCGATGTGATCACCGCCAGGGAGGCCGGAGTGAGCAGCGCGCCGGCGACGCCCTGCACGCCGCGGAAGACGATGAGCGTCGTCGAGTCCGGCGCAACCGCGCACAAGACCGAAGCGACGCCGAACGCCGCGACGCCGAGGGTGAACATGCGCAGCTCGCCGAAGATGTCGCCGAGCGAGCCGCCGACGAGGATGAGCGAACCGAGCGTGAGGAGATAGGCGTCGACGATCCACTGCTGTGCGGCGAGGCCTCCGCCGAGATCGCTCTCGATCGCGTGCAGCGCGACGTTGACGACCGAGCCGTCGATGAACGCCATCGACGATCCGAGGATGCTCGCGACGAGCGTCCACCGCTTGACCCGGTCCACGCGGCTACTTCATCACAAGCAGATGGGACGACCGCGGCCGGCATTCGCCGACCGCGGTCAGTCGCCTAGGAGCAGCTGCTGGCGGAGGAGGGACGGTTGCCGAACGTGACGGAGATCGACTTGCTCGACCCGCCGCGGGTGACCGTCATCGTCACCTTGTCGTTCGGCTTGTAGGAGTTCACGGCCGCCGTCAGGTCGTCCGCGCTCGTGACCTGCGTCGAGCCGACCGCGGTGATGACGTCACCGGCCTTCAGGCCTGCGTTATCGGCGGGACTGCCGGAGACGACGCAGCTGACTTGCGCGCCGCCTTCGTTCGCCGCGTCGCCGACCTGGATGCCGAGGTACGCGTGCTCGACCTTACCGCCGGCGATGAGCGTGTCGGCCACGCTCTTCACCGTGTCGATCGGCGTCGAGAAGCCGACGCCTTCGCTGCCGTTCGACTCGCTGTCGATCTGGACGTTGACGCCGATGACGGCTCCGCTCGAGTTGAGCAGCGGGCCGCCCGAGTTGCCGTGGTTGATCGGAGCGTCGGTCTGGATCGCGCCGGAGATCGAGTAGTTGTTCGGAGCGACGATCGTCCGGCCGATGGCGCTGATGATGCCCGCGGTCATCGTCTCGGTCAGGCCGAACGGGCTGCCGATGGCGACGACCTCGTCGCCGGGCTGCACCGCGGACGAGTTCCCGATGGTCAGCGGATGGAGCTCGGACGCGGGAACGTTCACCTTGATCACGGCCGTGTCGGTGGAGTTGTCGCTGCCGACGACGGACGCCGACACCGTCTTGCCGTCCTTGAACTTCACCTTGACGGAGGACGCGCCGTCGACGACGTGCGCCGCCGTGATGATGTCGCCCTTCGTGTCGTAGACGAAGCCGGTTCCCTCGGCCTGCGACTGCTGCTGGCCGAGCCCGAACCCGCCGGAGGCGGCCTCGGTGACGGTGATGTCGACCACGCCGGGCGTGGCCGCCTTGTAGATCTGGTTCAGGGATGAGGTGGTCGTGGTGGCCGCCGCCGGCTGGACCGTCGTAGCGGGCGCCACAACCGTCGTCGCGGCCGGGCTCGAGGAGCCGCCGCCGCTCAGACCGGCATAGATGCCCGCACCGGCGCCGCCCCCGAGGGCGAGCGCCGCGACGACCGGGACGACCCGGTGGAGGAGGGTGTTCTTGCTCATGGGCACATGGAATCGGAAGTGGTTAGGAGGCAGATGAGATGTCCTTTAAGAGTCGGTGAAAGGGCCTCAAGTCTCCTGCCCGATCCGCCGATGGGTACGCAAGATGAGCTCCGATCCGGCTGTCATCGAGCGGTATGCCGCCGGCCTGCAGCAGAAGGCCGAATCCCGGGTGACCCGGTTCACCCTGATCGGCCTCCTGGTCGGGGGCCTCCTCGGCGCGAGCATCGTGATCGCGCCGCTCGTCTCGCACGTGCACAGCTACGTGCCCCAGCGCTTCGGCTACGCCGCCATCGTCTTCGGCATCGCCGGCGGCGGCTATCTCGGCTTCCTCATCGGGCAGTCCCGCGCGGTCGCGCTTCGCCTCCAGGCGAGCCTGGCCGTGCATCAGATCGAGCTCGGCCGCGCCTTGCACCGCGTCGAGGCGCTCAAGCTTCCCCTTCCTGCTGCGGTCTCTCTCCCGACCCCGGCGCCCGCGCCTGCCGCTGCACCTGCACCCTCCCCCGTGCTCGCGGCACCGCCCGCTCCGGCGCCGGCGGTCTCCCTGCCCGCTCCTCCGCCTCTCGCTCCGGCGCCGCTGCCCGTGGCCGTTGCGCTCGCCCTGCCGCCCGTCGCGCCGGCTCCGCCGGTCGCGCCCGCTCCGCCGCCCGTCGCGCCGGCACCCGCTCCGGTGCCGACTCTCACGGCCGTGCCGCCGACGTTCGAGTGGCCGCCGTCGCAGAACGCGACCGGCTCCTAGTCCAGCGCCGAGCGAAGCGACGCGACGTAGCCGCGTAGCGCTGCCGGGCCTTTCTCCGCTTCCTGGACCGCGCGCGAGCCGACGACGACGCCGTCGGCGAGCTCGGCGACCGTCGCGGCGTGCGCGGGCGTCGAGATGCCGAAGCCCGCGTAGAGCGGGACGCCGGTCAGCGCGCGCGTGCGCTCGACGAGGCCCGCGAGCGCAGGGGAGACCTCGCCGCGCGCACCGGTCGTCCCGGTGAGCGAGACGAGATAGAGCCAGCCGTCGGTCGCCGCCGCGCACGCGGCGATGCGCTGGTCCGTCGAGGTCGGTGCGACGAGCTGGACGCGCCGCACGTCCGGCTTCTCCTCGACCGGGAGGTCGACGACGATCGCCGATGTCGCACCCGCGGCGCGGGTGTCGGCGACGAAGCGCTCGTAGCCGTACGCCTCGAGGATCGCCGCGTACGTCATCGGCACGAGCGGCACGTCCACACGGCGCCGCACGTCCGCCAGACAATCAAGGCACTGCGCCGTTCGCATGCCGCGTGCGAGCGCGCGCTCGGATGCGAGCCGGATCGTAGGGCCCTCGGCGAGCGGATCCGAGAACGGGAAGCCGAGCTCGATCAGGTCGGCGCCGCCCTCGACTGCGGCCTGGGCGAGCTCGGGCGTCTCCGGTTCGCAGACGAGGTAGATGACGAGGGTCTTCACTGCCGCAGCACTTCGGCGAGGTCCTTGTCGCCACGGCCGGAGAGGCCGACGAGGATCAGCTCCTCTTCTAGTTGACGCGCGCGCGCGAGGGCATGGGAGGGCTCGAGCGCCGGGATGATCCCCTCCGTGCGCGCGAGGTCGCGGAAGGCCGCGAGCGCCTCGGCGTCGGTCGCGCCGACGTACTCCACTCGGCCGATGTCCCGAAGGTACGCGTGCTCGGGGCCGACGCCGGGATAGTCGAGCCCGGCCGAGATCGAGGGCGCGTCCGCGATCTGCCCGTCCTCGTCCGCGAGGACGGACGAGCGCGCGCCGTGGAG
>JBOGZQ010000135.1:0-20570 GCA_050697375.1 Gaiellaceae bacterium | reverse complement strand
CGAAAGCCGTCAGCGGCGGCGCGCCCGGAGAGGATTGGCTCGTCGTCGTCGACGACTACCACCACGCGTTGGAGTCCGAGGATGCGGAGGCGTTCTTCGAAGAGCTCGTCGCGCTGACGGAGTTTCGCTTGCTTATCACGAGCCGCGAGCGACCGAGCTGGCTCGCGGCGAGGAAGGTGGTGTACGGCGAGGCAGCAGTCGT
Source organism: Gaiellaceae bacterium (assembly GCA_050697375.1). Taxonomy (GTDB): domain Bacteria; phylum Actinomycetota; class Thermoleophilia; order Gaiellales; family Gaiellaceae; genus Palsa-739. The sequence goes on along the minus strand of JBOGZQ010000135.1, from coordinate 20,368 downwards.
CGGCATGGAGGCGCTCGCGTTCACCGATGAGGAGGCGCTCGAGGTTCTGGGCGGGCGCGATGAAGGAATCGTCGCGGAGGCGCGCGGATGGCCGGCGGTCATTGGGTTGGCCGCGATGAGGAAGAGCGGCGACGTTGCTGCAGGGTTGCCGCCAGATGAGCTCTATCGGTTCTTCGCAGAGGACCTGTTCCAGAACGCATCGCCACAGCTCCGCGACGCGCTCTTTCTGATGGCATTGGCGGGGGCGGAAGGGACGCGAGCACTCCTCGGGCGGGAGCACGTGCAAATCACTGAGGAAGCGACCGAACGTGGTTTCCTCGCGGCGGACGGCCGGGACGTACATCCGCTGTTCCGAGGGTTTGTCCTTGCGAAGCTCGGCGACCTCGACGATGCGTCAGTCGCCACACTCATAAGAAGCGCGATTGAGTGGCTTTCGAATGAACGGCGCTGGGACGATTGTTTGTTTGTCCTTGAACGCTTCCCAAGCGACTCATTGATTATCGAGATCCTGCACGGCGGCCTTGCCGAGATGCTCGATTCAGGTCGAATCGCATCGGTTAAGCAGTGGCTCGCGCTGACGCGCGAGCGCTCGCTACTGGATCATCCGATGGTCCTGCTGGCCGAGGCAGAGGTGGCACTTCGAGAACGAGCCGATTCCAAGGCCCTTGCTCTAGGGGAAGAGGCAGCTCAGGGTTTAACCGGCGACCTCGGCGCAAGGGCGTTGCTAGTAGCCGCAAGAGCGGCGCATTTGCGCGACAACCCGACGGACGTAAGCAGGCTCTGCAGCCTTGGCGTCGCACGCGCCGAGGGCGCAGCTGCTCGCGTCGAGTCCCTATGGATCGCCTTCGCGAGCGCCCTCGAACACGCGCCAGCGGACGCGGCCAAGATCCTTGAACAATTGCGAGCCGAGCGCTATTCCGGCTCGGTTCATCGTTTTCGTCTCGCGGTGGGTGAGGGAACCCGACTGGCTCAGGCGGGAGGGGTCACTAAGGCAATTCAGAACCTCACCCGCGCTAGGGAACTCATGACGACCATACGAGATCCATTTGCGCGGACGAACCTGCTGCACCACTTCGCGTACACGCTGATTCTTTCCGCGCGCTACGCGGAAGCGCTCGCAATCGCGAACGATGCGCTTCAGGAGGGGCGCGAGGCCGGGCTCGAGTTCGTGGTCGATCACGCGCTGATCCGCCAGGCGGGTGCCTGCAATGGGATGAGAAGACTCGGGGGGGCGCGGTCAGCGATCGACGCGCTGGAACGTCGGTCAGCTTCGGCTTCAGACTATGTCTTGTCGCACATCGTCCTGGAGCGGACGAGGTCAGCCCTTGCAGTCGGAGACTTTCAGCTCGCGCAAACGCTGCTCGCGACGCAGCGGGAGAGTGTCAGGCCTGGCTTCCGAAGCGAGATTCGCGGTTACGAGGCGATCCTCTTAGCGGCATCGGGCGAGGTGGATCGCGCACTAGATACCTTGGGCGATAGCGAGACCTACGCGGCTTACGTCGAAGGAGCGGCGTTGGCAGAGGTCACACGCGCCATCGCCGAAGTTGTGTCGAACGAACCCGAGCGAGCGTTGGTCGTGCTAGGACGGCTATTCGAACGAGGAGAAGTCGACGCGGTCGTGACGGGCTATCGCATACACCCAAACTTGGCAAGAGTCGCGCTTGGAACATCCCTCCAGGCTCAAATGACGGCACTACTCATTCGATCCCGCGACTTCGACCTCGCTCGACAGATCGGCCTGAAGGTCGCCCGTGAGGCCCGCCCTCGAGAGCGCCTTTCGGCACGTGAACAAGACGTGTATGACTTGCTCGTGCAAGGTCGATCAAATGGCGAGATCGCCAGAACGCTCTTCATCAGCGAGTCAACGACAAAGGTTCACGTGCGCCATATCTTCGAGAAGCTCGGGGTGCACTCGCGCGCCGAAGCAGCGCGCATGGCTATCTCGGTGGAACCCGACCCTTAGCCGAGCGCCTCGGCTGTCGCGAGCCGAGGTAGTCGTCGTTCAACATCAGACTGCGGGCTTCGGTGGAGATCAAAGATCTCGCCACGGCCGACGCGATAGTCCTCGGTCGCCATTGCAAGCACAGCCTCAAAGGCGGCCACAACGCCAGTGTCAAATTGACTTTCGACTGCCTGCGCAAGCCGGAGGCGTGCAACACGGCTGGGCATTGCGTCTCGATAAGGCCGATCTGACGTCATCGCGTTGTATGCGTCGGCGACCGCGATGATCCTCGCAAGGAGTGGAATGTCGTCTCCGCTCAACCTGTCCGGATACCCAGTGCCGTCGACACGCTCGTGGTGGCTTCGCACGACCTCCGCGATCTCCCCATAGTCATCGACGTTACGCAGAATTGCCTCCCCGATCTCGGAGTGCCGCTCCATTTCCCGGCGCTCCTCAAGCGAGAGAGAGCCCGGCTTTTCCAGCAAGCCGGCGGGCAAACCAATCTTGCCAACGTCGTGAACCAACCCACACAGACGGACAAGCTCTTGGTCGCGCTCGCTCCGGCCCATCCGCCTAGCGATGTCACGCGCGTAGATCGCTACGGCTGTCGAATGGCCTGCCGTGTACCGGTCTCGTGCATCTAGCGTCGCAACAAGAGCTGTTGCAAACGAAAGGTTTGCGGACTCAAGCCTCGCGTTCGCAAGACCCAGAGCGTCGGAGGCTTCCCTCTGTTGTCGGTACATCAGAAGGAGCCTCTGCGCCGCCAAGGCGGGAAGGGCGAACAACGCAACGCTCCACGGAGAAATTGTGAGATAGACATACGCGAGCACGGAAACAGTTGGGACGTGCAGTGGCACGCTGACTAGGTCGCTCGGAAGAACGTCCCGAAGCAAGGCTTTTACGGAGCTCGTTCGGCGGATTGCCGGTGCCACGATGCCCAGGGCGTCGCCGACGATCGTCTCAACAACGAAAGCGGCCGCAACGGCGAGAGAAAGCGCCAAGAAGCCCTGGTTGTTTGCATTCCACACGAGCGCCGCGATTAGCCCTGCGGCCACGGTCGCGAGGACGCGCTTCGACGTCCAGCTTGCCCAGCGCAGGATTGGCTGTTCGGTGTCCCTACGCGGTAGATCCCGTAGGAGCCCGGCCGTTGCGACCACGGCGCCCGAGAGTGGGCCAAGTACGACCGTGGCAAAGACACACACCAAGGACGCCACGGTCATCTCGAGGGTTGGCGTCAGCCGGATGCTTCCATAGTCAGCGGCGAACGAGAGCGCAGCGAGTACAGCTACCGCGGCCGGCTGATGGATGCGGAACCCCGCGAGGATTAACCCAGCGCAGAGGGCTGCCGCGCTCACCGTCAACCCCACCACCCACATCTCGAGGAGGCGTTCGCGGCTCACGGAGGGCCAACTTGGCCCAATAAACCCCCTGAATTCTCTTGAAGTCTCACTCATTTGGGGTATAAGCTCCGAGTTGCCGTTAGTCCCCTAGTAGCAGGAGTCATCGTGAACAAGCGCATCGCCGCCGTTATCGCCCGAGCAGCGCTCGTGGGCGATATGAAGGCCTGGTAGTTCCAAGCCCGACGCATCGTCCGTTGTCCACAGGCGACTGGCATCCCCCGCGAGAGGGATATCGTCCTCCGCTGGACCGGTCTGAAACCGCGTAATTCCGGGCGCTCCGGGCTCTCGTAGCCCGGAGCGCGCTTCCTTTTCGGGCCGAACTTTTCGACAGCTCTGCCAGAGCTGTCCACAGCCTCATTGTGCGAAACGGGATTAACCGATGAGGCCGCGGCGGAAACCGACCGCAACGGCATGGGCGCGCGAGCGCGCCTGAAGCTTCGCGAGGAGGTGCCGAACGTGCGACTTGACCGTCTCCTCGGAGAGGAAGAGCCGCTGCCCGATCTCCCGGTTGACGAGCCCGTCGGAGATGAGCTGGAGCACCTCGATCTCGCGCCCCGTCGGCTCCTGCTCGAGCTCGGCGCGCGGGCCCTGGAACGGGATCACCGCGGCGGTCGTCGGGTTCACCGAGCGCCGGCGCGCGGCGACCTCCTCGAACCGACGCGAGTGGTCGAGGTAGCGATCGAGGATCTGCTGCCGTTCAGCCGCGTCCATCGCTGGAGCTATCGGCCTCCCGACAGCCCCCCTTTAGAGGTACTGCCCCTATTCAGGGATGCGGGATTGCCGCCGTTTCGCGGCTTCCGCGAGCGCCTCGTCGTCATAGAGGTGGCACTCCACCTCGACGGTCCCCGACGGGAGGAGACGCGGCTCGACCGGGTCGCTCCAGTCGATCTCGAGCGCCCCGTTCGTGGCCTCCATCCGGCGCACCCCCGTCCAGAACGGCTCGGCCGGGTCGGCCGCCCGCGCCCGGTCCAGAATTCCGCGCAAATCGGCCCCGGTCGCCCCGCCGTGCGCCGACCACTTCAGATGCGTCGACGGATCGTCGAGCGCCTCCACCGGCCCCGCCGCAGCCCGCTCCGCCTCGAACCCCTCCTCGTCGAGCCCCGCCCACCGCCGCTCGAGCAGCTCCTTCAGGTCGCGCGACTCCCAGCCGCACACCTCGAACGCCTTCGGGCAGCGCGGATGGAACGAGCAGCCGAGCGGCGGCCGCGCCGCGTCCGGCACCTCGCCCCGCGGCAGGTCGCGCGGGATCGTCCGCCGCGGATCCGGCTCCGGAATCGCCCGCAGCAGCGCCTGCGTGTACGGATGCTTCGGATCCTCGTAGATCGCCTCCGACGGCCCGATCTCGACGATCCGCCCGAGGTACATGATCGCGATCCGGTCGCAGAAGAACTTCGCCGTCGCCAGGTCGTGCGTGATGTACAGATACGTCAGGTCGAAGTCGTGCTTCAGCGCGAGCATCAGCTCGAGGATCTTCGCCCGGACGCTCATGTCGAGCATCGACACCGGCTCGTCGGCGACGAGCAGCACCGGGTTGAGGATGATCGCCCGCGCGATCACCGCCCGCTGCTTCTGGCCGCCGGAGAGATCGGACGGGTACTTGTCCATGAATTGCTCGACCGGCGAGAGCCCGACCCGCTCGAGCACGTCCGCCACCCGCAGGCGGATCTCCTCGCGCCCACTCGCACGGCCGTGGATCTCGAGCGGATGGCCGACCGCCTGCGCGATCGTCATCGCCGGGTTGAGCGACGCGTGCGGATCCTGGAAGACGATCTGCATCCGCTGCCGCAGCAGCCGCCGGTCGTGCTCGCTCAGCCGGGTGATCTCCTGCCCCTCGAACTCGACGCTCCCGCCCGTCGCCGGCACCAGGCCGAGGAGCGTCCGCCCGAGCGTCGTCTTGCCGCTGCCCGACTCGCCGACGAGGCCGAGCACCTCGCCCTTCCGCAGCTCGAGCGAGACGTCGTCGACCGCGCGCACCGCCGCCCCCGTCTTCCCGATGAGCCGGTCGAGGAAGCTGCCGCGGATCGAGTAGTACGTCTTCAGCCCCTGGACGGAGACCAGGACCTCGCCGTTCGAGCTCATGCCTCCTCCGCAACGGCGATGCGCTGGCGCTCGCCCGGCTCGGTCCCACCCGACGGGATCTCGCTCTCCGGCCCGTGCAGCCAACAGAGCACGCGCCGGTCCGGCTCCGGCTGCGTCTCGATCGGGTCGCGCGCGGGGCAGATGCGCATCACGTCGGGGCAGCGCGGATGGAAGCGGCACCCCGACGGCGGGGTGATGAGGTTCGGCGGCGCGCCCGGGATCGAGTGCAGCACCTTCGTCTCGAGCGAGATCGTCGAGCGCAGCAGCTCCCGCGTGTACGGATGCTTCGGCTCGGCGAAGACGTCGCGCGCCGGCCCCTCCTCGGCGATCTGGCCCGCGTACATCACCGCGACGCGGTCACACGCCTCGGCGACGATGCCGAGGTTGTGGGTGATGAGGAGGAGCGCCGTGTCGAAATTCTGCTTCAGGTCGGCGAGGATCCGCAGGATCTGCGCCTCGACGATGACGTCGAGCGACGTCGTCGGCTCGTCGGCGACGAGCAGCGACGGATGCAGCACGAGCGCGAGCGCGATCATGATCCGCTGCCGCATGCCGCCCGAGAACTCGTGCGGGTATTGGCGGAAGCGCGTCGGCGGGATCCCCATGCGGCCGAGGGTGTCGAGCGAGCGTCGGCGGATGGCGGCGTCCGTCAGCTTCGACTCGTGCTGCGCGAGCGTCTCGCGGAAGTGACCCTCGATCCGCAGCAGCGGGTTGAGCCGCGTCATCGGCTCCTGGAAGATGAGCCCGAGCTCGGGGCCGCGCAGGCGCCGCAGCTCGCGCTGCGACATGCCGACGAGGTTGCGGCCCTTGTACAGCACCTCGCCGTCGGCTCGCGCGCCGTCGGGCAGCAGGCCGAGGATGCCGCGTCCGAGCGTCGACTTGCCCGAGCCCGACTCGCCGACGAGGCCGAGCACCGAGCCCGCGGCGATCTCGAGCGAGACGTCGTCGACTGCGCGGACGGACCCGCGCGCCGTCCCGTACCAGAGCCGCAGGTTCTTGACCTCGAGGACAGCCGTCACGGATCGAGGATCTCCGTTGCCGGCTCGAGGCTCGGCGCGGCAAAATCGACGGGGCGGATCGACCGGCGCCGCAGCACGGGATTGATCGTCTCGTTCAAGCCCTCGCCGACGAGCGTCAGCCCGGTGACGAGCAGCACGATCGCGAGACCGGGGAAGAGACCCGTCCACCAGATGCCGGACGCGGCGTCGGAGACCGCGCGCGAGACGTCGTACCCCCACTCGGCGCCCTGCGTCGGCTGCACGCCGTAGCCGAGAAAGCCCAGCGCAGTCAGGGTAAGCACCGCGTCGGCAGCGTTGAGCGTCGCGATCACCGGCACGTTCTGCACGACGTTGAAGAAGACGTACTTGCGCAGGATCGTGAATGGCTTCGCGCCGAGCGCGCGCGCAGCCTCGACGTACGGCTCCTCGCGCACCGATATGACGTGGTTTCGCACGACGCGGAAGTACTGCGGGACATAGGTGATCGTGATCGCGAGCGCGGCGACGAGCACACCCGAGCTGACGCTGCCGCCGAGCAGGAACGCGATGACGATTGCGAGCAGCAGTGGCGGGAAGGCGAACATCGCGTCCATGAACAGCACCGCCCCGCGGTCGAGCGGGCCGCCGAAGTACCCGGCAATGAGCCCGAGCGGGACGCCGACGACGAGGCCGAACGCGAGCGCCAGCCCGACGACCTCCAGCTCGGTCTGCGTGCCCCAGACGATGCGCGACAGCACGTCAGTCGACTGCACGGTCGTCCCGAAGATGTGGCCGTGCCCGGGGTGCGCGAGCTGCGCAAACCGGCTGGCCCCGACCTCGTACTGGTCGAAGCCGTACGGCGACAGGATGGGAGCAAAGATCGCGAGCAGGACGAACATGAACGTGATCCCCGCACCGGTCCACAACATCCAGCGCGCCATCCCGCGGGCCTCGGCGATCGGCGCGAACGCGCGTCGCACGGCGACTGTCCTGCGATGAAGCCGCACGGTCGCGGTCGCCGCCATCAGTACCGCACCCGCGGGTCGATGAACGCGGTCGCGAAGTCGATGACGATGCTGGCAGCGACGACGACGAGCGCGAAGACGACGACGATGCCCTGCACCGCCGCGTAGTCGCGGTTCTGGAGGTAGACGTACAGCTCGTGGCCGATCCCCGGCCAGTTGAACGTCGTCTCGGTGAGGATCGCGCCGCCGAGCAGCAGCGCGAGAGAGAGACCGACGACGGTGATGACCGGGACGAGCGCGTTGCGGAACGCATGCCGGTAGACGACCGAGCGCTCGTTGATCCCGCGGGCGCGCGCCGCCTCGATGTAGTCCTCCTTCAGCGTCCGGATGACGTTGATGCGGATCAGACGGATGAACACGCCCCCGTAGACGATGCCGAGCGTCGTCGCGGGCAGGATGAGATGCTCGACGACGTCCTTCAACGCACCCCAGTTGCCGTCGATGATCGCGTCGATGAAGAAGATGTTGGTGTGCGTCTGCAGGAGCGCCTGCGTGATCGGGCTCGCCTGGTCGGACGTCGGAAGCCAGTTGAGCCAGATGCCGAAGACGAGCTGCGCGAGCATGCCGAGGAAGAACACCGGCGTCGCGTAGACGACGATCCCGAACAGGCGGCCCCCGGCGTCGATCGGCGAGTCGCGAAAGCGTCCTGACATAAGGCCGACGAGCACGCCGACGACGATCGCGACGATCAACGCGAAGAACGTCAGCTCGAGCGTTGCTGCGCCGTTCACGAGGATGATGCTCCCGACCGAGCGGCGGTCGGAGATGGTCGTGCCGAAGTTGCCCCGGATGATCTGGCCGAGGTAGTGCCCGTACTGCACGTAGACCGGCTTGTCGTAGCCGAGCTGGTGGCTGATCGACTTGATCACGGCCGGCGGCGCGTGCCCGCCGAGCGCGGCCGAGACGGGGTTACCCGGCGCCACCCGCATGAGCAGGAACACGAGCGTCAGCAGGATGAACACCATCGGCACGACGAGCGCGAGGCGCGTGATGGCGTACCGCTTGAGCGAAGGCCCCGTTTGGTTCATCGGTGAGATCCTAAGAAAGGAGGGGCGCCCGAAGGCGCCCCTCCGTCACGACGTCCTACGACTTCGAGAGCAGCCAGAACCGCATGAGGTAGTCGAGGTCGATCGTCTTCGGGATGTTCCCGACGTTCGACCGGCCGACCACGAGCATCGTGTTCTGCCAGTACGGGATGATCGGCGCGTCCTGCGCGGCGAGCAACTCGGCCTGCTTGATGTACACGAGGCGCGCTGCGGTGGTCTTCGCACCCTCTTCCTTCTTGATGATCGCGTCCATCTTCGGGTTCGAGTACCCGTTCGAGGTGAAGTTCGACTTCGTCCCGTAGAACGGCGCGATGTAGTCCTCGGCGTCCGGATAGTCCGGGAACCAGCCGAGCTGGAACGCGCCGTACTGCGTTCCGAGCGTCTTCGAGTACGTTGCCCACTCAGCGGACTTCAGCGTGACCTTGAAGAGTCCGCTCGCGTTGAACGCACGCTGGATCTCGGAGTACTCGTCCGCGGAGGCGTCACCGTAGTGGCTCGGCGTCCACCAGAGCGTGAGCGCTACCGGGGTCTTGACGTGCGCCGCCGCGAGGACGGCCTTCGCCTTGGCGGTGTTCGGCGTCATGCCGTACACCTCACCGAACGCGTCGGTGTGACCCGGCAGGCCCGCCGGAGGCATCGAGTACAGCGGGATCACCTGGCCGTGATAGACGCGCGAGGCGATGTCCTGGCGCGGCATCAGGTAGGCGATCGCCTTCCGCACCGCGAGGTTGTTCGTCGGCGGCCGCTTCACGTTGAGCACGAGGTAGCGGATCCCGACGCCCTTGCCCTTGTACACCTTGATGCCGCTCGCCTTGCCGAGGGCGGTGTACTCGGTCGGGGTGAAGTCGCGGAACGCCATGTCGATCGTGCCCTGCTGGAGCGCGAGCTTCATGGTCGACGACTTCGAGTAGTAGGTGATGATCAGGCCGCCGTTCGCGACCTTGCCGTTCGCGCCGTTGTAGTTCGGGTTCGGTGCGAAGACGGCCTGCTGTCCAGGCGTGAACTTGCTGAGCACGTACGGACCTGTCCCGACGAGGTCCTTCACGTTGCCGTTCGGCACGAGCTTCTTCGCCGGATACAGCTTGTGGTCGACGATCTCGCCCGCGCCCGTCGCGAGGATGTACGGCCACGTCGACTGCGCCGTGCTCAGATGGAACGAGACGCTGTACGGGCCGTTCGTCGTGACGCTCTTGAGGTTCGAGATCAGGCCCCAGATGCCGGACGGGTCATGGATCTTGTTCACGCGGTCGAACGACCACTTGACGTCGGCCGACGTGAACGGGTCGCCGTTGGAGAACTTGACGCCCTTCTTGAGCGCGCAGGTCCACACGGTCACCGCGGGGTTGTGCGTGCACCCGGTGGCAAGCGACGGCGCCGGGATCGTGCTGCCGGCGTTGAGGTCGAGCAGGTGCTGGTAGATGAGGATGTCGACGGTGCCCGAGCCGTAGTCGTAGTTCCCGGCCGGGTCGACGTTCGTGACCGTGTCCGTCGTGCCGTCGAGGATCTCGCTCGCGGTCGAGTGGCTCGCCGCCAGCGGCTTCGACTGGGCGCCGGTTACCCCGACTGCCGCCAGCACGAGGCCGGCGAGGCCGAGTACCGCCAGGTACCTCAGCCGTGGTCTGAAATGCATATTCCCTCCCGGAGTGGTGTTCCGATGTTTCGCACTATCTCATGCAGATGGTCGAGTAGTCGAACCCATAGACGACCTGGTTGACATAGCAACCAAGGGCGACCTTGGCGTTGAAGAAGTCCGTGAGCTCCCGGTTCAGGAACGGCGCCCACGGAGCCTGGAGCATGATCTGCCGGTCGAGCGACGCCCAGCGCGAGTTTGCCGGGCTGGTCGGGATCGGCTGCTTGTTGAGGTCGTCGATCTCGCGGTTCACCGCCTTGTCGTCGAAGTTGGCGAAGTTGTTGTTGTAGGTCTTCGTGATCCGCTCGCCGTTCAAGAGGACGTCGAACCAGTCGAGCGGGTGCGGGTAGTCCTGGAACCAGTCGGCGAACCCGATCTGTGCATTCGTCGCCTCGTTCCCGATCGTCGCCCAGTAGACGGCCGACGTGACGATGTGCTGCTTCGCCTTCAGGCCGATCGAGTCGAGTACCTTGACGAGGTACTCCGTCGCCTTCGGGTCGAGCCCGCGGTCGTGGTTCCAGACGAGGACGTGCGCGCCGACGGCCCCCGCCTGCTTGATCAGCTTCCGCGCCTTGGCGACGTCGTGCGTGTACAGCGAGTGCTTCGTGTACGAGGGATACGTCGGCGGCAGGATGTTCTCCGTCGGTTGTGCGAGGCCGCCGTAGATGGCAACGAGCGCGCGGCGGTCGATTGCATAGTTCACCGCTTGCCGCACCGCGAGCTTGTTGAACGGCGCCACCTTCGTGTTCATGAAGAAGTAGTAGGTGTTCGGCGGCGTGTAGATCTTCAGCTGGTCGCCGTACTTCGCCTCGGTCGACGCGAGGCTCGACTGCGGGATCGGCTGCGGGTCCCAGTCGTCCTGGCCGCTCACCGTCCGCTGGAGCGCGGTCGCGGCGTCCCCGACGATGTCCCAGACCACCTTGTCGGGGTTGCCCGCGGGGACGTTGCCGTCGAATTGCTCGGCGTGGAACTGCGGGTTCCGCACCTCGACGATCTGCTTGTTCGGCGCGTAGCTCTGGATGACGTACGGGCCGGTCGCAGGCAACGGGTGCGTGGAGGTGTCGGTGGCGGGCGCATTCGCCGGTACGGGCGCGGCGAACTCGCTCGCAAGCGCATTCTCGAAATCGCCTTGCGGCGTCTTCAGCGTGATCGTGATGCGCCCGGTCGCGTCGTCGGCGACGATCCCGGAGATGTGCCCGCCCTTCGTCTTGCGCGCGTCGTCCGCGCCGACGACGTCGTAGAAGTAGCCGGCGCCGGGCGAGTCGAGCTTGAAGTCGCGCTCGACGGACGCCTTGAAGTCGCTCGCCTTGACCGGCTGGCCGTTCGAGTACGTGAGCCCCTTCCGCAGGACGAGCGTGTACACGCGGCCGTCCTTCGACACGGTTGGGAGCGCGCGGGCGAGATACGGGACGATCGTCGAGCCGCCCGCGCCGTTCACGTGCCGGTAGCCGAGCAGCGGGAGGTAGACGTTCCAGATGACGTTCAGCCCTTCCGGGCTGTACGTCAGTCCGGGATCGAGGTAGTCGATTCCGGTGTCCTGCGCGACGCGGAACACCGGGAATGTCGGACCGGCCGACGGCGCTGCGACCGTCGCCGCAGCGGCGGCGGGCGGAGACGCGACGTTCGCTGCGCCGCCGCAGCCGGCGGCCAGCACGGCCAGCCCCGCGAGCGGGGCAAGGCAAAACCATCGCGAGAATCGAAGCGGTCTTTCCATCGGAGTGCGCACGACCAGGCGGCATTCTTACTGACGAAAACACGCCTTACGAGTTAGGAATCGAACGTATGTTCGTCTAGACTCGAGGGATGCAGCTGAGGCTCGATGCGGCCGACCGCCTCGTCGAGCTGGTCGAGGAGCGGCGCGGCCCCGTCCTCGTCGACGAGGCGGCGCGGCGCCTGTTCGCGCTCAGGTCGGCACCGGTCTCCCTCGCGCGCACGCTGCTCGAGGACGTCGTCGAGGCGGACGCGCGGCTCGCCTGGAACGGCGACGCCGTCGGCCTCGCGAGCCCGCTCGGCGACGACCTCCTCCTCGAGCAGGCGACGTACGTCGTCGTCGACCTCGAGACGACCGGCCTGCGACCCTGGTCGGCGCAGATCTGCGAGATCGGCGCCGTCCGCGTGCGGAACCTCGAGCTCGAGGCGGAGTTCGAGACGCTCGTCGACCCGGGCATGCCGCTCGGGCCGGGCGTCGAGGCGCTGACCGGGCTCAGCAACCGGCAGCTGCGTGGCTCCCCTCCGCCGGCGCTCGCCGTCCATCGGTTCCTCGGGTTCGCCGGCGACGCGGTGCTCGTCGCACACAATGCGCGCTTCGACCTCGCGTTCCTGGACCGCGAGACGGTGCGCCTCACCGGATCGCGGCTCGCTGCGCCGGTCGTCGACACGGTCGCGCTCGCGCGCCGGCTGCTCGCCGGCCGCGTCCCACGCGCCTCGTTGGCGCAGCTGTCGTACTTCCTCGGGACGTCCGTGCAGCCCTGCCACCGGGCGCTGCCCGACGCGCAGGCGACGGCCGAGGTGCTGCTCGCGCTCATCGGGCTTGCGCAGGAGATCGGCGCTCGGACGGTCGCCGATCTCGTTGCGTTGCAGGCGACGCGGACGCGGCGCGTGTGGGACAAGCGGCAGCTCGCGTTCGGCGCGCCGCAGCGTCCCGGCGTCTATCTCTTCCGCGACCGGAACGACCAGGTGCTGTACGTCGGCTGCGCGCGCGACCTGCGCGCGCGGCTGCGGTCGTACTTCCGGTCGGAGCGCCTGCGGCCGGCCGTCGAGGCCGCCGTCGGTGCGACCGAGCGGATCGAGTGGCGTGTCCTCGGCTCGGAGCTCGAGGCTGCGTTGACCGAGCTGCGGCTGATCCGCGAGCTGCGGCCGCCGGCGAACGCGCGCGTCGCGCGGCCGGACCGGCACGTCTGGCTGCGCAAGCGCGGCGACGGCGTCGTCGCGTCGTCGCAGCCGACCGCTGTGGGGCCGATCCGGTCGCGGCGGAAGGCGCAGGCGGCGGCGCGGGCGCTGCTGGCGGAGGAGCTCGAGCGGCCGGCGGCGGCGCTGCCGCGCCTGCGGCGGAAGCTCGCGGCGTTGTCGGAAGCGCGCCGCTTCGAAGACGCGGCGCGGCTGCGCGACCGGATCCAGGCGCTCGAGCATGTCTGCCGCGACCTCGAGCGGCTGCAGCGGTTACGGGCGCTCGAGCGCTGCCTGCTCGTGCCGGCCGCCGAGCCGGGGCACGTGCGCGCGTTCTTCCTCGCGGGCGGCCGTGTCGCCGCCGAGCGGACGCTGCCGCCCGGCGGCGGCGCGCATCTCGAGGCTGAGGCGGGCCTCGCTGCCGCGCGGCGCGAGGGTGACCTCGACCTGGACGAGCTGTTCCTCGTCGCGCCCTTCCTCCGCCACCCGCCGGCCGAGATGACGATCGTCCCGCTCGAGCGGGACGCGATCCTCGCGGCTGCGCGAAGATCCCAGCAATGCCTGCGAGACACTTCGTCATCCAAGAGCTCGGCGACGCACTCGCAGCAGTTCACGCTGCCGGCCGCCTGACGCGCTTCGGCGTCGACGGCGTCGACAGCGCCGGAAAGACGCGCCTGGCCGATGAGATGGCACAGGAGCTCACGACGCGCGGGCGACCGGCCGTGCGCATCTCGCTCGACCAGTTCGAGCGGCCCCCGGCCGAGCGCTACGCCCGAGGGGAGCTCTCTCCCGAGGGCTTCTACCTCGACTCGTTCGACCTGGAGCGCTTCCGCGCGCACGCTCTGAGTATCGAGATGCCCGTGGAGGCGAGCGTCGTCTGCGACGGCGTCTTCCTGCACCGGCCCGAGCTCGCCGACTTGTGGGACGTCTCGATCTTCGTCGACGCGGATCTCGAGATCGCCGCGCAGCGCGGCGCCGAGCGCAACCTCGTCTGGACCGATTCGCTCGACGCGACACACGAGCGCTTCCGCACCCGCTACATGCCCGCGCAGCGGCGGTACATCGAAGAGCAGCGGCCGCACGAGCGCGCGACGTTCGTCGTGGAGAACACGCGGCTCGACCTGCCGGAGCTCGTCCGGAACAGCCGCGGCCCCTAGGAGCACGATTGGTACCAGGTACTCCTACGTAAGTGTCACCGATCTGTCACGCCGCGACCGCCGTCCCGAGCTACGTGGCCCAGACCCCGCGTATGCCCTACGTGACGGTCTCGCACCGAAAGACACGTCCTGGTATCTGGTACCGGCCGTGTCCAGGGCGATGGCGTCCCGACGAGCCAGAGCTTGTCGTCAATGGATTGCGACGCGAGCCGCCGGCCGCCCGTCGCGATAGGTGACGACGAGCGTGCCGAGGGTCTTCGGAAGACGGGCAGTCGACGTGAGCTTCAGCGGCTGAAAGACGTAGAAGACATTGTCGCGCAGGGTGGCTGTGCGACCTCCGAGGGTCACTCGTCTCACTTCGTCGGCCGCGAACCCCCATACGTCGATACCGCCCGCAGTCGACTGGAACATCCACACGACGCCCGACCGAAGCAGCCCACGGACGCACGTCTCGAACCGTGGCGCGCTGATGCATGCCCAGCCATTCGTCGTCGGCACGAGATAGATGCCGACGATCCGTCGCGCCTTCCCCGTCATGAGCTTCCCGGGGTTGCCGAGCATCCGCGCCGCAAGAGTCGCGAGCGTCGGCAGGGGCGGGTTGCTCGGCAGGCGGACCGTCCGGCCGGAGCGGAAGACGTGCAGCGTCGAGCCGAGCGGCCGATCGAACGACTCCGAAGAACGGCTCGGCTGACCGAAGATGTCGACTGACCGGATTGGCGGCGGCGGCGCGACGATCAAGCCGCGACGGAGATCAGGTCTCTGAGCGCACCCAACCGCGCCAGCGCCTGACCTTCGAGCTGCCTGACGCGCTCGCGCGTCAGGTCGAGCTCATGGCCGATCGCCTCGAGCGTCCACGGCTCGCCCTCGAAGCCGAACCGCAGCTCGAGGATGCGCCGCTCGCGCTCCGGCAGCGCGTCGAGTGCACGCCGGACGCCCTGCCGCCGCAGCGACTCCTCCGCCTCGTCGAAGGGATCGGCGGCCTCGCGGTCGGCGAAGAGGTCGCCGAGCTCGCCCTCGTCGTCCGCACCCACGGTCTGGTTCAAGGACACCGAAGCGTGCGCAGCGCCGAGCGCCTCGTCGACGTGCTGCATCGGCAGCCCCGTCGCCTCCGCGAGCTCGTGCTTCGTCGGCTCGCGGCCGAGCTCGACCTCGAGCCGCCGCGCCGCTCGCGACAGCTTCTGCTGGCGCTCGACGACGTGGACGGGAACGCGAATCGTGCGCGCATGGTTCGCGACCGCGCGCTGCACCGACTGGCGGATCCACCAGGTCGCGTACGTCGAGAACTTGTAGCCGCGCCGCCAGTCGAACTTCTCGACCGCGCGGTTGAGACCGAGCGTCCCCTCCTGGATCAGATCGAGGAACGGAACGCCGAGACCGCGGTAGCCCTTCGCGATCGACACGACGAGACGAAGGTTCGACTCGATCATGCGCCGCTTCGCCGTCGGGTCGCCGCGCTCGATCCGCTTCGCGAGCATGACCTCTTCCGCAGCGGTGAGCAGCTTGTGCCGGCCGACGTCGGCGAGGAAGAGCTGCAGGCTGTCGGCAGCGCCGGAGATCGACTGCGTCGCCTCGAGGCGCGCGGCCTCTTCCTCGGCCGCCTTCTCGGCGTCGGCGGCGGCGGCCGCCTCGGCGGTGGCAGCAGGCGCGCCGATCTCGAGCCCGATGCGCTCGAGCTCGGTCGTCAGCTCCTCGATCTCCTGGTCGTTCAGGTCGAGCTCGACCGCGAACGCCTCCAGCTCCCTGGGCTCCAGGTAGCCCCGTTCCTGCGCACCCTCGACGAGAGCGCGCGCCTGGTCGGTCTCGAGCAACTCGTGCAGCTGGTTCTGAGTCAGGTCTCGTCAGTCCTCTCTGGGCGCTGCGTCGACTGGGTCAACGAACCTTCTCACTCTACGAGGGAAGTCCTCTCCTTGCCAGGGGTACCTCCAGCCCCGGCCGTTCGAGACTTCGAACGGAGCGCAGGCCGCCGTTATTCCGCTGCTGCCGGCTCGGCTTCCTGCTCCTTCGACTGCGTCCGGACGGGGAAGTCGAATTCGACCTTGCCCTCGTCGTTTAGGACGAGCCTCGCCCGGAATGGTTTGTTGTTCCGCGACCTGAAACCGGACAAGACCTCTCGCGTTTTTCCCTCCTCGAGCAGCTGCCGCGCGAGCTCCGGCGTGATCGTGCGACCTGCAACGCGCTTCCAGATGACGAAGCCGCAGCCGGTCTCCTCTCGGTTCTTCCAGCTCGTACAGCCGTAGGCGCGCGAGTTCTCGCGGATGATCTCGCCGGTCTCCGCGCCGCAGCGCGGGCACGGGCCGAGCTCGACGCGCTCGGGACGGAGCTTCTCCTTGTCGAGCGCTTCGATCTGCCCGACGATCTCCTTCGTGAACGTGGCGATCTCGTCGATGAACGCACCGCGGTCGCCCGTCCCGTGCTCGATGTCGGAAAGCTTCTTCTCCCACGACCCGGTCAGCTCCGGCGAGGTGATCTTGTGCTCCTCGAGCATCGTGATCACCTGGAGGCCCTTCGGCGTCGGCTGAAGGTCGCGGCCGACGCGCTCGATGTACTCGCGCCGGATGAGCGTCTCGATGATCTCCGCGCGTGTCGCCGGCGTGCCGAGGCCGGACTCCTTCATCGCCTCGCGCAGCTCGTCGTCGTCGATGAGCTTGCCCGCGGTCTCCATCGCGGAGAGCAGCGTCGCCTCGGTGTAGCGCGGCGGCGCCTTCGTCATCTTGTCCTCGCGCTCGGCGCCGAGGCAGCGCACGGTCTGGCCTTCCTGCAGCGTCGGCAGCTCGCCGCCTTCGGAGTCCTCGTCCTCCGACTGCTTCTCGGCATCGGGCTCGAGCCCGTAGACGGCGCGCCAGCCGGCCTCGAGCGTGATCTTGCCGCGCGTGCGGAAGCTCTCGCTCTCGACCTCGGTGACGACGGTCGTGCGCGCATAGCGCGCGGGCGGATGGAAGACGGCGAGGAAGCGTTTTGCGACGAGGTCGAAGATGCGGCGCTCGTCGGGTGAGAACTTCTCGACGTCGTGCGGGACGTCGGTCGGAATGATCGCGTGGTGGTCGGAGACCTTCGCGTCGTTGATCACGCGCTGGAGCGGCAGCTGGTCGAGGCGCATGACGTACGTCGCGGCCTCGCGGTACTCGTTGACGTCCTGCAGCGTCGAGGCGACGATCTTCAGCTGCGGCACCATGTCGCCGGACAGGTAGCGGGACGAAGTACGGGGGTACGTGATCGCCTTCTTGTCCTCGTACAGCTTCTGCGCCGCCTGAAGCGTCCGCCGCGCGCTGAAGCCGAAGCTCCGGTTCGCGTCGCGCTGGAGCGACGTGAGGTCGTAGAGGAGCGGCGCGCGCTCGGACTGCTCCTTGCGCTCGACCTTCGTGATCGTGCCGTCCTTGCCGCTGACCTTGCCGACGATCTCGTCCGCGCGCTCGACCGCCTTGATGCGGGTCTCGTCGCCCTCGAACCAGATGCCCTGGTACGGCGGCTGGAACGCGGCGTGGACGAGCCAGTACGGCTCGGCGACGAACGCCTGGATCTCGCGCTCGCGCTTGACGAGCATCGCGAGCGTCGGCGTCTGCACGCGCCCGAGCGAGACGACGCCGCCGACCCACGCACGGCCGCGAATCGTAGCGGCGCGGGTCGCGTTCATGCCGACGATCCAGTCGGCCTCCGAGCGCGAGCGCGCCGCCTTCTCGAGCGGCTCCATCTGCTCGCCGGGGCGCAGCTTCTCGAAGCCCTCGCGGATCGCCTGCTTCGTCATCGACGAGATCCACAGGCGCTGCACCTGCTTCGGGGCGCCGTCCTTCTTCTTCAGCGACTGGCGGTACATCTCGTAGATGTACGCGAAGATGAGCTCGCCCTCGCGTCCGGCGTCGCAGGCGTTGATGAAGTCGGAGACGTCCTCGCGCTTCATCAGCTTGAGGATCAGGTTGAGCTGCTTCTTCGACTTCGCGTCGCGCGGGACGAGATGGAAGTCGTCCGGGACGATCGGCAGGTCGGCCATCTTCCACTTCTTGAACTTCTCGTCGTACTCCTCCGGATCGGCGAGCTGGACGAGGTGGCCGACCGCCCACGTGATGACGTATTCGTCCGATTCGAGAAAGCCTTCGTCCTTCTCGAACGTGCCGGGCAGCGCAACCGAGAGGTCGCGCCCGACGGATGGTTTCTCTGCGACGACGAGCGTCTTGGCCATAGATTCACCATAGCGTGCGGCCGACTCGTACCTATTCCGCGATAGCCGCCCTCAGCTGGCCGTTCGTATACGGCGTGTTCCGGTTACACGCGCGCGGGCGCGAGAACATACCGGCCGAGGGGGGCTTCGTCCTGGCCTGTAACCACGTGTCCAGCTTCGATCCGTGGCTGCTCGGGATGCCACTGTGGCCGCGCCGGTTCCTCCGTTTCATGGCGAAGTCGGAGCTGTACTGGTTCCCGTTGACGCTCGTCCTCAACGGCGTCGGAGCGTTTCCCGTCCGACGGGGGCAGCAGGACGCCGAAGCGATCGCAACCGCGGTCCGGCTCGCGCAAGAAGGCGACGTCGTCGCGATGTTCCCCGAAGGGACGCGGCGCGCAAAGGGCCTCGTGAAGCGGTTCGAAGCGCGTCCGCGCTCGGGCGCGGCACGCATCGCGATCGAGGCAGGCGTCCCTCTGGTTCCTGCCGCGGTGAAGGGCACCGACAGGTTGCTCCGGCTCGGGCCGCTGCGCGTCGTATACGGAATCCCCGTCGATATCGCGGGCCTCGATCCGCACGAGGCGACCGAGCGGCTGATGGCGCGCATCGCCGAGCTCGAGGCGTCACTGTGAGCACGCTCCTCGTCGTCGACGGGGACTCGTTCGCGCACCGCGCGTACCACGCGCTGCCGAAGTCGATCCGGCTCAACGCGGTCGTCGGCTTCACGAACATGCTCACGCGGCTGTGGGAGGCGGAGCAGCCGGGCGCGGTACTCGTCGGCTGGGACACGCTCACCGTCCCGACGTACCGGCACGAGGCGTTTGCCGCCTACCAGTCGGGCCGCGTGTTCGAGGAGTCGATCCTCGAGCAGCTCGAGGTGCTGCCCGACGTCGTGCGCGCGTGCGGCTTCGCCGCCGCGAAGGCGGACGGATACGAGGCGGACGACTTCCTTGCCGCGGCGGCGAAGACGTGGCCGGGCGACGTGCTCGTCGCGACGTCCGACCGGGACGCGTTCCAGCTCGTGTCCGACCGCGTCACCGTGCTCCAGCCGACGCGCGGGGTGAGCGAGATCGCTCGGATCGGGCCGGCCGGGGTGCGCGAGCGCTACGGCGTCGAGCCGGAGCAGGTGCCCGACCTCATCGCGCTGCGCGGCGACCCGTCGGACAAGCTGCCCGGCGCGCGCGGCATCGGCCCGAAGAAGGCGGCCGAGGTGCTGCGCGAGTTCGGCTCGCTCGAGGACGCCCTCGGCGCCGGCCGGTTCGCGGCGGAGGCGGAGGACTTGCGCCTCTACCGGCGAATCGCTGCAATGGACGCCTCTGCTCCTCTTCCTCCCCTCGCAGAACAGTCACCTACCTGGGCGGAGGCGTCCACCTTCGTCAGGGGGCTCGGGCTCAACCAGCTCGCCGACCGGTTAGCGTCCTTGGCATGAACGAATGGCTGACGCGGCAGGCGGAGGCGCTCGGCGTCCAGGGGCTGAGCGAGCCGGAGATGGAGACGCTGCTCGAGCTGGCGCGGGTCGCGGCGCACGAGAGCGGCGACCGCCGGAACGCACCGCTCCTCTGCTACCTCCTCGGCCGCGCGGGTGGGAACGTCGACGCGCTCGCCGAGACCGTCCGATCGACGTCCTGACCCATCCTGCGCTCGCGCGCCTGCATCCGACCGGCCACCACCCCGAGCGGCCGGAGCGGCTCGCCGTCCTCCTCGAGCACCGGCATGGCTGGAGCGAGGGGCGCGCGGCGACCGACGACGAGCTGCAGTTGGTACACGCGCGTGAATATATAGAGCGGATTCGCGCGATCGACGCGCCGGTGTGGCTGGACGGCGACACCATCGCGACCGAGACGACGTTCGAGGCTGCGTCCCTCGCCGCGGGAGTTGCGATCGAGGCGGCGCGGCGCGGCGGCTTCGCGCTCGTGCGCCCGCCCGGACACCATGCCTTCCCCGATCGCGCGATGGGCTTCTGCATCTTCAACAACGTCGCGATCGCGGCGCGTGCGTCCGGGTGCGACCGCGTCGCGATCGTCGACTTCGACGTGCATCACGGGAACGGGACGCAGGCGGTGTTCTGGGACGACG
>JBOGZQ010000134.1:0-6166 GCA_050697375.1 Gaiellaceae bacterium | reverse complement strand
GGAGATGGAGCGCGCGGTTCGCTCGTCGAGCCTCGACTACGTCGTCTTCCGGCCGAGCTTCGTCTTCGGCGAGGACGGAGGCGTGCTGCCGACGTTCGTGCGCCTCGCGCGCTTCGCGCCGGTGACGCCGATCGTCGGGGACGGGACGACGCGAATGCAGCCGATCTGGGTCGAGGACGTCGCCGAGTACTACGCACGCGCGCTCGACACTCCCGCAGCGACAGGCCGCGTGTTCGAGATCGGCGGCCCTGAAGCGGTGACCTGGAACGACTTCTGGAGCAGGTTGAAGCGCGTGCTCGGCACGCGTCGCCCATCCGTGCACGTCCCGGTCGGGCTTCTGCGCGCGCAGGCGACGCTCGTCGAGCGTCTGCCGGGCGCGCCGGTGACGCGCGACCAGCTGACGATGCTCGAGCTCGGCGACAACGTCGTCACCGATCCGAGCGCGGTGGAGACGTTCCAGCTGCCGCTCGTCTCGCTCGACGAGCAGCTGCGCCGCGTGGTCACGTGACGCGAGGCGTCGTCTACGCCGAAGCGGGCGCCGAGCCGCGCGTCGAGGAGATCGTGCTCGACCCGCCGGCCGCGAACGAGGTCCTCGTCCGCGTCGAGGCGTGCGGACTCTGCCATTCCGACGTGCACGTGATCGAGACGCACGGGTGGGGGATGACCTTCCCGATCCTCCTCGGTCACGAGGGCGCAGGGGTCGTCGAGGAGGTCGGCGCGGAGGTGACGATGGTCGCGCCCGGCGACCGAGTCGTCATCGCCTGGCGCGCACCGTGCGGGAGATGCCCATCGTGCACGCGCGGCGACGCGCGCCGCTGCTCGCGGAATCTCCACGCGAAACCGCGCGCGCATCGCGCCGACGGGGCGCTGCTGACGCCGGTTCTGCGTTGTGGCACGCTCGCGGACTATGCGATTGCGCACGAGGCGTGCGCGGTGAAGATCCCCGCCGACCTGCCGATCGAGCAAGCCTCGCTCCTCGCGTGCGGCTTCTCGACGGGAGCCGGCGCAGCGCTCTGGGCGACGCCCGTCCGCGAAGGTGCGACCGTCGCCGTCATCGGCTGCGGCGGCGTCGGGCTCGCGGTCGTGCAGGGCGCGCGGCTCGCAGGCGCGTCGCGGATCATCGGCGTCGACCTCGCGCCGGAGAAGCTCGAGCTCGCGCGCGAGCTCGGCGCGACCGACGTCGTCGACGCATCCGCCTGCGACCCGGTCGAGCAGGTGCGCGAGCTGACGCGCGGCGTCGACTACGCGTTCAGCGCCGTCGGCGCGGCCGCCGGGCTCGACCAGGCCGTGCGCATGTGCGGCTACGCCGGCACCGCAACGCTCGTCGGTCTCCCCGCGCCGGGCGCGAAGCTCGGCATCGACCTCTACGAGGACGTGTTCGCCCCGAAGGTCACGATCGCCGTCACGCACGGCGGCGACACGATCCCGCAAGAGGATTTTCCGTTCCTCGCGCAGGCCGCGCTCGACGGGAAGATCGACCTCGCCCGTTTTGTCTCGCGGACGATCCCGCTCGAGGAGACGCCGGCCGCGCTCGAGACGGTCGGGCTCGACGGCATTCGCACCGTCGTTCGGTTCTAGCTCTTGCCGAAGTTGGAGCGGCGCTCGAGGTCGGCCTCGTCGACGAGGTGCCCGTCGCGCTCGACGTAGCCGTTGCTGCCGCCGACGACGAAGAGAACGGCTTCCTCGCCGAACGGGTTCGAGACCTTGCGCGGCGTCGTCGACGCGACGTGGAACATGCCCCCCTCGCCGACGTCGCGTGTTTCCCCGCCGACCTCGACGCGCACCCGGCCGCGGTGGACGAAGTAAAGCTCGTCCTGGGTGTCGTGGTAGTGCTCGAAGCCCTCGTGCCCGGGTGCGTACACGACGCCGTTGACGCCGAATGCGGTCACGTCCAAGGCCTGCCGCACCTTGCGGAAACCGGGGCCGTCGCCGAGCTCGTCGAGAGAGGTGAATGCGTGGCTCATGCGTTGCAGGTGCCGGCGTCGGCCATCGGGAGGCGGCCCAGAAGCTCGGCGAGGTGCTCGTGCTCGTCTTCGCTGAACCGGGACACGAAGAGCTCCTCGAGGTCGGCGACGTGGCTCGTACGCGCCTCCTCGAACTTTGCCACTCCGGCGTCCGTGAGCACGGCGTACGTGACCCGGGCATCGGTGTCGCAGTGGTGCTTCGCCACCCAGCCGGCCCGCTCCAGGCCTTCGAGCAGCCGCGTGATTCCGGACGGGCTGAGGATGACCGTGCGCGCGAGATCGATCCTGCGCAGCCGCCGGTCGGGGGCGTCGTACAGCTGAACGAGGACGTCGAAGTCGCGCAGCGAGAGACCCTGGGCGCTCTCGAGGCGACTCGAGAGCTCGCGCGTGAGGGCGGCGTGCGCCCGCAGGAGCCGGACCCAGCTCCGGTGATCTGTTTGCGTCCTCAATACTTGACTTGTCACGCTTCCCTCGCTATATTGCTTGTGCACTCAACTATACCAAGGAGCGAACCGCATGTCCACCATCACCAAGCATTCCATCCCCACCGGAACGTGGAGCGCCGACCCGGTCCACTCGAACGTCGCGTTCCAGATCGCCTACGCGGGCACGAACACGTTCCGCGGCGGCTTCCGCGACTACTCCGCAACCGTCTCCGACGGCGTTCTCGAGGGCTCCGCGAAGGTCGCAAGCGTCGACGTCAAGGACGAGCAGCTGAACGGCCATCTCCAGACCCCGGACTTCTTCGACGCGTCCCGGTTCCCGGAGATCGCCTTCCGGACCACCGACCTCGAGCGCGGCGAGCTGACGATCAAGGGCGTCACCCGCCCGGTTGAGATCTCGGCCTCCGTCTCGGAGCCGAACGTCGACCCGTTCGGCCGCGAGCGCGTCGGGATCACTCTCGAGGCGACCGTCGACCGCAACGAGTTCGGCGTCAGCTGGAACGCCCCCAACCAGGGCGGCGGCAACTACCTCGGCGACGACGTCAAGCTCACGGCCGAGCTCGCGCTCGTCAAGCAGGCCGCCTGAACATGAGGATCCTGGCCGTTTCCGGCAGCCTTCGGGCCGGCTCGCACAACACGGAGCTCCTGCGCGCCGCCGCTGCGGCCGCTCCCGACGACGTCGTGGTCGAGCTCTGGGACGGCCTCGCCGGCCTGCCGATCTACGACCAGGATCTCGAGGCAGACGTTCCGGAGAGCGTCCGCCGGCTCCGCACCGACTGGAGCTCGGCGGACGCGATCCTCTTCTCGACGCCGGAGTACAACGGCTCCGTCCCGGGCGGACTGAAGAACGCGATCGACTGGGCGTCGCGCCCGAAGGGCGAGGCGCCGCTCCTGAACAAGACAGTCGCAGTCGTCGGCGCCAGCACGGGTCAGTTCGGCGCCCTCTGGGCGCAGCAGGACCTGCGGCGCATCCTCGGCATCGCCGGGGCGCGCGTCGTCGAGGGAGAGCTTCCGGTCCCACGCGCACACGAGGGCTTCGACGAAGCCGTCCTCGATGGGCTCCAGGCCCAGCTCGAGGCGCTCGTCCTCGCCGCCGACGCCGTTGCCTCGGCGGCCTAGTAGGCAAAAGAGAGGGGCCGCCCGAGGGGCGGCCCCAATCCGGTTACCAACGGTGGTTTCGGCAGAGTCGCACTCTGTCCCCCACGCTGGCTAGGCGATTCCCGGTGGTCCCGGGGACTGCGCCTCTACCCGCTGGTACCTCCACTGGCCGAAATACTTGATGTCACTCTCGGACCACCTCCTTTCCGCGGTGATCCCTTTATATCAGCGCAGGATGACGCTCAGCTCGAGGCCGCGGTCGAGCGGGACGGTGACGCTCGAGAGCGTCGCGTCCGCTTGCCGCGCGGCCGAGTACTGCGCGAGCGGGTCCGGGTGCGAGAGCACGTTGTCGGCGACGACGAGCCCGCCGGGCTCGAGCGTGGCTCGAGCGAGGGAGAAGAGGCGCTCGTAGTCGTCCTTCTCGGCGTCGAGGAAGACGACGTCGAACACGTCGCCGAGCCGCTCGAGCGTGTCGAACGCGTCGCCCTCGACGAGCTCCGCCCACTCCTCGAGGCCGGCCTCGGCGACGTTGCTCCGCCATGCCTCCGCCTTCGCCGGGTCGTTCTCGAGCGAGAGGACGCGGCCCCCGAGGTGGCGCACGCCGGCGGCGAGCCAGATGGACGAGTAGCCGCGCGAGCCGCCGATCTCGAGCACCTCGCAGTCGGTCTGCGGCGCGACGAGCGCAAAGAGGAACCGTCCGGTCGACGGCGCGACCTGGCGCGCGCGCAGGGCAGCGGGAAGGCCGCGCTCGCGCTCGTCGGCGTCCTCGCGCTCGAGGCGCTCGAGGACGGATCTAACGCGATCGTCGAGCACGTTCCACATCGTCGCGGACCCAGCAGTCCGCGACGTGGTCGTCGACGATCCCGCAGGCCTGCATGGCGGCATACACGGTCGTCGGGCCGACGAAGCGGAAGCCCGCGGACTTCAGCCGCTTCGACAGCTCCTTGGCGCCGGCCTCGTCGCGGTCGCGGTACTCCCACATGAGCTCCGGGAGGGGCGTATCCGTTTCGCGCAGCGCGAGGACTCCGTGCGCGTTCGCGATCGCCGCTTCGATCTTCCCGCGATGCCTGACGATGGCCGCGTCGCCGAGCATCCGCTGCACGTCGCGCTCTCCGAAGTGCGCGACCGCGTCCGGCTCGAAGTTCGCGAACGAGGCGCGGAATGCCTCCCGCTTCCGCAGGATCGTGATCCAGGCGAGGCCGGACTGGAAGCCCTCGAGGCAGAGGCGCTCGTACAGGCCGCGCTCGTCGCGCACGGGCCGTCCCCACTCGTCGTCGTGGTAGGCGAGGTAGAGCGGGTCGGTCGTCGGCCAGCAGCGGATGCGGCCGTCAGGCGACATGGACCTTGACCATGCCGTCCGCGATCCGTACAGGGTAGGTCGCCACAGGCTCGAAGGCCGGAAGCGACTTCGGCTGTCCGGTCGCCAGGTCGAACGCGGAGCCGTGGCGCGGACAGATCACACGGCATTCGTCTTCGTCCCAGTCGCCCTCGCACAGGGGGCCGTCGTCGTGCGAGCAGCGGTCCTCGATCGCGTAGAGCTCGCCGCCGCAGTTGTAGACGCCGATCGTCAGCGTCGGCCCGGCGTAGATCAGCTTGGTGGAGCCGGGCGGGAACGAGTCCGCCGGCGCGACGTCGATGTCCGCCAACGTCAGATGAGCTCGAGATCGTCGGTGCCCGGCGGGAGCGGCGTGCCCTTCGCCTTGTGCAGCGCGATCTTCAGCGTCGTGAGGCCGAGCATCGCGCACTTGAGGCGCACCGGCGTGAGCGGGATGCCGATCTCATCGAGGAGCTCGTCCTTGTCGAGCGTCGCCACGTCGCTCGCCTTCCGCCCTTGCACCATCTCGGTGAGCATCGACGTCGCCGCCTGCGAGATCGCGCAGCCGCGGCCGGAGAACTTCACCTCGTCGATCGTCTCGCCGTCGTCGCCGAACGCGACGTAGATCGAGACCTCGTCGCCGCACAGCGGGTTCTGCCCCTCCGCCTCCGCGTCTGCATGCTCGAGCGTGCCGTGCCCGCGCGGGTTCTTGTAATGGTCGAGGATGACCTCGCGATACATCTGCTCGAACTCGTTCACGCGAACACCTTACGGACCGTGTGCAGGCCGTCGACGAGCTGGTCGATCTCCTCGGGCACGGTGTAGAGGTAAAAGCTGGCGCGGTTCGTCGCCGCGACGCCGAGCTTGTGCATGAGCGGCTGGCAGCAGTGGTGCCCGGCGCGGATCGCGACGCCCGCGCGGTCGAGGATCTGCGCCACGTCGTGCGGATGGATGTCGGCGAGGTTGAACGAGACGACGCCCGCCCGCCGCTCGGCAGGCGGCCCGTACAAGGTAATTCCGGGAACCTCGCTCAGCCGCCCGAGCGCGTACGCGACGAGCTCATGCTCGTGCGCCTCGATCGCCTCGATTCCCGCGGCCTCGAGGTAGTCGACCGCCGCGCCCATGCCGAACGCTTCGACGATCGGCGACGTCCCTGCCTCGAACTTGTGCGGCAGCTCGCCCCACGTCGTCTTGTCGAGGCTCACCGAGTTGATCATGTGGCCGCCGGTGAGGAACGGCTCCATCGCGTTGAGCAGCTCGCCGCGCCCCCAGAGCGCGCCGACGCCGCTCGGTCCGCACATCTTGTGGGCGGAGATCGCGACGAAGTCTGCGCCTAGGGCCTGCAC
>JBOGZQ010000133.1:0-28487 GCA_050697375.1 Gaiellaceae bacterium | reverse complement strand
GGTGGGAGACTTGGAAGCCGGGGCGTCAGCTTCGGTGGAGTCAACCTTGAAATACCACCCTTCATGTATTGAGGCTCTAACCCAGGCCCGTGAATCCGGGTCGGGGACAGCGTCAGGTGGGTAGTTTGACTGGGGCGGTCGCCTCCTAAAGTGTAACGGAGGCGCCCAAAGGTTCCCTCAGCCTGGTTGGCCATCAGGCGTCGAGTGCAAAGACACAAGGGAGCTTGACTGCGAGACCAACAAGTCGAGCAGGTGCGAAAGCAGGGCTTAGTGACCCGGCCATGGCATGTGGAAGCGTGGTCGATCAACGGATAAAAGGTACCCCGGGGATAACAGGCTTATCTTGCCCAAGAGTCCACATCGACGGCAAGGTTTGGCACCTCGATGTCGGCTCGTCGCATCCTGGGGCTGAAGCAGGTCCCAAGGGTTGGGCTGTTCGCCCATTAAAGCGGTACGCGAGCTGGGTTCAGAACGTCGTGAGACAGTTCGGTCCCTATCCACCATGGGCGCTGGAGCTTTGAGAGGAGTCGTCTCTAGTACGAGAGGACCGAGACGAACGGACCGCTGGTGTATCAGTCGTCGTGCCAACGGCGCTGCTGATTAGCCACGTCCGGATGGGATAACCGCTGAAAGCATCTAAGCGGGAAGCCCACCTCGAGATGAGAGCTCCCATCCCCTCGAGGGAGTAAGGGCGGTCGGAGACTACGACCTTGATAGGCCGGCGGTGCAAACGCAGCAATGCGCTCAGCTGACCGGTACTAATTGCCCGAGGTCTTGATTTGAACACCGGACAGGGTCGCTATGGAGTTTTGAGGGTGCTGCGCATGGCGTGCCCTTGACAGTTCGGCGGTCATACCGGCGGGGAAACACCTCTTCCCATTCCGAACAGAGAAGTTAAGCTCGCCAGGGCCGATGGTACTCGGAGGGCAACCTCCCGGGAGAGTAGGTCGCCGCCGATTTATCTTCGAAGAGCCGCCCGAGAGGGCGGCTCTTTTCAGTGGTCCGGCGCGGCGGCGCGCCGGCCGGCGAAGGTGGCGATGACGAGCATCGCCGCAGCTACGACGAGCGAGCCGACCCCGAGCCAGCCCATGTGGACCACGCTGGCCTCCCAGTCCGGTTCTCCCGGGAGAGGCGGGTTCGCATCGCACATCATCCCGACGCACAGGTTGGCGAACCCGTGCAAGAAATCCACCGTCCAGGCAAGAAGGGCGGCCCCGGCAGAGATGCCGAGAGTGGCGGCGGCGAACCGCCGCCCTGCGCTCGCAGGTGGCCCGACCGCGAATAGTGCGAGTGCGAGCATGGCGGCTTCCCCTGTCCGGAGACCCAGGCGTCCGGCCGTCAGGTCAGTCGATCCGGTGCCGTGAATGTCCGCCACGACGACGATCGCCCAGCCGAGGCAGGCGATCACGGTGAGGACGCGGACCAGGGCGCGATTGACTGGCATGGGCGGGTTATCGGCACGTCCGGTCGCGGCGATTACCGGGTCGCCGCGATGAGCGAGAGAATGCATGCGTGGCCGACACCGAACGGCTTCTGGCGAAGGCTGCCGCGGCGACGCGGGCGTCGAAGTACGTCGCGTTCAGCGCTGGCGGCGACGTGCTGAAGGACGTCGTCGCGCTCGCCAACGTCGGCGGTGGCGTCGTCCTCATGCCGGAGGCGCCCGACGTCGGCGCG
Organism: Gaiellaceae bacterium; assembly: GCA_050697375.1. Taxonomy (GTDB): domain Bacteria; phylum Actinomycetota; class Thermoleophilia; order Gaiellales; family Gaiellaceae; genus Palsa-739. The sequence continues at coordinate 26,813 of JBOGZQ010000133.1, read as the reverse complement.
ATCCGACGAGAGCTCGCCTTCGACGACGTCGAGCTGGCGTCCACGGATCGAGGACCGGCTCTCGTCGTCGGCGCCGCCGGCGAGGCGCCGCTCACGCTCGACTCGCAGGGTGCGTTCTTCCGCCACGGCGCGCGCAGCGTCCCTGCGAGCCGCGACGACCTGCGGAGGTTCGTCGAGCGCCGGCTCGCGGCCGCGCGGAAACGCTTGATCGTCGACATCAAGCGAGTCATTTCCGCACCGGAGGGCTCGGAGATCGTCGCAATCGAGCGGAGCGAGGACGAGAGCGGCGAGCGTGTCATCCGCATCACCACCGACATGCATGCGCCGCTCTATCGCGCCGTCGACTTCGACGTCACGCATCCGTACCGCCAGAAGGAGCTCGTCGAAGAGGTGAACAACCGGCTGCCAGAAGAAAAGGCGATCAACGCGTACGAGTTCCAGGCGATCAAGCGGACGTACGACATCGACCCCGACTTCGTCCATCTCCCGCGCTTCGGGACGAACCAGTACAGCCAGGCGTTCGTCGATTGGCTCGTCGAGCGAATCGAAGGCGATGCCGAGTTCGTCGCGCGTGCCCGCGCGCGATATCACGAGCTGAGAGTCAACGCCTCCAAGTCGCGCGGGTAGAACGTCAGCCACTCGACGCCGTCGTCGGTGACGGCGATCGTGTCCGAGTGGCGGAAGCCTCCGAGGTTCGGCGCGTACAACCCCGGCTCGACGGTGAAGACCATTCCGGGACGGATCTCCGTCGAGTCGCCGCGATCGAGGAACGGGCCTTCGTGGTAGCGCATCCCGATGGCGTGGCCGACGTGGTGGCGCCAGTTGTCCCAGAGCAAATGCTTCTCGTAGTACCCGCGCACCTTCTCGTCGACCTCTGCGCAGGCGACTCCGGGCTGGATCGCATCGACGGCGAGGTCTTGCAGCGCGACCATGTGGTCGAACATGCGCCGCTGCTCGTCGCTCGGCGCGCCGATGACCATCGTGCGCTCGAGCTCCGAGTGGTAACCCCAGACCGGCGCCGATGCGCCGGTGACGAGGACGTCGCCGGCCTGGAAGACGATGTTGTTGCCGTGCGCGTGTGGGATCGACGCGTTCCGTCCGATCTGGCCGCGGTAGCCCGCCATCGCGCCCGAGTAATACGGGCTCTGGGCGCGGTAGATGGGTCCGATCGCGTCGAGCATGGCGGCGGTGGCCTCGTTCGAGGCGCGCGTCTCGACTTCGGTCTCGGTGGCGCCGACGCGCGTGTAGCGCTGAAGCAGTGTGTGCGCGAGGTTCGCCCACTTGCAGCTCTCGCGCAGCAACTCGATCTCGGCCGGGCTCTTGATCGCCATTTGATCTTCGACCAGATCGGCAACGTGCGTCCATTCGCCGAGGCCCGGGCCGCGGTAGCCGAACATCCACGGGTAGCCGTCGTGGTCGGCGCCGACCGCGCCGTGCATTCCGAGGGCCTGGAGCAGCTCGCGCAAGCTGTCCATCGGATGGCGCTCGCCCGGGTACTCGTCGTAGTGCGCCACCTCGTGCACTGCGGTGTTCGCCTGCGCGTGCTCGAGCTCGAGCCGCGGCACGAGCATCCCGCCGCGGCCGTGGGAGGCGAGCGCGAACGCGATCGGCCGCTCCGTTGGAGTGAAGAAGAAGCCGGTGTAGTAGTGCACGTACTGCGGCTCGAACAGGACGACGCCGGCGAGCCCGCGCGCGGCGGCGCGCGTGGCGAGTGACTCTCGGCGCTCGGCGAACTCCATCTCGGCGATCCTCATACGGCCTCCTCGGTCGTGTCGCTCGCGCGCAGGCGCCGGACGCGCTCCTCGATCTTCGGGTGCGTCACGAAGAGTGCCGCGAGCCCGTCCTCCATGAAGGGATTGAACGGCCAGAGCGGCTCGGTCGCGGGCGACGCTTCGAAGGAGACGAGCTCCGACGCCTGGTCGAGTCGCGTGAGCGCGTCGGCCAACCCGTGCGGCGACTCGCACAGCTGGGCGGCGAGCTGGTCCGCTTCGAACTCGCGTTTCGGCGAGAGCAGCACGTGCATGCACGCGGCGGAGACCGGGCCGAGGACGAAGAGGAGCGGACGCTGGAGGAAACCACCGATACGCGTGAGCTCGATCATCGACGCGGCGAGCACGACCACCGACGTCTGGATCGCCACGTCGCGATGCTTCACGTGCGCGAGCTCGTGTGCAAGCACGCCTTCGAGCTCAGCCGGCGGGCACGCGGCGATGCAGCCGGAGCTGACTGCGAGCGACGAGTACGCCGGCCCGCGTCCGGTCGCGAGCGAGAGCGGCATTCCGTCGGGGATGAGGTAGAGCTTCGGCTTGAGGACACCGGCGCGCGCCGCGAGGCGCTCGACCGTCGAGTGGAGCAGCGGCGCCTCCGCGATCGGCAGCTCCCGCGCGTGAACCATCCCGAGCACGACGCGGTCGAACGTCCAGTACGCACCGCCGACGAGGAGCAGCGCGCAGAAGACGAAGATGGAGAGCAACCGGATCCCGCCGATCGCCCAGCCGGCGAAGGCGAAGACGCCGGTGATGCCGAAGAGAAGAAGCCAAGCCTTCGCGATGTTCCGCGCCGCGGTCAGCGCGGCACCCTACTCGCCTTCCGGCTCGCCCCGGCCGTCGTCGTCCAGCAAGCCGCGGGGCGGCCAGTCGTCGTTCTGCGGCGCGTCGCACCGGCTCGAGCAGTGGAGCGAGGCGATGTTCTGGAGCGGCACGAGAATGTGGCCGTTGAGCTCGATGTGCGCGACCTCGTCGACGTAGCAGTACGCGGTGAGGACGCCCTCCTGGTACTCGCCGCCGAAGAGCGCCACCTCGACCTGCTCGCCCTTGTACTTCCCGGTGTAGTCCTCCACCCGCAGTCAGTCTATCGGCCGCAGGACGCCGCCTTCGTAGGCGCACGTCCAGACGACGCAGTTCTCGATGAGCCGGTCCTCGAGGCCGAGATGCTCGTGGACGCGGCGCATCGACCCGCCGTGCGTCACGACGAGGACGCGGCCGTCCGGGTGCTGGGCGGCGATGCGGTGCACGGCTTCGAGGATGCGAGCGGCGTGCGCCTCGGTCTCTTCGCCGTCCCAGGGTGCGTCGATCTCGCCGGTGCATCCTTCTCGCGAGCCGACGTCGATCTCTCGAAGGTCGGGGTCGGTGACGACCTGAACACCGAGGCGGGCGCCGACGATCTCGGCCGTGGCGTGCGCGCGGCTGAGGTCGCTCGTGTAGATGGCGTCGATCTGCTCGCCGACGAGCGCCTCCGCGAGCTCGCGCGCCTGCGCGCGGCCGCGCGCGTTCAGCGGAACGTCCGCGTGGCCCTGCCACCGGCGCTCGGCGTTCCAGTCGGTCTCGCCGTGTCGAACGAGCAGCAGCGTGGTCACGCGTGACTAAGTTACCGAGGCGATGGATCTCGGCCTGCGCGACCACGTGTGCCTCGTCACCGGCTCGACCGGCGGAATCGGCCTCGAGACGGTGAACCTCCTGCGCGCCGAAGGCGCGACCGTGATCAGTACCGGACGGAGCGGCGGCGACGTGCGGGCCGACCTGGCGAAGTCGGGGGAGCCCCAGCGTGTCGTGCAGGAGGTGATCGACCGGCACGGGCGGCTCGACGTCCTCGTGAACAATGTCGGCGGCACCGAGATCCGCAAGCTCGAGGATCTCGACGACGGCGACTGGCAGGCGTCGTTCGAGCTCAACCTCATGACGGCGATCCGCGCGACGCAGGCAGCGTTGCCCGGCATGCGGGCACGCGGCGGCGGCACGATCGTGAACGTGTCGTCGACGGCGGCGAAGCGTCCGTCCGCCTCGATGCCGGACTACTCGGTGATGAAGGCGGCGATGCTGTCGTTCTCGCGGCTCGTCGCCGACCTGTACGCGAAGGACGGCGTCCGCTGCAACGCGGTCACGCCGGGGCCGACTGCGACGAACGCGTGGCTCGGCAAGGGCGGGCTCGCCGACCAGCAGGGCGATCGCGACGAGGTGCTCGCCAAGGTGGGGGCGGGGCGCCCGCTCGGCCGGCTCGCCGAGCCCGCGGAGATTGCCGCGGTGATCGCGTTCCTCTGCTCGCCGCGGTCGAGCTACGTCACCGGCGCGGCGTGGAGCGCCGACGGCGGCACCGTCCCGATCATCATCTGACACAAAGCTGCGACACCCCCGTCACACCTGTCCGAATAGGATCGATTGCGGGTAAGGGGGGTCGGGTCGGGACCCGATGTTCACGCGTGTAGCAGGTCCACCGCGGCCACCTTGCACCCTCCGCCTCAGCGACTACGCTGGCTTCGAGATGCCGGAGCTCGCCGGTCACGTTGCCGATGCCTTCGAGAGCCTCGTGCGCGAGCACGAGGAGCGGTGGCTGTCGCCGCTCGCCGTCCGCTCGTACGAGTCGCGCGGGCGCAACCTCCCCGAGGAGGAGTGCCGCCTGCGGACGCCGTTCCAGCGCGACCGCGACCGCATCGTCCACTCGAAGGCGTTCCGCCGCCTGCGGCTGAAGACGCAGGTCTTCGTCGACCCCGAGGGCGACCACTTCCGCACCCGTCTGACGCACACGCTCGAGACGACCGGGATCGCGCGGGGCGTCGCCCGCGCGCTTCGCCTGAACGAGGACCTCGTCGAGGCGATCGGGCTCGGCCATGATCTCGGCCACCCGCCCTTCGGCCACGCGGGCGAGCAGGCGCTCGACGAGCTCCTCCGCGAGCGCGGCGGCCGCGGCTTCCGTCACAACGAGCACTCCCTCCGCGTCGTCGAGCGCCTCGAGCGCGACGGCCGCGGTCTCAACCTCACATGGGAGGTCCGCGACGGGATCCTCAAGCACACCGGCGACGACGACCCGGAGACGCTGGAAGGGAAGATCGTGCGCATCGTCGACCGCGTCGCGTACATCAACCACGACATCGACGACGCGCTCCGCGCCGGCGTCCTCGCGCCGGGAGACCTTCCGGCCGAGGAGATAGAGACGCTCGGCGCGACCGGTTCCCGGCGGATCGACACGCTCGTCCACGACCTCGTCGAGTCGTCCGCCCGCGCAGGCGACATCGTGCAGAGCGGCGAGATCGGCGACGCGATGCTCGCCCTGCGCTCCTTCATGTTCGAGCGCGTCTACCTCCAGCAGGAGCACGCGCACATCCGCGCGACCATCCGACGCATTTTCGAGGATCTCGTCGACTCGCACGGCTACGGCGTCGAGGAGGCAACGGACTACGTCGCTGGGATGACCGACCGCTTCGCCCTCTCGTACTGATGCCGCGCATCAAGGACAGCTCCGTCGACCAGGTCAAGTCGGCGATCGAGATCCTTCCGCTCGTGGAGGACTACGTCCGCCTGCGCAAGACCGGCGGGACGTACAAGGGCATCTGCCCGTTCCACCAGGAGAAGACGCCGAGCTTCATCGTCACGCCCGCGCGAGGCACGTTCAAGTGCTTCGGCTGCGGCGAGGGCGGCGACGCGATCGCTTTCGTCGAGAAGCTGGAGCAGGTCGACTTCATCGGCGCGATCGAGTTCCTCGCGCAGCGCTTCGGGATCGAGCTCGAGTTCGAAGAGATCTCGCCGGAGGCGGACCGCGCGCGGCGCCGTCGCGACCGGCTGGAGAAGCTGCTCGAGCGGGCCACCGGCTTCTACGAGCGCATGCTGTGGGACAGCGACGCAGGCACGTTCGCGCGCGAGTACCTCGAGAGTCGCGGTCTCGGCGAGGAGGTGTGCCGTCAGTTCCGGCTCGGCTATGCGCCGGGCGGCCCGACGCTCGCGGGCCGTGCGCGCCAGGAGGGATTCGGCTCCGACGAGCTGCTCGGCACCGGCCTCGTCAACCGCCGCGGCAACGACTACTTCTCGCGTCGACTCGTCTTCCCGCTCGCGGACGGGCGCGGGAGGGTGCGCGGCTTCCAGGCGCGCAAGCTCCACGACGACGATCCGCTCCAGGCGAAGTACGTCAACTCGCCGGAGAGCGACCTCTTCAAGAAGGGCGATCTCCTCTATGGGCTCGACACCGCGCGGCAGGCGATTGCGAAGGAGGACCGCGCGGCCGTCGTCGAGGGGAACACCGACGTGCTCGCGCTCCGCCAGGCGGGGTTCAGTCCCGTCGTCGCGTCGATGGGGACCGCGCTCACCGAGGCGCAGCTGCGCGAGCTCGGTCGCCTGACGAAGCGGCTGTATCTCTGCTTCGACTCCGACGCGGCGGGCCAGGACGCAACGCTGCGCGGCATGGAGCTCGCGGTGAAGCAGGGCTTCGCGGTCCACGTCGTCACGCTTGCGAAGGGAACGGACCCGGCAGACGATCCCGCGGCGTTCCAGCGACAGCTCGCAGCACCCGTCAGCTACCTCGTGCATCGCGTGCGCCTGATGCACGAGCGCGCGACCGACAAGAACGCCGCGTTCACGGCGATCGAGGCGTTCCTGCACGCCGAGGCCGACTCGCCGGATCACCTCGATGCACGGCGGCTCGCCACCGATCTGCTCGACCTTCCGCCGGAGACGCAGGCCGCACTCGCCCCGCGTGGCCGTTCGACCGGGTTCGCCGTGTCGCCTCGGCTGCTCGACGCGGGCCTGCGCCTCGAGCGCAGCGCGCTCGCCGGCGTCGCGGCCCACGACGAGCTGAAGCGCTATCTCGCCGAGCTCGGCCCCGAGCACTTCGCGGACCCGCTCCACCGCCGCGCACGTGCACACCTCCTCGGTGAGGAGCCCGCCGACGGCGAGCTGACCGCCCTCCTTGCCGAGCTGTACGCACGCGCGGACGAGGACGAGATCACCCTGCCGACGGCGAAACAGCTGCTGCTCCGCCTGCACGAGCGTCGGCTCCAGGAGGAGCTTCGGAACGCGCCTCCGGAGCGGCGCCAGCCGCTCGCGATGAAGGTCGCTGAGCTGCGTGAGGAGATCGAGAGCCTGGCTACAATGGCCGCCGCCGATCCCCGGTAGCTCAATTGGCAGAGCATCCGGCTGTTAACCGGAGGGTTGTTGGTTCGAGTCCAACCCGGGGAGCTTTGAGCGTGGACAGCCGTTTCGACGAGCTCCTTCGTCGGCTCGGGGTAATCGACGATCTCGTCAGGGCGGGCACCCTGCTCGGCTGGGACGAAGAGACGAAGATGCCCGTGGCCGGTGCCGCCGCGCGCGCTGAACAGCGCGCGACAGTCGAGGCCGTCACCCATCAGCACCGCGTCGATCCCGCTCTCGGCGACTTGATCGAGGGGCTGCGTCCGTTCGAGGAGGCGCACGACCACGACTCGTTCGAGGCGAGCGTCGTCCGCGTCGCGCGCCGCGACTACGAAAAGGCGGTGCGCGTCCCGCCGGAGCTCCAGGCGGCTCTCGAGCGCGCCGGATCGCTCGGCTACCGCGCCTGGCTGCATGCACGAGCCGAGAACGACTTCTCGGTCATGCTCCCGCATTTCGAGCGCAACCTCGAGCTGCGGCGCGAGTACGTCGCGTGCTTCGCGCCGTACGACGACCCGTACGACGTCGTGCTCGACGACTACGAGCCCGGCATGACGACGGAAGAGGTGCAGTCGATCTTCGACCGGCTGAAGGAGCGGCTCGTGCCGATGATCCGCTCGGTCGCCGATGCGGAGCCGATCGACGACTCGTGCCTGCACGGCTCGTTCTCACGGGAGGCGCAGCACCGGGTCTCGCTCGCCATCCTCGAGGCGTGGGGCGTCGACGAAGAGGCGTGGCGCCTCGACTACACCGTGCACCCGTTCGAGGTGTCGATGGGGCTCGACGACATCCGGCTGACGACGCGCTTCGACGAAGACAACATCCACGGCATCCTCTCGTGCCTCCACGAGTTCGGGCACGGCCTGTACGAGCGCCAGATCGATCCGTCACTCGTGCGCACGCCGCTCGCCGACGGCGTCTCGTCCGCGATTCACGAGTCCCAGAGCCGCATGTGGGAGAACCTCGTCGGCCGGCGCACGTCGACGTGGCGCTACTTCTATCCGCTGCTCCAGCGCGAGCTGCCGTCGTTCGGCGACGTCCCGCTGAGGCAATTCGTCCGGGCACTGAACAAGGTTGCGCCCACGCTCCGGCGCGTCGACGCAGACGAGGTCACGTACTGCCTGCATGTCATCCTCCGGTTCGAGATCGAGCGCGACCTGCTCGGCGGGCGCCTTGCCGTCCGCGATCTGCCGGAAGCGTTCGACGGGAAGATGCGCGAGTACCTCGGGCTTCAGCCGCCCGACCTCGCGAACGGCGTGCTCCAGGACGTCCACTGGTCGGACATGAGCCTCGGCTATTTCCCGACGTACGCCCTCGGCAACGTCGTTTCCGTCCAGCTGTGGGAGCGCGCCGAGGACGACCTCGGCGACCTCGACGAGCAGTTCGAGCGCGGCGACTTCGCGCCGCTCGCCGACTGGCTCCGCGAGCACATCCACCGGTTTGGCCGGACGCACGAGCCGCGCGAGCTCCTCCATCGAACGGTCGGCTCGGGTATGGACCCGGAGCCGTACCTGGGGTACCTCCAGCGCGAGCTGGAAGAGCTCTTCGGCACGACCGTCGCCTGATCCGAGAGCGCCCGACGTTCGATACGATCCGGGCGTGAGCTGGCTGTACATCGCCCTGCTCGCGTTGGCCGTAGCGGTTTTCGCGGGCGCCGAATGGCCGCGACTGCAGCCGCTCCTCGGGATGGACGCACGCAAGCGACGCCAGCGGGCGAAGCGCAAGTCGACGCTACGCGTGGTGGAGACCGACGCGGACGATTTCGCCGCGAGCGTCGAGCGCGACCTCGCGAACCTGCCGACGATCGAAGAGACCGACCGGCGCTAGCGCACCGTGAACGTGGCGGTGACCGTCCGCGTGTTGGGCGTCGCCCCGTTCAGGATGTCTTCCATGTTCTTCGTCTCCTGGTAGTCCGCGACCGCCACGGTCAGCCTGTACTTCCCAGGGTCGAGTCGCTGCGGCGGGATCGTGAGGATCCCGTGCTTGTAGTGGAAGTCGGAGAGCGTCCGGTCGAGCGTCACCTGGATCGACGCCGGATCGACACCCGCGCCGGCGTCGGTCACGGCGAGCCGTAACGCCTGCGTCGCCCGCACGGTCCGGGTCAGGAGCTTGATCTTCGGCGGCGTCGTGTCGTCGATCCAGAAGCGGAACGTGAACGCACCGGGCTTTGCGCCGGTCGGCGTGTCGAAGACGATGTCGTACGTTCCGGCGGTGGGGAGGACTGCGCCGACGACGGGCTCCACCTTCCCGTAGTTCGAGTACGGGTTCGTGTCGATCGGGAGGCCGGTGTTGCCGATGACGCGGTTCTCGTCGCCACCGATGACGAGCCGCGGCGCCACCTGCACACCGGGCGCGTGCGAGACGACGGCGACGCCGAAGTTTGCGACCGTGCGCGTCAGCGTGAAGCGGAAGACCTGCTCGGGACCGCCGAGCGTGGTCGGGATCGGCAGTCCGCCCGATCCGTCCGGATAGCGATAGCTCGAGACGAGAGACGGCTTGCCGCGCGTGTTGCCTGTGTACGTGCCCGCCCGCGTGAGCGTGCGCGCGGGCTCGGTGCCGAGGCGCGGCGCCTCGACGTAGAACCAGTACGGAACGCGGCGCACTTCGGTGCCCCGCGTGAGCAGGACGAAGCCGGTCGCCTCGCCCTGCGAGGCGCCGGCGGTGACGGTGAAGTCGACCGACGTCCCTGCGACGACGGTCGGCGCGCTCGGCGCGACCGTCGAGCCGGCGGGCGCGAGCTGCGATGCAACCGCCACCGTCCAGGGCGCCGGCCCGCCGCCCGCGTCGGCGACCTGCAACGTCTGCGTCGTGGTCGTCCCGACCTTGACGAGGCCGAACGAGAGCCCGGTCGGATCGGTGAAGAGCAGCGGGTTGTCGGCGCGGACGAGGTCGATGCGGCCGCCGCCCTCGCGCGTCGCCGGAACCTCGGTGGTGGTCCCCGTCACGTGCACCGGGTCCGCGGTCGACTCGAGCGCGGACTTGATCTGCTCTACGGTCCACGTCGGATGGCGCTGCATGAGAACCGCCGCCGCCCCGGCGACGTGCGGCGCAGCCATGCTCGTGCCGCTCCACGACGCCCAGTTGGTCGTCGGGATCGACGAGAGGACGTTCACGCCGGGAGCGGTGACGTCCGGCTTCATCTCGAGCGAGACCGGCGTCGGCCCGCTCGACGAGAACTCTGCGATCTCGTCCGCCGCGCCGGAGTCGTTCTCCGTCGACGCGGCGACGGTGATTGCGTCGGGCGCGCTACCCGGTGAGCCGACCGTCCCGCGGCCGCCCTGGTCGAACTCGTTCCCGGCGGCGATGACGGGGACGACGCCGGCGGCCGCGGCGTCCTGGATCGCCTTGACCACGAGGTCGCGGCCGGGCTGGATCTCCGGTTCGCCGAGCGAGAGGTTGATCACGTTCATGCCGTCCCGGACGGCCGCCTCGATGCCGGCCGCGATCTCCGGAGAGTTCCCGTCCAGACCGAAGTCGGCGGTCGGGATGGTCAGCACCTTGTAGTTGCCGAGGTATGCCATCGGCGCGACGCCGGAGACGCGGTACCTCGTCCCGTTGAGCGTTGCCGTCGTGCCGTAGTCGCCGGCCGCGATGCCGCCGACGTGCGTCGCGTGGTCGGAGTTGGCCGGGTCGAATGGCCTGCGCGCGTACTTCCACGTCTCGCCGGCGGGTGTGAACGCGCGCGCGACGATCACTTTCGGCGTCGTGTACTCCGTGTCCCCCTTCGGGAAGCCGGGCGGATACGAGAGGCCGGACGGGTCGAAGTACGGATGCTGCTGGTCGACCCCGTCGTCGATGATGCCGATCTTGATTCCCTGGCCCGCGGTGGCGAGGTTCGCACCCCACACGGCAGGCGCGCCGATCAGCTGCGGGCCGGTGTTGAGGAGGCTGTGGTACGTGACCGACGGCCAGACCGTTGCGCCCGGGATGGAGGACAGCCGGGCGACGTCGGCCTTTGGAAGGACGACGGCGAGACCGTCCAGCACGACGCTGTAGCGCCAGCGGACCGAGGAATCGGGAATCGCGCTCGCGATCCGCCCCTGAAGCGTCCGCTGTGCGGACGCGAGCGTGCGCATGTACGAGACCGCGGCGGTCGTGCGGACGTCGAGGCGATGGTGCACAGTCGCTGCCGCCGCGAGCGTGCGATCGCGCAGGATCGCCAGTGCGAGCGGCGGCTGCGGCAGCGTCACGACGACCTCGGTCATCGCCGGCGATGCGTCCGTGCGCGCGCCCGCGCCGCCCGCGGTGAGCGCACAGAAAACGATGGTCAGAACGAGGGCGAAGCGGCGCAGGAAGGACAAGGTACCCGGCTACACTGTCCACCCGCGCGGATGTGGCGGAATTGGTAGACGCGCACGGTTCAGGTCCGTGTGGGCGAAAGCTCGTGGAGGTTCAAGTCCTCTCATCCGCATGAGGCCTATCCGGAGTCGCCGGCGCCGAAGAACGCGCTGAACGAACCGGCGACTGCGGTCAGCACGAAGATCGCCCAGATCTCGAGGATCACGTCGACGACCTTGCCCGCGGCAGTCAAGGGGTTCTTGATCTGGGACGAGACGGTGAGGATCTGCACGGTGACGAAGAAGACGGAGTCGCCGAAGCCGTGGATGTCGCCGCCCTTGACGCCACTCTCCCAGTGCCACACCAGCACGCTCGCGATCGCGTCGACGAGAACGGTCAGCCCGAGCGCGATGAGGACGCGCGCGACCAGGCGCCGGTGGCGCTCCTCCCACCGGAAGATCCGGGCGAGCTCCTCGCGGATCACGGCGTCAGTCTGAGGCGAGAACGGCGAGCACGTCGTCGGCGTGCGTGTCCGGCTTGACCTTCTCGAAAACCTTCTTGACCGTGCCGTCCTCGCCGATGACGAACGTCGAGCGGCTAACGCCCATGTACGAGCGGCCCATGTACTTCTTCTCGCCCCAGACGCCGTACTGCTCGGCGACGTCGTGGTCGGTGTCGGCGAGGAGCGTGAATGGGAGCTTGTACTTGTCCCGGAACTTCACGTGCGAGCGCTCGTCGTCGGGGGAGACGCCGAGCACGACGGCGCCCGCTCGCTCGAACTCGCCCCACGCGTCGCGGATCCCGCACGCCTGCGTCGTGCAGCCCGGCGTGTCGTCCTTGGGATAGAAGTAGAGGACGACGGGCTTGCCGCGCAGGGTCGACAAACGGACGGTCTCGCCGTCGTCGCTCGCCAGCTCGAAGTCTGGGGCCTCCTGTCCCTCTGCGATCATCGCCGACTGATGCTAACGGCGCACCACACCGTCGCATTCCTCGTACTGGCGATCACCTGGGCTGCGGCCTTCTTTGCCGGGGTCGCCTATCTCCGCCGGCGGGAGCCGCGGGGGATCGTCACCCACCTCCTCGCGCTCGCCCAGTCCGTCCTCGTCGCCCAGGTCGCGCTCGGGCTCCTCCTCCTCTCGGAGCACAAGCGGGCGCCCGAGCGGCTCCACTACCTGTACGGGACGCTCGCGCTCCTCGCGGTGCTCGCCCCCTGGCTGTACGCCCCCGCCGACCGGCGCGCCCGGCTCGGCTGGTTCGCCGGCGCTACCCTGGTTGCAGGAGCGCTCGCAGTGCGTGCGTACATGACCGGCACATGAGATCGTTCTTCTCGCGGATGAACCCGACGGTGCGCGGGTTCCTCATCATCCTCGCGGTCGTCGCGATCGTCGTCGTCCTCCAGCTCGAGGCGACGCTGACCGCACTGCTCATCCTCGCGCGCATCGCCTTCCTCCTCGCGATCGCGTTCTTCATCTACCTCATGTGGCGAGAGCGGCGCGAGGAGATCTCCAACTGGTCGACCCGCGCGCGCGTCGTCTTCTACGGCGCGGCGATCCTTGCGATCGCCGACCTTGGCGCCGACTGGTACGGCGGCGCCCACGGCCTCGAGATCCTCGCCTTCCTCGGCGTGCTCGTCCTCTGCGGGCTCGCCATGTGGCGAACCTGGAGAGACCAGCACACGTACAGCTAAGCCTCGGCGCGAACCCCGGCGCCGTCGAGCGCGTTCAGCGCGTCCCGGACTGCGACGTGCTTGCCGACGAAGATCGGCGTGTCGCGCTCGGTATAGCGGGACGCCTCGCTCTCGCGCAGCGTCAGCATCAGGTGCATGAAGTCGGCCGGCTCGTCGCACTCGAACGCGGTCATGAACTCCTGGTCGTCGATCCCGAACGAGTACGTCGTGTGGTTGTGGATGGTTGCGAACTCGTGGCCGACGCGCATGTGCTCGTCCATCGCGCGCTGCCTGTCCTCCTCCGGCAGCGCGTACCACGGCCGCACCTTCACGAACGGATAGACGACGAGATAGGGCGACCCCTTCGGGACGATCCTCCGCGGCTTGCGCGCGCTCGTGTACGACGACGCCTTCGTCGTCGCGAGATAGGAGTACGGCGTCTCGAGCCAGCCGGCGAGCGGCGTCCCGTTCAGCGCGGTGCCGAGCTCGAGCAGGTCCTCGTAGCGCGGCGTGATCTTCCAGAGGAAGAAGTCGACCTCCGGGCGCACGCCGGCGGTCGTGTAGCAGCGAAGCGCGTCGAAGCGGTCGGCCAACCCTTCAACCGCGTCCGCGAACGCCTCCTTGCCGGCCTGCCGCTCGTCGATCGGCAGCCGCCGCCACGCCGAGTCGACGCGATAGAACGTGTAGGCGACGTACTGGCCTTCCACGCGTTGAAGATTACCCAGGCGCGAGCACGCGGCGGAGCAGCCCCGCCTTGCCGGGATTCACCGGAGCGACGACCGACAGGCGCAGACGGTACGTCGCGGTCGCCGCAGGCACGCGCAGGGGCAGCGTCGTCGGCTTCCCTCCGGTCGCGCTGCCCCGCTTCGAGACGATGAGCTTCCCCGCGCCGCGGTAGAGCTGCGCGACGAAGGTGCAGTCGATGTCGCACGTCAGCGTCAGCACGGGTCCGGCCTGCATGACCTGCGCGTGCGGCGTGAGGTGCATCCCCGGGCACGCTGCGATGACGCCGCGGCGCGAGAGCTCCATTGCCGTCCGAACGGCGGGAAGGCTCGTCTTCGGCGTGTCGTCCGGGTAGTAGAGGCCGGACTGCCAGCCGGTCATCGCCTTCTCGTCGACGGCGTGGAAGATGAAGAGACCCTTCACGGTCGGGTCGCAGAACGCGAGCTGCATCGCCTGCTTGTAGTACGCCGCCTGCGTCGCCTCGTCGACCGGTTCCGTCACCGCGACCTCGGTGCCGGTGTAGAGCGATTGCTTCGCAGGCGGGATCTGCGACTCGACCCCGAACTCGTCGAAGTAGATCGGGAGCGTGGAGCCGGCCTGCCCCGTCCCGTCGAACGCCTGGCCGAGGAGCGACACGAGCTTGCCGTAATCGGCGAGCTCGATTGTCGTCGTGTTCGGATGGACTCCGGCGGCGGGCGCGATGCTCGAATGCTCCTCGTACGGATGCAGCGAGAGCGCGTCCATGATCGGCGTCGTCCGCCCGCTCGCCCGGTAGGCGGCGCCCATGTCGGCGATGAACGCCGTCGGCGAGTGCGTCGGCCGGATTCCCCCTCCGACGTCGCCGCCGCGCGGAGCGAGGGCGCCGCCGATCACCTCGACCGCCGGATTCGCCGCCTTCACCGCGTCGTACGTGCGCGCGAGCAGCGACTCGTACGCGGCTGCCGCGAGGTCGGCGCCGCTGTCGTCGAACTGGGGGAGCCAGTACCGGTTGAGGTTCGGCTCGTTGCCCACGATCAGATGCCTGACTCCGAGGTGGACGACCGACGCGGCGAAGGAGGCGAAGTCGGCCTGGTCGGTGTCGCTGAGCGGCGTCGTCTTGCTCCCGTAGTTCATGACCGTCGTCAGGACCTCGAGGCCGTCTTTCTTCGCGGCGGTCATGACGTTGTCGAGGATCGTCGCCTGGGACGGCGGGACCGCGGTCTCGCCGGGGGCCCACACCTGCGTGACGCGGACCGCGCGGAACCCGGCGGCGGCGAGGAGATCCATCTGCTGTTGGGCGACCGCCGGGTTTGCCGAGCTGACGGCGTCCTCCGTCGCGCCGAGAAGCAGCGCGGGGCCGCCCGCGTGCGCGGCGGGAGCGAGCGCCAGCGCAAGGAGCGCGGCTACCGTGACGAGGCCGTGACGGATCGCGTACAAGGTCAGCTCACAGCATTGCCGACGAAACCGGGCGTGTACCTCTTCCGGGACGCCAACGGCGACGTTCTTTACGTCGGCAAGGCGAAATCTTTACGTCCACGCGTCCGTTCGTACTTCCAGCGGACGGGCGACGGCCGCGCGCAGATCCAGCTGCTGCCGGGCCGGGTCGCCGACGTCGAGGTGATCGTCACCGGCAGCGAGGTGGAGGCGCTCCACCTCGAGCAGAACCTCGTGAAGCGGCATCGGCCGCCGTTCAACGTGCGGCTGCGCGACGACAAGTCGTTCCCGTACATCGCGGTCACGGTCGAGGACGAGTACCCGCGCGTGATGTTCACGCGCGAGCGGCATCGGCCCGGTGTCTGGTACTTCGGCCCGTACGCGAACGCGAAGAAGGTGCGCGAGACGCTCGACGTGCTCAACCGCGTGTTCCCATACCGGCCGTGCGAAGGCCCGAAGCCGGGCAGGCACTCGGGCATCCCATGCCTCGACTACCACATCGACCGCTGCCTCGCGCCCTGCGTCGGGTACGTCTCCCGAGAGGCGTACGGGGAGATCATCGACAGCGTCATCGAGTTCCTCTCCGGCAGCGTCAAGCCGATCCAGCGCGAGCTCGAGCAGAAGATGCACGCCGCGGCGAGCGAGGAACGGTTCGAGGACGCCGCCCGTTATCGCAACCGTCTCCGCGCGGTGCAGCATCTCGTCGAGCGCCAGGCCGTCGAGCGGCACTCCGTCGGCACTGCCGACATCGTCGGCTTCGCGGCCGAGGACGATCGCGCCGTCGTGCAGATCTTCCCGCTTCGCGGCGGCAAGATGGTCGACCGCCATTCATTCCACCTCGAGAACGTCGCCGGCCAGGACGTGACGACCATCCTCGAGTCGTTCGGGCTCGAGTACTACGGCAGCGCGCCGAGCGTCCCGCCGCAGATCATCGTCCCGCGCGATGCGGGCGACCTGTCAGCGCTCGCGGAGCTCCTGTCCGAGCGGCGCGGGGCGAAGGTGGAGGTGCGGGCCGCCGAGCGGGGCGAGAAGCGGCGACTCCAGCAGCTCGCGGACGAGAACGCGCAGCACTCGCTCGTGAGCGACCAGGCGCAGTCGGAGCAGCGACGTGCTCGGCGCGTCGAGTCGCTCGAAGAGCTGCGCGAGGCGCTCAACCTCGAGTCCCTTCCGATCCGCATCGAGTGCTTCGACATCTCGCACGCGATGGGGCAGGACCCCGTCGGGTCGATGGTCGTCTTCCAGGACGGGCTGCCGAAGAAGAGCGACTACCGCAAGTTCACGATCCGAACGGCCGGCGACGACCCGGACGACTTCGCGGCGATGGCGGAAGTGATATCGCGCCGATTTGCGCGTGCAGATAAGGCGCGTAGCGCAGGGGAGCCCGCGTGGACGACGGTGCCGAACCTCGTCGTCATCGACGGCGCGAAGGGCCAGCTCTCCGCTGCGCTCGAGGCGATGCAGGCGTACGACCTGCCGCGCGTCGCCGTCATCGCGCTCGCGAAACGGATCGAGGAGGTGTTCGTGCCCGGCCGCCCGGACGCGATCGTCCTCTCGCGGCACAATCCCGGCCTCCAGCTGCTCCAGCGCGTGCGCGACGAGGCGCACCGCTTCGCGCTCGGGTTTCACAGGCAGCGCCGCGAGTCGCGCGGGTTCTCGTCGCTCTTCGACGAGCTCGAGGGCGTCGGCCCGGCTCGCCGCCGGGCGCTGCTCCAGCACTTCGGCTCGGTCGACGCGATGCTGGCTGCGACCCAGGAGGAGCTCGAAGGCGTGCCCGGCGTACCGGCGAAGACGGCGCGGCGAATCTACGCCCAGCTGCACAAGGCGGGCCGCGCGTAGTTCTTACAGCGATTTGACCGATCCCTTACGGAGCCCGTCTAGCCTCCTCGGCATGACGCTCCACCGGATCGAGGACGACCTCCGCAACCACGGCTGGTACGAGGAGCTCTTCGTCCGGACGATCGCCGAGGTCGAGGCGTTCGCCGGCCGCTGGGCCGCCTTCGAGGACACCGTCGCCTCCCTCGGCGACGAGCGCTTTACCGAGTCCGTACACGATTCTTAGGCACGACCGAGCAATTCGCGCTTCGATGTGAAGCGTGAGAGTGCTGGCCCTCCTCCTCGTGCATGCTGCTGCCGCGAGCAGCAACTGGGCGGGCTACGCCGTCACCGGCTCGACGTTCACCGACGTGAAGGGCGCCTGGGTGCAGCCCGCCGCCACCTGTCCGGCGACCGGGTCGAGCTACGCCGCGTTCTGGGTCGGCCTCGGCGGGGCGACCGGGAACGGCGGCCTCGAGCAGACCGGCACCGAGGCGGACTGCCAGAACGGCCGGGCGTCGTACAGCGCCTGGTACGAGCTGCTGCCCGACGGCTCCGTGCAGGTGCCGCTGGCGGTCACGCCGGGCGACACCATCAGTGCCGAGGTCGCTGCCGATACGACCGCGGGCACGGCCACCCTGACGCTCACCGACGTCACGACCGGACAGACGTTCACGACGCAGCAGACGCCGTCCGTCCTCGACACGTCGTCGGCGGAATGGATCGCGGAGGCGCCATCGCAGTGCTTCGGCAGCCGCTGCCTCCAGCTTCCGCTCGCGAACTTCGGCGCCGTTCAGTTCAGCGGCTCGTCGACGACGGCGAACGGCCACGTCGGAACGATCTCCGACGCGAGCTGGAGCGCGACCTCGATCGAGCTCGGAGGCGGCGCCGGATCCGCCGTCCCCGCGGCTCTCTCTCCCGACGGCACGGCGTTCGCCGTCGGCTTCACGCAGCCCGCGGCCAGCCGGCCCGTGCGGAGGCCGAAGCGGCATCGGCACTGGGCAACGGCCTAGTCCGACTCGCGGTTGCCGAGAATCTCGTCGACCGTCTCTTCCGACGTGAGCTCGGAGGTGTCGAGCCACGTGCCGACGCGCGGCGTGTCGTTCGCGAAGGCGTCGGAGAGCTGCTCGATCGTCCAGTGTGAATAGCCGGTGTCCTGCCGTCCGGCTTCACGCTCGACGATCGCCTGCGGTGAAGGAAGCAGGACGACGACCTTGCACGGGCGGCTGCGGATCATTGCCCGGTACTCGTCGAGCAGCGGACCGGCGGCGACGTCCTCGAGGACGACGGTGAAGCCGGCGTCGACATATGCGTCGGCTGCCGCCGCCGCCAGGCGATAGCGCAGCCGCAGCTGCTCGAAAGCCTCTGGCGATGCGTCCGGCGTCATGTCGACTCCGCCGGTGACGACGCTTCGGCGGAAGAAGTCGCCTTCGAGGTGAACGCCTCTCTCGAAACGCGACGCGAGAAGCCGAGCAACCGTCGACTTTCCGGCCGCCATCGGGCCGGTGATCAGGTAGATCACCCGGTGCTACTCGTCCTGCATGAACGGGTAGCGGTAGTCCGTCGGCGGGACGAACGTCTCCTTGATCGTCCTCGGCGAGGCCCAGCGGATGAGGTTCCACATCGAGCCGGCCTTGTCGTTCGTGCCCGAGGCCCTCGCGCCGCCGAACGGCTGCTGCCCGACGACGGCGCCGGTCGGCTTGTCGTTGACGTAGAAGTTGCCGGCCGCGTAGCGGAGCCGGTCGCGCGCCGTCTCGACCGCCGCCCGGTCGCGCGAGAACACCGCGCCGGTGAGACCGTACGGCGCGCCCGCGTCGATCAGGTCGAGCGTGTCCTCGTATTTCTTCTCGTCGTAGACGAACGCGGTGACAACCGGGCCGAAGAGCTCCTCCCGCATCGTGCGGAAGTCGGGGTCGCTCGTCTCGATCACCGTCGGCTCGACGAACCAGCCGTCGGAGTCGTCGGTGCCGCCGCCGACGAGGACCGAGGCCGTGTCGGACGAGCGCGCCTCTTCGATCGCCTGCTTCTGCGTCGCGAACGAGCTCTTGTCGATCACGGCTCCCATGAAGTTGGAGAAGTCGCCGACGTCGCCCATGCGGAGGCTGCGGACTTCTTCGACGAGCCGCTCGCGCAGGTCGGGCCAGAGGTTCGACGGCGCGAACACACGCGATGCCGCCGAGCACTTCTGGCCCTGGTACTCGAACGAGCCGCGCACGATCGCGGCCGCGAGCGCGTCAACGTCTGCGGACGGATGCGCGACGATGAAGTCCTTGCCGCCGGTCTCGCCGACGATGCGCGGATAGTTGCGATACGTGCCGCCGGCGATGTTCGTGCCGACCGTCTTCCACATCGAGTTGAAGACGCCGGTCGATCCAGTGAAGTGGATGCCTGCGAGATCGCGGTGAGCGAGGGCCGGATCGCCGATCTCGGCACCGTTGCCGTAGACGAGATTGATCACGCCAGGCGGCAGGCCCGCCTCCTCGTAGAGCTTCATCAGCCACCACGCGGAGTAGGCGGCGGTCGACGCGGGCTTCCACACGACGGTGTTCCCCATGAGCGCGACCGAGCTCGGCAGGTTCGCGCCGATAGCGGTAAAGTTGAACGGCGTCACCGCGAAGACAAAACCCTCGAGCGGGCGGTACTCCATCCGGTTCCATACGCCGGGCGACGACACCGGCTGCTGCTCGTAGATGCGCGTCATGAAGCTGACGTTGAAGCGCCAGAAGTCGATCACCTCGCAGGCGGAGTCGATCTCTGCCTGGTGCGCGGTCTTCGACTGCCCGAGCATCGTCGCGGCGTTGAGCGTCGGGCGCCACGGGCCGGACAGGAGCTCGGCCGCGCGCAGGAAGATCGCCGCGCGGTCCTCCCACGGCGTGCGCGACCAGTCGTTCCACGCGTCGGCGGCAGCAGCGATCCCGCGCTCGACCTCCTTCGCGCCGCCCTTGTGCACGGTTGCAAGGACGTGCGAGCGCTTGTGCGGCTCGACCGCCTCGAACGTGTCGCCCGTGCGGATCTCCTCGCCGCCGATCACGAGCGGGATGTCGAGCTGTTCGGACTCCATCGCCTGGAGCCGCAGGCGCAGCGCCTCGCGCTCGGGGCTGCCGGGCGCGTAGGTGTGGATCGGCTCGTTGTAGGGCTCTGGGGCTCGGAAGATCGCATGGGTGCTCATGAGGCGATTCTAGGATGGAGAGGTCTTGCAGCAGCTGGCGTACCGGGCGGACGGCTGGGGCGTGGGGGAGCTCGTCCTCGACGGCGGCCGCGTCGTGTGGCACGAGCTGCCGAAGCCGGCGGCGGTCGAAGCAGAGGCGAATCACCCTGTCGTGGAGCTGCTCCAGGCGTATTTCGCCGGCGAGGACGTCTCGCTCGACGAGGTGCCCGTCGACCTCGACTACGACAGTCCCTTCTTCGGCCGCTGCGCCGAGGCCCTGCGAACCGTTCCGCGCGGAGAAGTCGTCACCTACGGCGAGCTCGCCGCGCTCGCGGGGGCGCCCGGCGCGGCGCGCGCAGCCGGCAGCTTCTGCGCCCGCAACCGCCTCGGCCTTTTCGTTCCCTGTCATCGCGTCGTCGCGGCCGGTGGCCTCGGCTCATACGGCTCGCTCGGCATCGAGTACAAGCGACGGCTGCTGGAGCTCGAAGGTGCTCTCTGAGGATCTTCGCAACGAGCTCGCCGCCATCGCGCCCGAGTCGGACTGCGACCGGCTCGCCGAGCTATCCGGCCTCTTCCACGTCGCGGGGAGCGTGCACCTGCGCGGCCGCGGCGAGGTCGCGCTCCATCTCGATCTCGTCAGCTCGGGGATCGCACGCCGCGCGTTCGCGTTGCTGCGCGCGTTCGACGTCGAGTCGGAGATCCGCACATACCAGCAGCCTGCGTTCGACCGGTCGACGCGATATCAGCTCCATGTCGAGGGCACGGCGCACGCCTACGAGACGCTGCATCGCGCCGGCGTCCTCGACTCGGCGCACCGGCCGATCGACCATCCGCCCGTCCGCGTGCTCGCGCGCCGCTGCTGTCGTCGCGCATACCTCCGCGGCGCGCTCCTCGGCGCCGGCTCGTTGAGCGGCCCGCGCGACCCCCATCTCGAGATTCGCACCGCCGAGATCGAGGGCGCCGAATTCCTCGCCGGCGTCGCCGCGCGCGAAGGTGCCGAGCTGCACGTGCTCCAGCGCACGCGGCACGCGATCGCGTACGCCAAGGGGACGGAGGCCATCGCCGACCTCCTCGTCGCGGCGGGCGCGAGCGACGTCGTGCTCGTGCTCGAGGAGCGCTCGGTCGTCGCCGCGACGAAGGCGGACGCGAACCGCCTCGCGAACGCGGATCACGCCAACCTCGTCCGCACGGGCCGGGCGGCGCACGCGCAGCTCGAGGCGTTGCGCAAGCTCGACGTCGATGCCCTGCCCGACGACCTCCGCGAGCTCGCCGTCCTGCGGCTCCGTCATCCGACGTCGTCGATCGCCGACCTTGCGCGCCGGTGCCGGCCGCCGGTGACGAAGGCGTCCGCGTACCGGCGATTGCGGCGCCTCCAGGAGCTCGCCGGCCAGCCGTGACAGGCGTTGCGTCAGTCGTCATACTCGGCAACGGCGGGTCCGCGCTCGTCGGGTGATGGATACAGACCCCGTCCGTCACCACGGTCTCGGGTGTGGTTAGTGGGCCGGGAGGGTCGTCCTCGGAGCTTCCCGGCTCGCCCGCCTTTCCGCGCGCAACGTGATGCATGACTCCTCGGTGGGTGTCACGGACGATGGGTGTATGCGGAAAGGCGGGCGAGCCGGCAGAAGACGGCTGCCCGGCCAAGCCGGGCAGCCTCTAAGCGGCAGCGCAAGCGCAGCCGCAGTCTCCCGCCGCTCTACGCGGACAACTACCGACGGCTGCGCGAGGGACCCTCGTTAGACTCGGCGTCATGGCGAAGATCAGGGTCGGGATCAACGGATTCGGCAGGATCGGACGCAACTTCCTCCGCGCCCAGCTGGAGCGCGGCGGGGACTTCGAAGTCGTGGCCGCCAACGACATCGGCGACACGAAGACGATGGCGCACCTGCTCAAGCACGACTCCGTCCTGGGGGCGCTGAAGGTCCCAGTCGAGGCGGGCGACGGCTTCATCCGCGTCGACGGCAACGAGATCAAGTTCACGACCGAGCGCGACCCGGCGCAGCTGCCGTGGGGCGACCTCGGGGTCGACGTCGCGATCGAGTCCACCGGCCTCTTCACGAAGCGCGACGACGCGGCGAAGCATCTGGAGGCGGGCGCGAAGAAGGTCGTCATCTCCGCCCCGGCGACCGATCCCGATCTCACCGTCGTCATCGGCGTCAACGACCGCGAGTACGACCCGGAGAAGCACAACATCATTTCGAACGCGTCGTGCACGACGAACTGCGTCGCGCCCCTCGCGAAGGTGCTGCACGAGGCGTACACGATTGAGCGCGGCTTCATGACGACAATCCACGCGTACACGAACGACCAGCGCACCCTCGACCTGCCGCACCCCGACCTGCGGCGGGCGCGTGCGGCCGCGATCAACCTCATCCCGACGTCGACCGGCGCCGCGCGCGCGATCGGGCTCGTCCTGCCCGATCTCAAGGGCAAGGTCGACGGGATGTCGATGCGGGCGCCCGTCCCGACCGGGTCGGTTGTCGACCTCGTGGTCCAGGTGGCGCGCGAGACGAGTGCGGACGCGGTCAACGAGCTCTTCCACTCGAAGGCGGACACCGGCGACTTCGAGGGGATCCTCCTGTACTCGGACGAGCCGCTCGTTTCGACCGACATCGTCCACTCCTCGTACTCGTCGATCTTCGACAGCGACCTGACGATGGTGAATGGGAACCTCGTCAAGGTGTTCGGCTGGTACGACAACGAGTGGGGCTACAGCTGCCGCCTCGTCGATCTCGTCGCGAAGATCGCACAGACGATGCCGGCTGCCGTCGCCGCCTAGATGCGGATACCCCGCTCCGTCCGGGACGCCGACGTCGCCGGCAAGACCGTCCTGGTCCGCGCCGACCTGAATGTTCCGCTCGAGCAGGGCGCGGTCGCCGACGACATGCGCATCCGCGCGTCGCTGCCGACGCTGCAGCTGCTGCTCGATCAGGGCGCGGCCGACATCCGCGTGTGCTCGCACCTCGGCCGGCCGAAAGGCGTCGACGACGCGTTCCGGATGGCCCCGGTCGAGCAGCGGCTGCGCGAGCTCCTGCCCGACAAGCGCATCCACGTGCTCGAGAACACGCGCTTCAATCCGGGGGAGACGAAGAACGACGAGGCGTTCGCACGCGAGCTCGCGGACGGCTGCGACCTGTACGTGAACGACGCCTTCGGCTCCGCGCACCGCGCGCATTCGTCGACCGAGGCGGTCGCGCACCTGCTTCCTGCATACGCGGGGCTGCTGCTGGAGGAGGAGCTGCGGAACCTCGGCACGCTCCTCGGCGACGTCGAGCGGCCGTTCGTGCTCGTCTCAGGCGGCGCGAAGGTGGACGACAAGCTCGGCGTCCTCCAGCACCTCGGCGGGCGGGCGGACACCGTGCTCGTCGGAGGCAAGATGGCCGAGCAGCTCCGCGTCGAGAACCCGCTCGACTTCGAGGCGGAGCTGCCGACCGACGTCGTCGGTGCCGCGGCGTTCGAGGCGGACGCGGCGTCCGGCGTCTACGCCGTCGACGATCTCCCCGAGGGCTGGCTCGGCCTCGACATCGGCCCCGAGACGCGCGCCGCGTTCGCAGAGAAGCTGGCTACGGCGCAGACGATCTTCTGGAACGGCCCGATGGGCGTGTTCGAGTGGCCGCGCTTCGCCGAAGGGACGAAGGCGGTGGCGGAGGCGGTCGCAGGCAACGCCGCCGCGTTCTCGGTCGTCGGCGGCGCCGATTCGGTGCGCGCGCTGAACGAGCTCGGCCTTTCGGAGAAGATCTCGTGGGTGTCGACCGGCGGCGGAGCGAGCCTCGAGCTGCTCGAGGGCAAGGAGCTTCGCGGCGTGGCGGCGATACCGTCATAACGATGCTTATCGCCGGCAACTGGAAGATGTTCAACGGCCCCGAGCCGGCGGCACTCGCCGGTCTCGACGCGATCGTCTGCCCGCCGTTCACGCGTCTGACCGAGTGCGTGGCGGCCGGGCTGACGACGTACGCGCAGAACGTGCACTGGGAGCCGGAGGGCGCGTACACCGGCGAGATCTCTCCGCCGATGCTGCTCGGGCTCGGCGTTCGCGGCTCGCTCGTCGGGCATTCGGAGCGTCGGCAGTACTTCGGCGAGACCGACGAAACCGTCGGCCTGCGCACGCGCGGCGCACTGGCCGCCGGCCTACATGTCATCGCGTGCGTCGGCGAGACGCTCGAGGAGCGCGAGCGGGGGGAGACGGAGGACGTTCTCCGCCGGCAGCTCTCCGTGCTCGAGCCGCATGCGAACCTCGTCCTCGCGTACGAGCCCGTGTGGGCGATCGGCACCGGTCTGACCGCGACGCCGGAGATGGCGCAGGACGCGCACGAGTTCATCAAGTCGCTCGTCGAGGCGCCGGTCCTCTACGGCGGATCGGTCAAGCCCGACAACGCCGCCGCTCTGCTCGCGCAGCCCGACGTCGACGGCGCACTCGTCGGCGGCGCCTCGCTCGACGTCGAATCCTTCAAGGCGATATGCGAGACGGCCGCACGTATCCCCTCGTAGTCCTCGTCGTCCTCGACGGCTGGGGATGCGCTCCGCCCGGGCCGGGCAACGCGATCTCGCTCGCGCGCACCCCGAACTTCGACAACCTCTGGGAGAAGTATCCGCACTCGACGCTGAAGGCGTCCGGCGAAGCGGTCGGCCTTCCGCCGGGACAGATGGGCAACTCCGAGGTCGGCCATCTCACGATCGGCTCCGGACGGATCCTCGAGCAGGACTTCGTGCGCGTGAACGATGCGATCGAGAGCGGCGACCTGAAGAAGAACGAGGCGTTGCGCTCCGCGTTCGAGCGAGGCGATAACGTGCACCTGCTCGGGCTCGTCTCGAAGGGTGGTGTGCACTCCCACATCGACCACGTGCAGGCGCTGCTGGCGTTCGCGCCGGAGAAGACGTGGATCCACGCGTTCACCGACGGCCGCGACGTGTCGCCGCACTCGGCGGTGCACGACCTCGCCGAGCTTCCCATCGACCGCATCGCCACCGTCGCCGGCCGCTACTACGCGATGGACCGCGACAAGCGCTGGGATCGCACGGAGCGTGCGCTCGATGCGATCGTGCACGGGAAGGGAGACCATGCAAGCGATCCGATCGCCGCCGTGCAGGCGAGCTA
The DNA here is from genome assembly GCA_050697375.1 of Gaiellaceae bacterium. Classification (GTDB taxonomy): domain Bacteria; phylum Actinomycetota; class Thermoleophilia; order Gaiellales; family Gaiellaceae; genus Palsa-739. The sequence goes on along the minus strand of JBOGZQ010000133.1, from coordinate 1,791 downwards.
CGACAGCGGCGTCACCGACGAGTTCATCGAGCCGGTCGTCATCGACGGGCGGCCGCGGCTCGATCCGGCGCACGACACGGCGATCTTCTTCAACTTCCGTCCGGACCGCACGCGCCAGCTCTCCGAGAAGCTCGGCGAGCTCGGCGTCGACCTGACGACGATGACGCGCTACCGCGAGGACTTCGATTTCCCGGTCGCGTTCCCCGAGCAGAAGGTCGAGATGGTCCTCGGCGAGGTGCTCGCAGAGCACGGCCTCCGCCAGCTGCATGCGGCGGAAACGGAGAAGTACGCGCACGTCACCTACTTCTTCGACGGCGGGCGCGAGGACGAGTTCTCGAACGAGACGCGCCTGCTTGTCCCCTCGCCGCGCGATGTCCCGAGCTACGACAAGAAGCCGTCGATGTCGGCGGTCGAGCTCGCCGACCGCTTCGTCGAAGAGATCGGGAAGGGGTATGCGTTCGCAGTCGTCAACTTCGCGAACCCCGACATGGTCGGCCACACCGGCGTCATCCCGGCGGTGGTCGAGGCGGTGGAGACGACCGACACCTGCCTCGGCCGGGTGGTCGACGCCGTCGAACGGCTCGGCGGCGTCTGCCTCGTTACCGCCGACCACGGAAACGCCGAGAAGCTCCTCGAGGACGACGGCGTGAGCCCCCATACCGCTCACACGACGAGCCTCGTCCCCCTGATCGTCACCGCCGAGGGCCTCTCGCTGCGGGACGGGGAGCTCTCCGACCTCGCTCCGACGGCCCTCGCCCTTCTCGGCCTGGATTCGCCCACCGAGATGTCCGGCCGAAATGTGGTCGCAAACCGATGAAAAGGGGGCTATCATGAGGCCCCTTGTCGCTGCCCCAGCCTGATCCTGGCGTCCTGCGGAAGGCGCAGCGGGGTGACGAACGCGCCTTCTCGATCATCGTGCGCGCCTACCAGGTGCCGGTGTTCAACTACGTGCTCAGGCTCGTCGGCGACCGGGCGCTCGCGGAGGACCTGACGCAAGAGGTCTTCCTGCGCGTGTACCAGGGGTTGCCGCGCTTCTCGGAGCGGTCGAAGTTCACGACGTGGCTCTTCCAGGTGACGAAGAACCGCGTGCTCGACGAGCTGCGCGCTGTCGAGCGTCGGCCACGGACGGTGGTCGAGCTCGATGACGCGCCGGCGCTCGAGGTGCTCGACGCGCCGTTCGAACGGCTCGAGGCGATCGATGCCGTCTGGCGTGCCGTCGAGAACCTGAACGTCGATCTGAAGTCGGCGCTCCTTCTGCGGGATGTGGTCGGGCTCTCGTACACCGAGATCGCCGACTCGTTGGAGATCACCCTCGCCACGGTCAAGTGGCGGATCTACAAAGCGCGCGAGGACGTTCAGCTCGCGCTCGCGCGCGAAGGCATCTACTTCTACGCGGCGGACGAGGCGGAGTCGGCGGTGCAGCCGGCTCCCCAGCTCTAGCTACTTCGAGTACTGCACGAGCCAGCGGGCGATGTTCTGCGCCTGCTGCTGTGCCGTCGACGCCTGCTGGACCGGCGCGATCGGCGCCGGCCTCGGACGCGGCGGCTTCGACCCGCCCGACGTCGACACCGCCGCGGCGATGCCGGCCGCGATCGTCACCGCTGCGACGCCGGCGAGCACCGTCGTCGTCCGCCGCGGCCGCCGGCGCCGAAGGATCTCCGTCGGCGCAGCGGACCGTTCGCTGCGGAGCGCGCGCTCGAGCTCCACAGCGGTCGGCCGGTCGCGTGGGTTGCGGGCGAGACAGCCGGCGATCGTCTGCCCGAGCGGGCCGTCGATGCGCGCCGACCGGTC